>CAZBOE010000221.1:0-7047 GCA_964493365.1 uncultured Tepidisphaeraceae bacterium | reverse complement strand
TCGCCACGCTCTACTCACCCGCCCGTCTCGACGGGCCCACCGAGCCGATGATCGTCTCGGCCCCCGACACGGGCGACCGCTACTACCTGCTCCCGATGCTCGATATGTGGAGCAACGTCTTCGCCGCGCCCGGCAAGCGCACCAGCGGAACCGGCGCGGGTCACTGGGCGGTGGTCGGCCCGGGCTGGTCGGGTGAACTGCCCGAGGGCGTCGAGCGCATCAACGCCCCGACCGCGCATGTCTGGGTCATCGGCCGGACACAGACCAACGGCCCGAGTGACTATGCCAGCGTGCACGAGGTGCAGGACGGCTATACCGTGACGCCGCTTTCGCAGTGGGGCCGGGAGACGACGGCGCCTGCGTTTACGCCGGACCCCGCCGTGGACATGAAGACGCCGCCGCTGGTGCAGGTCAACACCATGCCGGCCGCGACTTATTTCGCGATGGCCGCGGAACTGCTGAAACACAACCCGCCGCAGGTGACGGATTGGTCGATCATCAGCCGGATGAAGCGTCTGGGCATCGAACCGGGCAAGTCATTTGACCTGAGCAAGGCCGATCCGATGGTGAAAGCCGCGCTCGAGCGGGCGCCGGCCGAAGGGCTCGCGCTGATGATGGCCAAGCTGCCCACGCTCGCCCGTCTCTCCAACGGCTGGCAGATGAACACCGACACGATGGGCGTCTATGGCAACTACTACCTCAAGCGAGCAATCGTCGCGATGGTGGGGCTGGGTGCCAACCAGCCCGATGACGCGATCTATCCGATGAACATCGCCGACTCCGACGGCCGGCCGATGGAGGGTCAATACCGATACGTGATCCATTTCGCCAAGGAGGAGCTGCCGCCCGTCAACGCGTTCTGGTCGATCACGATGTATGACCACGAGGGTTTCCAGGTGGCCAACCCGATCAACCGCTTTGCCATCGGCGACCGCGACGATCTCAAATACAACCCCGACGGCTCGCTGGACATCTACATCCAGCATGAGTCGCCCGGCCCGGAGAAAGAGTCGAACTGGCTGCCGGCACCCGCCAGCGGGAAACTGGGCGTGACGATGCGTCTCTATGCCCCCGCACCCCAGGCCCTCGACGGCCGCTGGAACCCGCCGGTAGTGAAGCGGGTCGACTAGGCGCATCGGCGTCGCCGTCCTGCGGGCCTCCCCAATCCCCAACGGACGGCGACGCCCGCCCGCGACGGCTGCCCGCGAATCCAACGCGCGGCATCCGACCAACCGACCGCACGCGGCTCAACATCCTGCGATTGCCCACCAGCCCGCCTCAGGTTGACAGGGCGAAGGCATCGGGGCCCATCAGGGAGTCCAGAGCCTGCGGGGCAACATGGCTGGTTCCGCGTGAGGTGCCAGCCGCGCGCTGCGGCGCTGGCCGGGCGTTGCCGCCAACTCGAGAGTTGTCAGCCTAAGAAGGTTCGCTGGTCAACGGACCCGTCACGCGCTGGTCAGGTCTTCTTTAGTCCCGTGACCGCGGTCGCCACGAGGTCCGCCGTGAAATCATCGCTCAGCGGCAGGTGCTGCACGAGCAAGCGGTAATACAGTGGGCCGTACAGCATGTCGATCGCGACCTCGGGTTGGAGGTCTGCGCGGAACTGACCTGCGGCAATTCCCGCTTCGATCAGGCGTCTCGCGACGGCGCGCCTTGGCTTCACAAACCGCTCGCCGAAAAGCTTGAGGGCGTCGGGGTCGCTCGCGGTCTCCGCGAGGAGCTCCCGGACAAGCCGCCCGAACTCCCCCTCGAAGGCGCGGACGAGGGAACGCATCTGCCTGGCGATGGCTTCGGCCGCTGTGGGTGCTTCGGGAAAGGGGATGGTCGGTTCGATCGCGTGGAGGAATGCGTCGCAAAGCAGCGCGGGGCGACTCGGCCACCAGCGGTAAATGGTGGTCTTTCCGACACCGGCTTCGCGGGCCACCGCCTCAATCGAGACCTTGCTCAGCGGGTGGACCTCCGCCAGCCGCCATGCGGCATCCAGGATCGCCTGGCGTGACTCCTTGGAACGCGGGCGGCCGCGTTTGGGTTGTGGTCGAGCGCTCATCCGGATGCCAGCCTTTCAAGACGAATCGTATCGAAAAATTGACGGCGATGCTTGACATCGATATTATGATACGCTACGTTTCGTTTATCAAGTGGAAGTGCAGTTGGTTGTTCAGTTCAAGGAGTACACGACATGGCACGCAGCACAATCCGCACCGCGCTCGTTACCGGAAGCAGCAGGGGCCTTGGCCGGGCGGCCGCTATCCGGCTCGCCCGTGACGGCTTTCGGGTCGCGATTCATTACAGCACGAAACCAGACGCCGCCGATGCGGTTGCGGCGGAGATCCGTTCAGCCGGCGGCGAGGCCCAGGTGTTCGGCGCTGATCTGTCTACGCCTGCCGGATTCCGCTCGCTGTTCGACCAGCTCGACGCCGCATGGGGCGCCAATGGTCCCTACCTCGACGTGCTTGTGAACAACGCGGGCGTGAACCAGGCGGTTCCGTTCCCGGAGACCACCGAAGAGCAGTTCGATCGGCTGTTCAATATCAACGTCAAGGGGCCGTTCTTTGGCACACAGGCCGCTCTCTCAAGGCTGCGCGACGGCGGCCGAGTCATCTTCCTCGGCACAGGCCTGACGCGATTCGCACTGCCGCAGTACGCCGCATACGCGGCGAGCAAGGGTGCGATCGATGTTCTGGCGAAGTACCTCGCCAAGCAGCTCGGCTCCCGCGGCATCACGGTCAACGTCATCGCTCCCGGGGCGACCGAAACCGACATGAACCCCTACCTGCAGAACCCGCAGGCGCAGCAGCAGGTGGCGGGCGTCACCGCGCTGGGCCGGCACGGGAAGCCGGATGACATCGCCGATGTGGTCTCGTTTCTCGCGTCAGACGACAGCCGCTGGGTCACCGGCCAGCGAATCGAGGCCAGCGGCGGCGCGATGCTCTAGGTATACCCAAACGTTCACGCCGAGTCTCACCACCCCATCGAGGAGTTGACCAAATGAAGCTCTCTGCCGCCATCGCCCTTGTCGCCGTATCTCTCGTGTCGGCATCGCCCGCGTTCGCGCAGACCGCCGCGCGCGACAACGTTGAACCGAAGGCGGACGCCGGCGCTGCTACCTCGATGGCCATCGACCACGTGCTCATTGTGACAGGCCGGTTTGACGAACTCACCAAGTGGTACATCGACGTCCTCGGTTTCTCCTTCGAAGACCGCTGGACCGCCCCGGACGTCGTACCGGGTCTGCAACTGTCGTATCTGATCCACCCGGGCGGGGCGCGCCTGGAGATCGCCGGCAACGCGAATGCCGCGCGTCCCGACCGCGCGGCGGTTCATCTCGCCGATGACTTCGCGTTCGCAGGGTTCCGGCATGTCTGCTTTAAGGTCCCGGACATCAACGCGGCGTTTAACCGTGCCAAGGCCGCCGGTGCGAAGGTGCTCGCCGAGCCGTTTGACTACCCGAGGCTCGGCAGGCGGCTCGCATTCCTCCAGGACCCCGACGGCAACGTCGTCGAATTCACCGCACCGCTCGGTCAAGCCGCGGCGGCCTCGCCCGCGCAGGCCATCCGCAGTCAACTCGAACGGTGGCGCGTGGTGTTCAGCTTGACGGGGCTGGGCAAGCGATTCAGCCTCGACGGATATGAAAACGTGTTTGATTCGAGAGGCGACAACCTGTTGGTCTTCGACAGCTATGTGCCCGCGTGGGCCAGCACGCAGATCGTCGGCTTCGACGACTACCGCACAATCTGGGAGCGCGACGTCAACGAGAGCTTCCCGGGCTGGACGATCACCCGGATGGACGTTGTGCGGATCGAGGTGGCCGCCTCGGGTGATATGGCCTGGTCGGCGATCAACTTCTGGGGCGAAGGGAAGCGGGCAGACGGGACGACATACAAGGGCAGCCAGCACGGAACCCACGTGTGGAGGCTGATCGAGGGCGACTGGCGGATCGTGCACGAGCACCTCACGGCGCCGATTACGGTCCGCGGCGAGGCGAATGCCACGATCGATGGCGAGGCCGACTACAGGCCGCGGGAGAGGGAGTGATGCACTCGCTCGGCTCAGCAGCGCCAGGGCCACTTCTCGTAGAGAGATAGATGTCATAGTTATGGGGTCCGCCACCCGGTCGGAGATACCCTGAGTACACTGTCGCGGGCACGCCGCCGAGTCGCAGGGCCGCTTCACCGACGATGCGGTAGCCCCGGCAGTTTCCTGCGAGATGCCATCTGACCGGCCGCGCCGCCGCATCGACTTCGGCGGGCGACTCGCGCATTGATTCGCGATCTCGAACGCCGGCGCGCACAATGCGCGGCAGCCGTTCGGTCGGAGTTTCACGCCGCAGCGACTCGTCGGTGAGCTTGTCTGCCTGGTTCCTCAGGTGGTCGCGGATCTCGATTGAAGATGACGCAGCGGATTCACATCTTCATCCGATTCTTGTCAGGCGGCATTCACCGCAACAGAGATCGATACAGACCTCGCCCCCCTCAACATGCAGGTGGCGAACCGTTCCGCTATTCGTCGTACCCGTATGCCCGAGAGAGTCGCGGAACTTGAAGCCGAGGTCGCACAACTTAGCCCTTCCTAGATCGCCGCCAAGCTCATCAAGATCGACTTGCCCCACGTAGGTCGCAAGTCCTTCAAAATCCATGACGTTGTGGTAGTTTATCAGGATTACGTCCATGCATTCGATTACGCCAACGGGAGCGCCATCCCGCAGGTTAATGAACTCAAGACGACAAGCCTTCCCGCTCTTGTCTATAACAATCTTGTCTAGATTAACGTCGTCCATGATACGCATATCAGCCTCCAATACGATCGCCAACGTTCGTGTTCTGGATCGGTTCAACAAAATGCCCTGTTGAATGGGATTGATCCGGCAAGGGTTTGCCGGAATAGCCCTGTCGCTGCGGGAACTTGCCGCTACCATCTGCTTTCCATACGCGCTGTGTTCGTATTACCTCGCCAGTAGGTTTTACTGTCAGAGTCGTACCGTTAGGACCCTTATATGTAACGTAGCCGTTGCGACTAGTACCTTGAAGTTCGAACCCCTGCGAACGCAGATTCATGTGAAGGTCTGCTCTGTTACCGGGAAGACCACTCCTTGGCGCAAACCCATGCCCCGGCATGGCGTCTGGAACGAGACGTTGGCCGTTCCTCGCCGCGTCGGCCAGGCCGTCCATGGCGTTGACCGCCGCCCGTGCCCGGCCTGCGGTCTTGATCGCAGAGATCGCCTTGCCCAGCCCGGGACCGGCCAGCGTCCCGACAGCCTCCTCACCGAACGCCCACGCCGCGTCTTCGTAACGTCCCTGCTGAAGATAATCGGCGGTCTTGGCGATGGGAACCCGCGCCGTTGGTCAGGGCGACGGTGTGGCCGGGTCGCCTGCCCCTCGGGAGGGACAAAGAGCTACGTCCGGCTCTGTTGCGACCCTCCTATTTAAAGGATGACAGCCGCAATATAGTCATCTGATACGGTTAATTCGTCGAGCAACTTCACCCGGCCGATCTCTGCACTCAATCGTCTTTGACTCCAACAACAGAGGGTCGCAACAGGGCCGCTACGTTCCGTTTAGCCCGCCCGCTAACATCAACAAATGCTCTCGCATGCGTTCCATTTCCGTAAGCCCCTCAGCTTGACGTGAGTCGAGTTCGATCACGGACCGCACCACAGTAATCCGGTCGATACGGCGCAGAAAATCTATCTCGCCTAAGACTCCCAGCAATACAATTGACGCAGCTTGATCGAGAAGTCCTCTGCTTGGCGGAAGATCGCTCGCAACAACGATAACATCGAAGAACTCATTGCCGCCAAACGAAGTAAGCGAATACTTCCACGAGCGAGCATCGACCTCGAACGGACGCCCGCTTGGGTCCATAAGCACAAAACGCAAATCCCAGCTCTTTGGCGGTCTCGCGGCAAAGAACTCCCAATGTGGAAGACACGGCGCGGCCGCTACAATTGTCTGCGTGGCGGTCAGATTGTTGAGGTCGTGCCGTAACCCGAAGCTGAGAGCGCAAAGTTTTGTAGTGCCGGGTCCCACCTCCCATCCAATAGCCGCAGACAATGATCGCACCCTGCTGTCCAAGAGGTCGCTAACTTCTGTACTGGCTGAGTGCACAATCAGATGCTCAAGATGGTCGGAAACTGATGCAAACCAGTTCCAAAACGCAGTAATCTCCTCTTTCGCAGGTGTCATGAGCCTACTTCCGTCCAATCTCGTTGCGCTTGTTATCAAGGTTCATTATACCACCTGCATCGTCGATTGCATTCTGCTCAGCTTGGCGTCGTGCTGAGACATCTCCCTTTGGATAGCTCCCAACCTGAGTCGCTTGGGTACGATCCCGCATGTCGGTGGCGGTTCTGGCCCGCTGCGAGAGGTCATCCGCAGAGCCTATGTATGGTTTGCCGCTAGTTGTTCCGCTACCGGGAACCACATAGATGACGCCACTGCCTCCATAGATATCGAGGTCCGGAGGCGTCAAGCCATCCTCAATATCGGCGTCGCGCATGTCGCGCAACACCTGTTGCTTTGCCCCACTAGGGCCCGCCGCTCCATTATCCGGCACCATATTCTGACGCCCCGGCGTCGGCAAATCCGAGCCGAACTGCGAGGCTGCACGTCCTGCAGGAACTTGTATGCTGGTTGGCACTCGACCGGCGCCAACGAGCAGTTTATCGGCGTAGGCCGCCCCCTTTTTCACCGCCTTCACTGAAAGTCGACGGACGTTACCGACAACTGGAATGGAATCAGTAATCGTGAGAATACTGTTCCCCACATAACCGAATCCGCCGCCGATCCGATCTATTGCGTCAGCGCCGGAATCGAGCATTACATCACATCCCGCTTGGGCATCTTGGTAGCTTAAGTCGGGACGGGGAAGAATCACCTCAGTGCCAACAAAAGTGCCGGCGTTGACTGTTAGGTCGATGGCTCCCTGGTAGCGACTAGCGTGGTCATGCCGATACGCCTCGGGTGCGCCAGTCAAGTTTGGGGCCAGAATGTTACGGAGCGTAATTTGACGAGGCTGCGATCGCAACTGCGATTGATTGAATGAATTGTC
>CAZBOE010000220.1:5928-7093 GCA_964493365.1 uncultured Tepidisphaeraceae bacterium | reverse complement strand
AGGGGCACGCGGGGCGCACGGAAGCGGCGGGACGCCGCGGCGGCGCGGCGGGGGGGGGCGGTGGTCGTCCTGGGCGAACTGGTGCGCGGCGCGGGGCTACTTGGCGCCGGCTTCGGGGAGGTTGATCAGCTCGACCGAGCCGTCGCTGCCGACGGAGGCGGTGGCGGTGGGGAACCTGGCCCCCGGCTCGGGCACGTAGTTGATGGGGGGCACGGGCATGGAGTTCATCTCCCAGACGCGGTGGCTGGTGACGCGCCAGGGCTGGAGCCCGCCGCGGAGGCGGACGGTGATGCCCTGGGTGGCCTGGTGGCCGTCGGCGGTCTTCATGCCGGGGACGGGGCGGACGATGTCGACCTTGGCCTCATCGCCGTTGACCCAGAGGCGGGCGATGTGGTAGGTGGGGAGGGACTCTCGCCCCGGCTCCATGGGGACGGCGCCGAAGCCGACGCGCTCGACGGTGCGCTTGTAGACGAGGTTGTTCGTGCCGTAGGGGAGGTTGACGGCGAACTCGGAGCCTTCCGGCGGGATGCCGAGGGGGGGCGACCACTCGGCGCGCTCGACGGCGGGGTAGCGGGTGATGACCCAGCGGACCGATTCGGTCATGAGCGGGGGAAGGGGTCGTCGTTGGGGTTGGTGAAGCCGTGCTTCACGGTCATGTCGGGGTCGGTGTTGGGCGCGTTGTAGCTGTTGAAGCCGACGCAGGCGGGGAGGGGGAGGGCGATGGCGGCGAGGATGAGGGCGGGCGCGAGGGGGGCGGGGGTACGCATGGAACTCCTCCGTGAGCGGGCAGGCCGGGGGGTGCTGGGCGGATGGTATCCCGTGGGGGAGGGAGCGGGCAGCGGCGGTGCTCTGCTGCGAAGGATCGCGGCCGTGCGCCAGCGGACAACGTTGCATGGCTCAATGGGTTTCCGACGGGCAAGTCCCGCAGTCGCCCACCGATGGTGTTCGGTGTCGTCACCGCCGCAGCCCGCTGACGAACGAGTCGGGTATGCCCACTTGACGCAGAGCACCCCATCAGACTGTTCCTTGCGTGAGCCCAAGCGAAGCCCTCTCCGTGGCGCCCTCAGCAGCCCGGCGGAGTCCGACCGCCCCGCGAAGGCATGGCTCAGGGATCGCAAGGGCACTGGCCGAACCAGGCGCCGAGGAAGTCGAATAGGTCCTGGAG
>CAZBOE010000220.1:0-5904 GCA_964493365.1 uncultured Tepidisphaeraceae bacterium | reverse complement strand
GTTCACATCGGCCGAAGGATCGCTGCCGAACCAGGCGGTCAGGAAGTCGAAGATGTCCTGAACGGTCACGGGGAGGCCGCTGCAGTTGAAGTCGCCCGCGATGGTCACCCCGTTGATCGAGCACCCACCGGCGCTCTGGCAGGTGTCGATGATCCCATCCATGTCCTCATCGATGATCGGATTCTCCCTGATCTCGCACTCGTCCAAGCGGCCGTTGTTGTTGCAATCGAACGCCGCGGGCATCACCGCGATATCGTCCGGGTCCGCGGTCTGATTGTCGTTGCAGTCGTAGATCACGTAGAACGTGAACGACTCTGACGCGACCGGGACCATCGATGCTCCGAGGAGCGAGCTGTCGGCGCAGAGCAACAGGTCGTCGTCCGCAAGGGGGTCGGTCTTCGGCACGAGCGTGTACATCTGTGTGGCGAACCCGCTGGCCATGACATACAGGATGTCGTTCTCGCTCGTCCCACTCACCCGCAGCGTGTTCGGATCCGCGGGCTCGATGCTGAACTCAAACAGGTGGGTCATGTCCACCATGTCCCAGTTCATGTCGAGCCCGTAAACCCTGGCGGGCTTGCCGCTCAACGAGTAATACTCCTCGATCGGCCCATCGAACCGCACCCGCACCGGCGTTGCGGATGTGTTCGCAAGCGCCTGGGCGGTCACGAACGGCATTGACGCGGGGTTCGGGCAGTAGCGTTCCAGAGCGGGGACGCTGGACTCGTAGTGGATGCGGTACGGAACGTGCCCCACATCGCCGCCGCCGTACTGGTTCACCAGCGTGAGGTGCGACGGGACGTGATCCGCCTGGGCCGCGCACGAGGGAATCGCGGGGTCGATCGGGGAGAGGCGAGTGACCGTCGGAGGCGAGAGCGTGTTCGTCACATCCACCTTGCCGCGCCAGAAGTCGAGCGCGTTACTGCCATCGCTGAGCCGAACGTGCGTGTTGGCCGCGTTGATGACCACCTGGCCTTCCAGCGCATCCTCGTTTGCGATGATCACGCGGCCGATCGGCGCGAGCTGCACACCGCCCTCAAATGCACGGGGCGAGTTCTCGCCGGCGTTCAGCGCACACGGGTACTTGCAGTTCACATCCTCCTGCCCGGAGCATGGCTGGACCGCGGGGTTGAGGAACGCCGAGGAGCAGCCCCACTCCTCCTCGTGTCGATCGCCGAGGTTCTGGCCGATGCGGATCAGTTGCCCGGCGGCAAGCGCCGGAAGATGGGCCTCGCCCAGCAGGTCGGCGAGAACCGTCAGCGGGTGCGGCACCGCGCCCTTCAGCCACAGGTCGGCGGTCGGTGAGACCGCGGAGACGATCAGTCCGTTGATGGTGAACTCGGCGTAGTCGTTGGACGGGTCGTTGCCGCCTACGCCATCGAGCAAGTCACCGGACCACACGACGCCCGCCTCCATCGAGGCGTCGGCCTCGGGCGGGTTCGTGCCGATGCGCATCTCCCGTGCCGCGATGAACTCGACGCGCGGGATGTACGCCTTGTGCGTGTTTGCGTGATCTCCAGCGTCATGCGCCGGATGTCGATCCCCTTGGTGCTGCTGAAGCGGATGAGGCTGTCGAACGTGCGGCCGTCGCAATCCGGCGTCTCGAACCACCAGTCAGTTTCGGTCATGTCTACCGGCGGGCAGTTCGACCCGGTCATGCCGCGAATCTCGTTGGTGTACTCGGTGGGCGGCGTGCCGTAGCCGATGGTGAACGTCGGGCCGTTGAAGTCGAGCGTGCGGTCGCCTTGGTCACGACGAAACTCGACGATCGCGCCGGTCATGCGGAGGCCGATGTTGAAGAAGGCCTCGGCCATGTTCTGAGCGATGATCTTCGAGTGGTCAAGGTTGAATCGGATGTTGATGTTCCCCACCAGCCGCCCGCCGACAAGCACACCCGCCGGGGCAGACGAGGGCCATGTCGGCGTCACCGCGAGGTTGGCCAAGTTCAGGTTTCCCTCGAAATCACCGGCCGTCTGAAGCAGGCACAGCGGCGAATCGAGCTTGGAGTTCCCGGTCAACGCCATCAGACTCGTGTCGAGCTCGTTTCCCATCGCATCAACGCCGGTGCCGATATCCGCGATGATGTCCTTGTCGAGCGGGTCGGCGCTGATGCTGTCGGCGCTGGTGCGAACCTGCTCGATGCGGCCGCCGGCGAGAATCTTGATCGCGTTGGTGTTGATGGGGCCAATCCGACCGGTGCTGTAGATCGTGCCGATGTTGCCCTCGGCGTACACGTTGCCCGAGAGGCCCTCGGCTTCGGGCAACGGCGTGACGTTCAGAACGCGGATGGCGAAGATGTCCCCCTGCTCGGCGCGGATATCGCCGCGGATCGCGTGGCCGGCGCGGACCTGGCCGATGGCTCTGGTGGTAGTGCCGACGAACGGCCCTGCTCCGGTCGCGATGAGGTCGTCGTCCACAGAGTTATCTGTTTGGATGCGGACGATCTGGTTCGCCGTGATGCTGCCGGTGATCGATCCCGAAACGGAGGCGGAAACTCGTGTCTTTGAACGTGTGTCAGACTCCTCTACCGTCAGACCGCCGAAACTTGTGGCTCCCGTTTGCAAGCTCACAGCGGAGTCTTCTGTCCACCCCTGACTTGTGCCGGCAATCAGTACGGCTAACGCCGTCAGTGTGGCTGACTGGCCCGAAATCGTGATCGCCCCGACACTCAAACTCGGAGGACTGCCCGTACTGTCATAGACGTGTATCACACGCGAGCCGGACAGCCCGCTGACGTTGACAATGATTGGGTCACTGCTGTTGAGGCACTGCACGACCGTGAGCGTCCCCCCGAGCGAACCGGTGGCGACCTTGATGGGAAGCCCAGTGGTCGCGGTGCATTGCGCACGCGAGTCGCATACGCCCGAGACCACGGTCAGCACGAACGCGAGAAGGTGTATGAAGCACCGAGCCATGTGCCACGCCTCCGACTGCGAGGAGTCCAAAGCAGCAACACACCAGTGCCGACAACCGCGTTGCCGGGACTTGGGACACTCGATGCTAGGCGCAGCCCAAACTCCAGTGTGGGGACATGAGGAAACTCTGACCTCGGGCTGCTAATCCAATCCCCAAAGACTGATTGACCGGAGTCTTCTATCCAGAAGGAGCCGTCAAAGATTCGATAGCGCGAATCGCCTGGGAACTGAAAGATACTCTCCGTCCACTCCGCCGTCCCGCCCGCCGTATCCAACAACCCCCACGGGCTTTGCGCAACATTCGCATAACTTCCCAGCGGAACGGCAAATGGCGACTGGCCGGGAAAGTCATCCTGGTCCCACCCCGCGTTGGCCTCAGCGAGTTGGCCATTGACCAGCGCTCCCGGCGGACCGTACACCGGCGGGCGGTCGCGGCCGTTGGCGTAGGCCCACCAACCGCCCGTGCTGCCATCGGCGTTCAGTTTGTTCGGATCATAATGAGCGGCCTTGAGCCATTCATCCCAAGTCGGGATCCAATATCGCGCACCCGGCGAGTGCTCGCGCTGGTCCGTGAAACGCAGGTTGGGCACGCCGCTCTCGAATCCGAATGTTGAAACGTCGTACGCGCCCGCGAGGAACGACTCGCGCGCCGCGCTCTTGCCGTTGTGCAGCCAGTTGCAGTAGATCGCGGCCATGCGCCAGGAGATGTCGCCGACCGGGATCATCTCGTTGCCGGTGGGCACCGACCACCTTCGCCCGCCCAGGGTGTTCGGCGTCGTTGGCGCTGCGCCCCAGTGGTCGGGCACGACCAGGTGGGGGATGCGGTCGTTGGCGGGGCGGTCGTACGCGGCGTTGAAGAACTCGACCCACTGGCTGGTCGTGACCTCGAACCGGCCGATGTGGTACTCGTAGTTGACCCCGCCGCGGCCGTTGATGAAGGAGTTGGGGGTCGGGTCCACGTACGGCGCGTTGCCGACCGCGCCGATCCGGACGAAGTCGATCCCGCTGACGGGGTCGATGTCGGCGTGGGCGGGCAGGACCGAGAACAGGGAGGCCGCCGCGGCCATGGCGGTCCCGCGGACACGCCGAGGAACGTTCAGATTGCCCAGATTGAAGAGGGGATTGCGCATGAACGAACCGGTTCCTGATCCGCTCGCTCCTCTTGGCCGAAGTCTACCACGGGTTGGCCATCGGGCCAGTGGCGGCGATGGACGGGAGAGGGGAAGTCGATGTCGGTGTGGCGGCTTGATCAGACCGCTCAGACGAGCGTCTCGCGTCGCAGGGCCGCATCCGAGGTGTGCCGGCGGTTCGTCTACAGTTGCGTTGCATCACCATGAGCAGTTCACAGGGCCATCACAACGGTCAGGGGTTAGGGGCACAGAATCGGCCGCGGCGGTTTGTGCTGGGGATCTCCGGGGCGTCCGGCGCGGCGTATGCGCTGCGGCTGCTGGAGCAGTTGGTGCTGTCCGGGGCGGAGGTGCACCTGGTGGTGACGGACTACGGGCGGCGGCTGCTGTTTGACGAGGCCGGGGTGACGCACCTGGAGTTTGCGAACCTGTGCCCGACGATTACGAGCGCGCACGCGGCGGAGCGGCTGGTGATCCACCCGAACAAGGACGTTGGGGCGGTGATCGCCAGCGGG
The DNA here is from genome assembly GCA_964493365.1 of uncultured Tepidisphaeraceae bacterium. GTDB lineage: Bacteria > Planctomycetota > Phycisphaerae > Tepidisphaerales > Tepidisphaeraceae > CAZBOE01. Next base: position 1,347 of record CAZBOE010000220.1, on the reverse strand, counting down.
AGCTTCCTGCACGAGGGGATGGTGGTGGTGCCGTGCTCGAGCACGTCGCTGGGCGCGATGGCGACGGGCTCGGGCTCGAACCTGCTGACGCGGGCGGCGATGGTGACGCTGAAGGAGCGTCGGCCGCTGATCGTGTGCCACCGGGAGACGCCGCTGAGCCTGATCGACATCGAGAACATGCGTCAACTGACGCTGGCGGGGGCGATCGTGTGCCCGACGAACCCGGGGTTTTACCTGAACCCGCGCAGCGTCGAGGAGATCGTGGACTTCATGGTGGGGAAGGTTCTGGACCTGCTGAAGGTTGAGCACGCGCTGGCGACGCGGTGGGAGCACGCGGCGGCGGCGAAGCCGGGCGCGGCGGCGCGGTGAAGACGGCCGTGTCCGCGCGCGGGTCATACAGTTACGCGATGAATCTTCGACCGCTGAAGCCCGGCAGCCCGGCCCCGATCGGGGCGGCGGGGACGGCCTCGCTCAACGGCATCCGCATCGCGGAGCCGCTGTGCGCGGTGTTCCGGCGGAAGCTCAAGAGCGTGGGGCTGAAGTACACGCCGGAGCGGGCGCACATCCTCGACGCGATCATCCGGCGCGACCTGGCGGCGGAGGGCTCTTCGGGGGTGTTCGAGGCCGACGAGCTGCTGAACAGCATGCGGCGGGCCGGGTTCCGGGTGTCGAAGGCGACGATCTACCGGACGATCAAGCTGCTGGCGGAGGCGGGGATCATCCAGCAGGTGCTGTTCGACAGCGAGCAGTCGCATTATCAACTGGCGTACGGCAAGCGCGGGTCGGGGCTGCTGATCAACGTGGACACGAAGGAGATCATCCCGATCGAGCTGCCGGAGGTGGCGGAGATCCGGGACCGGGTCTGCCGCGAGCGCGGGCTGGTGCCCGAGGGGCACCGGGTGGTGGTGTATGCGCGGTCGAAGCCGGCGGCCGAGTGATCGGGCCGATCACGGGCGGGGCGGCGTCGCGGGGTTGGCGGGGGCCGGGGTTCGCGCCACGCCGATGCCGACCTTGTAGATGCCGACGTCGTCGCAGGCGGAGTGGACGCGGACGACGTCGGCGTAGGGGACGCGCGGCGTCGGGCGGATGACGACCTCGATCTCGCCCGCGCCCTTGTCGCTGCGGAAGCGGGCGATGTACGAAACAAACTGATCAATACTTGCCCGCTGGAGCGCGGCGCCGAGCGTGACGACGGTGCGGCCGTCGGCGTCGGTGTCGAGGAGGATGTCGGTGCGCGTCGGCGGGAGGGCGAGGGGATCGTTGGGCTTGTCGGGCGACTTGCCGCGGCCGGCCTCGAAGGGGATGGCGGCCTTGAGGAACCACTCGTTGCCGAGGAAGGCCGCGCTG
>CAZBOE010000219.1:0-7107 GCA_964493365.1 uncultured Tepidisphaeraceae bacterium | reverse complement strand
CCAGCGTCCCGGGATGCCGGACCCCTCCGCTGCGGCGAGGGAGCCGGAGGCGGTGACTCCTGAGAGGCGGGTGATTCGTGCGGCGGCAATAAAAAAGGCCCGGCACGCGATGTGCCGGGCCGGAGCGTCGCTCGAGCGCCGCGGGTTCAGGCCCTGCGGCGGCGGAGAAGCACGGCCGCGGGGGCGAGCAGCGCCAGGCCCGCGGGTTCGGGAATGACCGACGACTCGATGCTGATGCTGTTGGCAAAGTAATCGCCCGAGCCGTCGGGCGTGTTGCCGAAGCCGAAGATCTGCAGCCCGCTGACGTCGCCGCCGGCGCGGAGGCTGTTGCCCGAGATCGTGGTGCCGGTGGCATCGACGTTGCGCTTGATGAACACCGAGTAGGTGTCGCCGGCCAGCAGCGTGAACTCGACTTCAAGGCCCGCCGACGTGTAGCCGATGCCGGTCTCGAAGTTGTCCACCGAGCCGTCACTGATGCGATACGAGCCGGTGCCGCCGACGAAGTAGAAGGCAAACTGCTCGTTGCCGCCCGCGTCGACGAGGCGGAAGCCCGGCGTATTGCCGTTGTTGAGGAAGCCGTTGTCGAAGGCGATGCTGAAGGTGTCGCCGACTTCCAGCTCGGCGGCGAACGGGCGGCTCTGGACGCCTTCGTCATAGAAGCCCCACGCCCGCCCGGCGGTGTCGATGTTGCCGTCGCCGAAGCCGTTGGTCTGCGACTGGCCGAGGAACGTGTTGCCGCTGAGCGTCCACGGCAGGAAGCCGAAGCCGCCGTTGTCGCCGGTCTGATAGCCGTCGTCGTAGGCGGCGTCAGCGGCGTTGTCGAAAGCGATCAGGGCAGCCTGCGTCGGTACAACCGCCGCGGCCGAGGCCAGCACAAACGAGCTAATCCAGGTCTTGATCTTCATCATCTCCTCCGAGTCAAAGGCGAACGAACACGATGTGTTGCGGGTCGACATCCAATGGAGGCCGCCCGATGGGAGAAGATATAGCCCCAGTAGCTTGTCGCCTTGCGGCAATTGTTTTGTCATCTAGCGTCAAATGACGTAGGTTGGGGGAATGGTTCCCCAGCGGGTTGCGCTCGTGATTGACCGGCAGGTCGGCTACCGCGAGGCGGTGCTGCGGGGGATATGGCAGTTCGCCAACGAGCACGGCGGGTGGATCCTGCGCGGGTGCGACCTGAGCGTGGATCAGGTGCGGGTGCTGCCGCAGTGGAAGCCCGACGGCGTCATCGCGGGGTTGTGGAGCCGCGAGGTGGCCGAGGCGCTGGTGGCGATGCGGGTGCCGATGGTGGATGTGTTCGACTGGTATCGCAGCCCGGCCTATCCGAATGTGACGGTTGAAGACGGCCGGATCGCCGAGATGGCGCTGGAGCACTTGCTGGCATGCGGGCTGCGGCAGTTTGCGTTCGTCGGCGAGGTGTGGATGCCCTTCGCGATCAAGCGTCGCGACGCCTTCGCGGCCGCGGTGGCGCGCGAGGGGTACGCGCCGCCGGCGCAGTTCTCGGAGGTGTCGTACAGCGCGTGGGGCTATTGGGGGCACGACGTCGACACGCCCCTGGGCACGTGGCTCACATCACTGCCCCGGCCGATCGGCGTCTTCTGCGTCAACGACGACGCCGGCGTGAGGGTGGCGCAGGTCTGCCGACAGGTGGGGCTGCGCGTGCCCGATGACGTGGCGCTGATCGGGGTCGATAATGACGACTTCCTCTGTTCGCTCTCGTATCCCCCGCTGTCGAGCGTCGATACGGGCCCGCAGCGGGTGGGGTATGAGGCGGCGCGGCTGCTGGCGGGCATGTTTGCCGGAAAGCCGCCGGTGTCGCAGATCGTCACGTTGCCGCCGGTGGGGGTGGTGGCGCGTCAGAGCACCGACGTGCTGGCGATCGACGACCCCGACCTGATCGATGCCATCCGCTTCATCCGACAAAACGCGGCGAGGCGGATCACCGTCGATGACGTGCTGGCGCGGGTGCCCATGCGCCGCCGAACGCTTGAGCGGCGCTTCGGCGCCGCGCTGGGGCACGGCATCGCGGCCGAGATCCGCATCGCCCAGCTCAACGCGGCGCGGGGGCTGCTGTCGGGCACCGATCTGTCCATGCCCGCGATCGCACGGCGCTGCGGGTTCGCCAGTGCGCAGCGGTTCAGCCGGGTGTTTCATGAGCAGACCGGCATGACCCCGACGACGTATCGCCGGCAGTTCAGGCAGGTCGATTGACCGCCCGGATTCGGTCGGGGCTGGTCGAATAGCTATGGGCCCGTTCGCACCGCCGGCCGCGCCGGGTGCCGGCATCAGCCGGCGACCGTGTCGGTGGCCTGGCTTTCGGGGATGAACGAGAGGCCGCACTCCGGGCAGCGGTGCGGGGTGGCGCGAAGGTCATATTGGCATCGGGGGCAGTTGAGCGAACCCCGCGCCAACTGCAGGCAGCGACGTCGTCGGCGATCGATCGCCACGCCGAGCCAGGCGCAGGGCGGCAGCGCCAGCCCGCAGGCGGCAAACCAACTGGCGACGGTCAGGTGCAGCAGGCCGCCCGAGGCAGCGACGCGGAGCGGGCCACCCCCGCCGATGCCGCTCTCGAGCAGCGACCGACCGGGCGCATCATGGCGCAGTTTTGCGTGCCGGGTGAAGGGCGTGATCGTTCCCGGAAGCATGATGTATTCCGCCCACGATGCCGGTCGGAAAGCCAGTTGCAGCGACGCGCCCTGCGAATGGGCGTGGAAAAGGTATCCGCTTGTGTCGGCCCCTTTCGCCGTGCCGGGGCCCGGCGCCTCGATGCTCGAAGCGGTCTGCCGGCCGAGAAAAACGGCCAGGGAGTCGGTGGCCCAGTGGCTGCGGACCGCCAGGACGATGACCAGCGCCATCCCAAGGGTCGAAACGATCGTGACGCCATGCGCAGCCCAGACCAGGGCGTGTCGCATCGCGTCGCGGATCAGCCAGGCGACCGCCCCGAGCGTGAGTGCCGCCAGCACCGCAGCACAGCGAACAAAGACGCCCGACGACGCGCTGGCGTCGGAACGTTGCCCGCCGGAAGGTTGCCCGTCGGGATGTCGCTCGTCGGGACGCTGCTCGTCGGAATGCTGCGCATCGGAAGGCAGCGCATCGACGGGCCACCCGCCTGCGTACAGGCCACCGGGGGGACGACCACCGGCCGGACGACCACCGGGGTGACAACCAGCAGTGGCACACCCGCCCGCAGAACACCCGTCAACCGGAGGTCCATCAGAAGTCGGCCCGTCCGCAGGGCGCGTGCCGGCGGGGTCTGAATCGGAGGCCGAGCCCCCATGCGGGTGGTCGGCCGAAGCCTTTACGCGAGCCATGCGGCACCCGCTTCCAGAGCGACGGGGCCCCTAGCACAGGATGATCGCCGTTAGCGGCCTCGTCGGCACGCCTGTCGGTCTGCGTGAAGCGGGCCCGAACCGATGCACACGACCCATTCGCGTCAATCGGTGTGCACCATCGGCCCCGCCGCGGCCGCTTACGCGGACGCGACGCTCGCTCCAATAGCCTTGCACCAAAACCCCGGTGCGGCACCAACAACAAGCGGCACCAACAAAAAACCGGCTCAAATCCTGTGAAGAAAGACCCCGCACGAACACAGCGGCCGCGACCAAACCCCTCCGCCAGGGGCCCGCCCTCGCAGCCAGCATCATGACGCTACCGACCGGGCGTAATTCTGGCAACCGAATTTGTCGTGCTGTGTTGGCTGTAGCAGGAGACGAGGAACGTCTAGAATCCCCCGCCCCATGAATTCCACCCATCCGCAGCCCAATCAGCCCGTCGCCCTGCCCTACCTCACCTCCGACACACCCGGGATCGGGGGCGTCATCAAGCAGCGCCCGGAGGATTTCATTGTCACCGAGATCCCCCTCTACGAGCCGTCGGGCGAGGGCGAGCACGTTTACGCCGAGGTGCAGAAGGTGGGCCTGACGACCTTCGACGCGGTCAACCGCCTGGCCGACGCGCTGGGCGTATCCTCGCGGGAGATCGGCTTTGCCGGCATGAAAGACGCCCACGCCGTCACGCGACAGACCTTTTCCATCCTCGGCACCGACCCCGAGGCTGTCCGTGCGCTGGAGATTCCGGGCATGCAGGTGCTCTGGGCGACGCGCCATGGCAACAAGCTGCGGCTGGGCCACCTGATGGGCAACCGCTTTGTCATCAAGGTGCGCGACGTCGAACCGACGTCGGCGGTCAGGGTCGTGCCGGTCCTCAAGCGGCTCGAAGCCACCGGCATGCCCAATTACTTCGGCGAGCAGCGGTTCGGCATGCGCCAGAACAACGACCTGCTGGGCGCGGCGCTGGTGCGCGGGGACAACCGCGCCGTGCTCCAGTTGCTGCTGGGCGACCCGCGGCCGACCGACCCGCCCCACGTCAAGGCGGCGAGGCAGGCGTTCATGGAGGGGGAAAACGACAAGGCAATGCACCTTTGGCCCAGGCGCCATGGGCTCGAGCGACGCGTGCTTCATCGGCTGATCAAGACCCGCAAGATGGGCACCGCCGTCCGCGCGATCGATGAAAAGCTGCGCAAGCTGTGGGTGTCGGCGCTGCAGTCGCGCGTCTTCAACGAAGTGGTGGCGGCGCGCATCGCCACGCTGGGCACCGTGCTCGACGGCGACTGGGCCTATAAGCACGACAACGGCGCGTGCTTCCATGTCGAGAACGCGACGGCCGAGCAGCCCCGGGCACAGGAGTTTGAGATCAGCCCGACCGGCCCGCTCGTGGGCTATCGGCTGTCGGTGACCACCGGCGAGCCGGGCGAGATCGAGCAGGCGGTGCTGCAGAAATTCGACCTCAAGCCCGCCGACTTCAAGGTGCACGGCCGGCTGCGGGTCAAGGGGGCGCGCCGGCCGCTGCGGATCAAGCCCAGCGATGTGGAAACCAATTCGGGCGTCGACGAGCACGGCGCGTTTGTGACCCTGGCATTCACGCTGCCGGCCGGGTCGTTTGCGACGGTGCTCCTGCGCGAGGTGATGAAGTCGGAGCAGGCGTCCCGCGAAGATCAGGACCCCAACCCCGACGCGCAGGCAGCCTCGGGCGATGCGGAAAGCGCAGCCCACCCGCTGGGCGTCACCGCCGGCATCGACGACCTCGACGCCGACGACCTCTCCAGTGATTCCGATCCGGGCGAAGCGCTCGACGACGACGGCGACCTCGACGGACGCTGATTGTCGATGCCGGTCGACAGGCGGCGCGCGGTGTTGATCGTCGCTGGCGCCGACCAGTGACGGCGGTCTTGTGTACTTGCCCGGGCTGCGGGCGGCACAAAACCGCCGGCGGGATACAATGTCGGTATGTCGGTGATCGGCGTCTATCGGCGAGCGGTGGTCAGGCCCCTGTCTGAAGCGGCTTTGTCGGCCCTGCGCGACGACCGGGCGGCCGAGCCGGGGCAGGTGGAGGTGCTCAAGATCGCCGACGACCTGTTCGCCCGGCATTTCGAGGTGTTCAACGACCTCGACCGACTCTGCGGCATCGGCGGCGACGACCACTGCTGCGAGGAGGTCGAACCGGAGCGGCTCGAAAATATGGTCGAGATGCTCAAGGCCTATCCCAAGCCCGGCCCGCGCGACCGGAAACTCGAGGGGTTTGTCGATCATTTGCGCGGCATGGGCTATCAGGCGATCAAGGCGGGGATGCCGGTGTTTTTCGTGCTCTAAAGGCGTGTCGCGGGCGAGCGGTTTTAACTATTTGGCCTGCAGATATTTAGGCCCAGGCATTTCCGGCGAAGCGCCGCGGCTTGCGGCATGACCGTGTTAAGGCGAGATTGGCGGCGTTGGCCTGATCGGCGACCTAACCTTGGTGTGTACCTGCGTGTCCAGAAGACAAGAGAACATGGCCGCCTCCACCACCGGCTTGCCGCCGGCCAGACAGCGCGGCGTGGGTCGTCCGTCGCGTCCGGCTGACGAGACCGGGGCTGCCGACGCCGAAGCGCGCGACGCCGTCGCGGGTCGGATCGATCCGGCGGCCGGCAAGGCGCAGGGCGACCAGACTGATGGCGAACTGGTTCGCGAAACGCTCGACGGAAGACGTGCGGCGTTTGATGTGCTCGTGCGACGCCACCAGAAGCAGGCGATGTCGGTGTCGTTGAGGTATTTGTCGAACAACAACGACGCGCTCGAGGTGACGCAGGACGCGTTTCTCAAGGCGTTCAAGAACCTCGCAACCCTTCAGACGCCCGACGCGTTTGCGGGATGGCTGATGCGGATTGTGGCGAATCTGTCGCTCAACTATCGGCGAGGCCGAAAGCTGCGGCAGAACGCGAGCCTGGATGATCTGGTCGAGAACACCGGCGACATCGATCAGTCGGTCGGTGGAGGCAGCGAATACACCGCCGGCGGGCAGCCCCTGGGCGCGCTGGCGGGCAAGGAACTGGGCGAAAAGCTTCGCGAAGCACTCGCGAGGCTGCCCGAAAAGCAGCGGCTGGCATTGACGATGTTCACCATCGACGAGTTGCCGCAGAAGGACGTGGCCGAGGCGCTGGACTGCAGTGTCGAGGCGGTGAAGTGGCATGTCTTTCAGGCGAGAAAAAAGCTGAAAGAGATGCTCAAGGACGTGGTGTGAAGGCCCGGCGGATGTGACGTGTCCGGGAGTGACGGTGTCGAGGCGATCGTTTTGGGGAAAAGAAGTTTGAGGCGTGACCATGTTGGGCGAACGAGACGAGTTTCTGATCAGTCAGTATGTCGACGGGACGCTCGACGCCGCGGCGCGGGCGACGGTGGAGCGCATGATCGCCGACAATCCCGCGGCGGCCGCGCTGGTGCGGGAGTTTCGCGACGTTGATGCGGCGGTCAGGGCGGCATCGCCCATGCCTGCCGTGCGGTGGGACGCGCTGGCGGCGAGCATTGCCGAGGCTGTCGAGGCCGAGAGCGGCTCCGACGTGGTCGGCCGGATCGAGTTGGCCGAACAGGAATCGGCCCGCCCTGCGGTGCTGCTGTCGATTGCCCGGTGGGTGCGGCCGGCCGCGGTGGCGGCTTCTGTGCTGCTGGCGGTTGGCATCACCTGGATTGTCACCACCCCCGACACGACCGGCGGCATGGGTTCGAACATCGCCGTGGTTGATCCTTCAATTAATCAATCGATCGCCGGGCCCGGGCTGGCGGTGGGCGGCAACGCCAC
>CAZBOE010000218.1:0-7122 GCA_964493365.1 uncultured Tepidisphaeraceae bacterium | reverse complement strand
ATCGACTTGTGCGGCGTCGCCGCGGTCGACCCCGCCGGCCGCGGGCGGCGCAGCCACCACGCCCCGGGCATCGCAAATTGCCACCAGGACGGCAAGACACAGCGCAATCGCGGGGAGCCCGCCCGCCGCGACCGAGGCGACCACGCCCCCCGCGGCCGACTTCGTCCACAGCGCCATCCCGTTTGCCGGCGAGCAGGTTCGATTCAACATCATCGCTCCGGTCAATACCGATGCCCGTCAATATCGATGCGGCCAACATCGTTGCCCGGCCAACATCGTCGCTCGGCCGAGATCATCGTCTAGCCAGAATCGTCGTTCGGCCGAGATCATCCTTCCGGGCAAAACGTCCGCGCGCCGACACGGGCGCGCTCGGCTAATCCTACGGCGGGCGCGGGGCGGGTCTGTTCAGCAGGCGCAAAAAAACACCCCCGGCGTTGGGTGCCGGGGGCGCCGAGGGCGGGGGGGGACCCTCGGGTTGGGGATCGTCCGGGACTTGCCCGGCGGAGGAGGAGAGAAGGAGACGTCGACTGCTCCGCTGGGGCAAACCCTCGCAACCGCGTCGTAACGCAAAGCCTTAAGGCAACCGCCATGCCACCGGGCACAGCCGTTTTCGCGACCAAAACCCGCCTTCACCCGGGCGAGGCGCGACCATCCTGAGAACCGATCGCAATCTGAGTGAGAAACACGGCAGCGTGGTTTAGTCGCGCCTCAGGGCATGTGGCGCGATGGTGTGCGCTGCGATCGGTCTTCATGGAACTTCCGCCAGTCTGAAGCGTCTGTATGTGCGGTCATCCAACCCTTGCGGAGGCTTCCCTTGCGTCATTCCATCTTTCCGATTGTGTTCGCCGCCCTGCTCGCCCCCGTTGCCCTTGCCCAGCAGCCTGCACTACCGCGAACGATCAGCACGGCCGGCGAGGCCAGCGTCTATGTCACCCCCGACCGTGCCGTGTTGCTCGCGGGGGTGCAGACATTCGATCCGGTGCTCGAGATGTCGACCGAGGAGAATGATGCGCAATCCAAGCGCCTCGTGGCCGCCCTCCGCGCGGCGGGTATCGAGGAGAAGCATATCCAGACCGCTCATCTCGATGTCGAGGTCAACTACCGGAGCGCGAACAACTACCCCATCAAGCAGGTTTGGGGTTACACCGCGCGGCGGTCTTACGCGGTGACCCTCACCGACGTGACGAAGCTGGAAGACCTCGTGCAGACCGTGCTGGGCTCCGGTGCCAATGAGATCTCGTCGCTCGAATTCCAGACCACCGAACTACGCAAGCACCGCGACCAGGCCCGCGCCATGGCGATCAATGCTGCGAAGGAAAAGGCCGAGGCGCTGGCCAAAGAGCTTGGGTGCAGTGTCGGCGCGCCCCGGTCGATCAGCGAGGGGGGCATGGGCTATTTCGGCTACTGGGGCGGCTACCGCGGCAACGCCTATATGTCCCAGAACTCCATCCAACACATCGGCGGCGGCGGCGGCGCAGAGGGCGAAACCATGCCCGTCGGACAGATCGCCATCCGAGCCACCATCAGCGTCGTATTCGACCTCATCCCCGCGGGCGACGGGCAAGACCTCCCCGCCGCCGGGAACGCCAACTAAGCGCAGAGATCGGAGACGGGGTGGCGTCAGGCGGCGAGAGCCCGCGGCGACCAATCCAGCAGGAGGCTCGTTTTCGAACAGCGACCGCGACCGATGGTCGGTCGGGGCCCGGCCGCCGCTTCGGTCATGGTGCTTTGCTCAACCGCGTGTCTCGTGCAACATGGTGCGTGCCGTGCGACACGGCTGTTCGACGACCATCAGCCACGAGCCGATCATGCCCATCGATCTTCTCTCACTCGACCCTGTCCCGACTTTGCTTGCCCGGACTCGCGAGGCGTTGTCGGCCGACTTCGACCTGGCCGACCCGCGTCGGCCGGCCCGGGTCAGCCGGGCGCCGGGGCGGCTCGACGTGATGGGGGGCATCGCCGATTACACCGGCTCGCTGGTCTGCGAAGCCACGCTCGACCGCGCGTCGGCGGTCATCCTCCAAACCCGCGGCGACCGCGAAGTGCAGGTGTTCAGCTTCAACCTCTTCGACGAGCACAAGCCGTTTACCGCGCGGGTTCCGCTCGACGCGCTGGCCAACCGGTCGACGGCGGAGCTGCGGGCGGACTTTGCCGAGCCCGGCCGGCGGTTTGCCGGATATCTGGCAGGCTGCCTCCACCTGCTCCACCGCTCGGGCCTGATCGATCTGGCCGATCCGGCGGTGCGCGGGGTCAACATCGCGGTGTATTCGACCGTTCCGCTGGGCGCGGGCGTGAGCTCGTCGGCGGCGATCGAAGTCTCGACGATGCTCAACCTCATCGACCACTTCGGCCTCCGCGACGGCGGCAAGGCCGTCACGCCCATGTCGGTGGCGGCGATGTGCCAGGCGGTGGAGAACCAGGTCGTCGGGGCACCCTGCGGCATCATGGATCAAGCAACAAGTTGCGCCGGGCGGGAAGGCGCGCTGCTGCGGATGGTCTGCCAGCCGCACGAACTGCTCGAGCCGCTGGTGTTGCCCCGGGGCGTCCGCGCCGTCGGCATCAACAGCGCGGTCAAGCACTCCGTGGGCGGCGGGCAATACGGCAAGACCCGCTGCGCCGCATTCATGGGCCACGCCATCATCCTCGACACCATGCGCCGCATGGGCGAGGCGGCCGGTCGGCAGTTGGTGGCCGACCCGATGAACGGCTATCTCGCCAACCTCGACCCCGACGATTACAAGCAGAGCTTCCGCCCGCAGATCCCCGAGTTTTTGACCGGCCGCGCTTTCCTCGACCGTTATGGCAAGACGATCGACACCGCGACCACGGTCGAGCCGGAGGTGGAATACCCCGTGCAGCACGCGACCGACCACCATGTGCTCGAAGCCCGGCGGGTGAGGCGGTTTGTCGAGTTCCTGACCCAGGCCGACGCCGCGACGACGCCGGCCGACCGGAAGGCCGCCCTCGATCGCGCGGGACACCTGATGTACGCCTCGCACCTGTCGTACACCAACGACGCCTTCCTCGGCGCCGACGAATGCGACCTGCTGGTCGATTTGGTCCGCCGGAACGAATCGGCCGGGCTGTATGGGGCCAAGATCACCGGGGGCGGCTCGGGCGGCACGGTCGCCATCCTCTGCGACGCCGGCGAGAAAGCCGACGAGGCGATCGCGCGAATCATGGCCGAGTATGAACAGAAAACCGGCAAAACCCCCGACGTCTTCCGCGGCTCGAGCCCCGGAGCCTGGGAGGCGGGGACGGCGCTGGTGGGATAAGGGGGCTGAACACGTGACGCATCGCCGGGCCGAAGCATTGATGGGGAGGCGTCGGGTGTTCGGGTTGCCGGGCTGATCGGGATTTGTCGTCGGCGGGGTTGTTCCTTCCCCAACCCTTTGCCCCGGCCTACGATAAGGCGGCGAGCGAGGTCGACCCTGTCGGGCGCGGCCTGGCTGAACACGGCCCCTCCGGGCCTTGTCGTGAGCAGGCGGTGATTTGGGCAGGTGGCTCGGCGTTGCAGCCGTCGCCGGTGACGGAGAGACATAATCTTATGGCTGACGGGCAGACGCATCAGGCGGGTTCGACATCGACGGGGTCCGCCGCACCGAGGCCTGTCGCGCCGTCGCTGCTCGACCGCATCAAATCCCCGGCAGACCTGCGCCGCCTCGATCTGCCACAGCTTCAGGCGCTGGCCGGCGAGCTCCGGGCCGCGATCTTCGAATCGGTCTCGAAAAACGGCGGACACCTCTCCTCCAATCTCGGCGTCGTCGAGCTGACCGTGGCGCTTCACTATTGCTACGACTTCGGCGCCCACCCCGCCGGCCCCGACCGGCTCCTGTGGGATGTCGGTCACCAGTGCTACAGCCACAAGATGCTCACCGGCCGGGCGGGGCAGTTCGGGTCGCTGCGCAAGAAAGGCTCGGTCAGCGGCTTCCCCAGCCCCGACGAGTCGGCCTATGACCTGTTTGCCGTCGGCCACGCAGGCACGGCGATCTCGACGGCCGTCGGCATGGCCAGGGCCGACCAGATGCTGGGGCGGGCCAATCATGTCGTGGCGGTGGTGGGCGATGCCTCGATCGTCAACGGGCTGGCCTTCGAAGGGCTCAACGGCGCCGGCACGCTCGACCGACAGCTGCTGATCGTGCTCAACGACAACGGCATGAGCATCAGCCAGCCCCAAGGGGCGTTTGCGCAATATCTCGAGCGCGTGCGCGTCTCGACCACGTATGAGCAGTTCAAGCGGTCGAGCGAAAAGCTGGTGCACGCGCTGCCGGCGCCGGTGAGCCATGCGATCGAACACGCGTGGCAGGCGCTGACCTCGGGTGTGAAGGGGGCGATGTGGCCGGGCCAGATCTTCGAAAGCCTGGGCATCAAATACATGGGCCCCATCGACGGCCACGACCTGCCCAACCTCGTGCAGATGCTCGGAGAGCTCAAGCACGTCAACAAGCCCGTGCTGCTGCACGTCAAGACCGTCAAGGGCCAGGGCTATGAAGTGGCTTGCGGCGAGCCGACGAAGTTTCACTCGCCCGGGGCGTTTGAGGTCAACGGCAGCCGGTGGGAGATCATCAAGGGCACGGGCAAGTCGTGGACCAGCGCCTACGCCGAGGCCATGATCGAGCTGGCCGGCAGCGACCCGCGCGTGGTGGCGATGACCGCCGCCATGCCCGACGGCACGGGCCTGAGCAGCTTCGAAAAAGTGCACCCGCAGCGATACATCGACACGGGCATCTGCGAAAGCCATCTGACCGCGATGGCCGCGGGCATGGCCAAGAGCGGGCTGAGGCCCTTCGCGGCCATCTACTCGACGTTCCTCCAGCGGGCGTTTGACCAGGTGTGGCAGGAGGTCGTGCTCAACAAGCTGCCGGTGGCGTTCTGCTGCGACAGGGCGGGATTCGTCGGCGACGACGGCGCCGTGCACCACGGGTTTCTCGACCTGGCGTTTCTCCGGCCGTTGCCGGGGATGGTGCTGGCGGCCCCCAGCGACGAAGCCGAGCTGAAACGCGCCCTGCGCCTGCAGCTCTCGCTCGACACCGCCTCATGCATCCGATACCCGCGCGACAACGTGCCGGCGAGCAACTTCGAAGACGTGATCGACGAAGACCTGCGTGACGCGGCCCGGGCGTCCTGGACGCCGGGAACCTCGCGGCTGCTCCGCAAGGGCGCGGATGCGACGCTGATTGTTTACGGCGCGCTGGTGCAAAACGCGATGCTGGCGGCCGAGGCGCTGTCGGCCGAGGGGATCGACGTCGAGGTGATTGACGCGCGGTTTGCCAAGCCGGTCGATGGGGAGATGCTCACGCGTGTGTTGAATTCCGGCCGGGCGGTGCTGACCGTTGAAGACCACAGCACGCAGAACGGTTTTGGCGCCGCGGTTCTCGAATACGCCGCGGCGCATCGCCTGCCCGCCGATCATGTGACACGGCTGGGCATCCCCGACCGGCTGATCGCCCACGCCACCCGCAAGGAGCAGTTGGCCGAGGTGGGCCTCGACCCGGTCGGCATCGCCCGCGCCACGCGTGACGCGTTCCGGCGTGTCGCGGCAACACGGGCCGGCGAACTGGACGCTCATCCGGACCGGCGGGATTCCGACCGCGTGGCCGGCCGGACATCGCAAGGGTCGCTGTAAGGCGCCCGGCAAGGCGTCTCCCCGATAAGCTGTGGCCGCCCGGCCTGCCAGACGGTCTGCCGCGACCCGGCATATTGCGCTCTGATGATTTGCCGCCGCGCGTTATGCTTGGGCGTAACCCGAGTGAGGTGCGACATGGCCACAATCGAGATTGACGACGGCCTCTACAACAAGCTGCGCGCCCGAGCGGCCGAGGCCGGCTGCGAGTCGATCGAGGATTATCTCGACGAGATGGTCAACAGCGAATCGGCCGATGGCGTGTTGTTGGACACCCTTTTCACCTCGGAGCGAATTGCGGAGATCGAGAAAGCCGACGAGCAAGTCAGGGCGGGCCAGACCGTCACGCTTGAAGAGTCCCGGGAACGGTTTCGCGCACAGAGGGATCAGTGGCTGCGAGACAACCCCCGCTAGCGGTCGTGCTCTCTGAGGCCGCGTCCACCGACCTGTTCTCGATCTGGCGGTGGAACTGCAACCACTGGGGGCTCGCGCAAGCAGATGCTTACGACGCCTTTCTGCGGCAAGGGATCGCGAGTCTTGGTGTGCGCCACCAGCTCGGCCGCGCTGTACCGGGTCATGCACGATTTCAGTGGGTTGTTCTTCAGCGACGGCGGCGGGGTCATGGGCATCTACTTGTCTATCGTGTCGAAGAAACAACGGTCTACGTGCTCCGCATCTTCCATACGGCTCAAGACTGGAACGCCCTGATGTAATGCACGCACCGTCATTCCCAATGTCTCTGTAGTTTCGCACCCCTTGCGACGCCTGCTTCACCTATCCGACCTTCACTTCGGCCGCACCGATCCGCCGGTGGCGGAGGCGCTGCCGGCGTATGTGAGCGCGCTGCGGGCGGATCTGGTCGTCATCAGCGGCGACTTCACCCAGCGGGCCCGGGCGGGGCAATTCAGGGAGGCGGCCGAGTTTGTTCGTCGATTGCCCGAGCCGAGGCTGGTCGTGCCGGGCAACCACGACATGCCCCTGTATGACCTGTTCACGCGGATGACCGCCCCCCTGCGGAACTACCGGCGCTACATCGCCAGAGACCTTCGGCCGTGCTGGAAAGACGCCGAGCTGATGGTCATCGGCATCAACACCGCCCGGCAGATCACCTGGAACTTCGACGGCTTCTGGAAAGACGGCAAGATCAGCGCCGAGCAGTTGCTCGACATCGAAATGCAGGCCCGCGACTTTCCCGGCTTTAAGGTGGTTGTGACTCATCACCCGTTCATCCCGCCGCCGAAGGAGCGCCCGCACGGCATCGTGCATGGCGCAAAGCGGGCACTGGCCACGCTCGAAGACGCGGGCGTCGATCTGCTGCTGGCCGGGCATCTGCACATGGCTTACAGCGGTGACGTGCGCACGCACTTCGAAGCCGCGCGGCGGTCGATGCTGTCGGTGCAGGCGGGGACGGCCGTCTCCACACGCCGGCGCAACGAGCCCAACGCGTTTAACCTGATCGAGATCGACCCGGGCGACGTCAACGTGCCGCCGCGGGTGAC
>CAZBOE010000217.1:1799-7147 GCA_964493365.1 uncultured Tepidisphaeraceae bacterium | reverse complement strand
AGGGTTTGTGGTATCGCTGCCGGCGATACCGGTCTGCCCGGGGCTGTTGCTCCCGCCGGCCGGCGTATCGATGACGGTGTTGCCGGCGATGCCCTCGCGGATGCGGGTCGCGCCATCGCCCCGGCCGGCCGGGCCGGACGGCGGGGTGTGGGGCTCGACCTGGAGGGGCTGTGGGTAGCGGGCCAGCGCCGTCCCGTAGGCGAGATCCATCGCGTGGCGCGCGCCTTCGATGTCGGGCGGCTTGCCGCCCAGCTCGCGCTTGGCCCGCTCGACGTGTGTGCCCACCTCGAAGACATGGCGCAGCGCCTCATAGCCGCGGACGGCACCGCCCAGCTCGCGCTGCAGCCCATAGAGCCCCCAGACCGCCGCGCCGCCGATGAGCAGCACACCGACCACCATCAGGGCGATCTGCAGCCCCATGATCCATCGCAGGCTGACGCCGCGCGGGGCGGTGGATGGGAATGGGGTTGGGGGTCTGTTCATGAGACTTCCCGCGGCGTTACAGAGCATACGAGGCCCCGAGACGTTGTGCCGCATCGTGCAAATTCTGTTTCAGGGCAGCTCGTATTACGCTTTCCTGCAGAACCCGCTTCCCGCACGACGTCACGAGACGCTCAGAAGATGCCCACCGCTCAATCAGACAAACAGGCGACGCACGCCACCCAAGGGTGGCGCGGAACCTTTGCGCTGGTGTTGCCGGCCATCTATGCCACCGCGTGCATCGTCGTCGCGGTGGCGATGTCGATATTCATGCGGGGCGGCGTCGACGACTCGCCTCAATATCTCACGCCCTTCGCGTTTGCCGTGGTCATTGCGACGCTGCTGGGCGGCATGGCCGGCGGGATCATCGCCACCGTCAACGCGGTGTTCGTGATCGACCTGATGTTTCATCGGCCCAGCTCGCTGTTCACGATGCACGATCTGGCGCTGCTGATCGTCTTTGCCGCGATGTCGGCCGCGACCAGCTGGCTCATCGCCACCCGGCGTCGCGCGGAGATTCGCCACCGCGCCACGGCCCACGAACTGCGGACCATCACCGACGGCGTTCCGCTGCTGATCGCCCAGGTCGACCGGGATCAGACCTACCGCTTCGTCAACCGGCATTACGAGGTGTGGTTTGGGTTGCCGCGCGAGGCGATCATCGGCCGACGGGTCGACGAGATCTTGGGCAAGTCGGTTGCCGACATCCTGCAGCCCTATGTCGAGCGTGTGCTCGCGGGCCATCCGCAGCAATTCGAGTTGTGGCTCGATTACAAGCACGGCGGGCGTCGCCATGTCCTTGTCAGCAAGCTCCCCTGCCGCGACGACGAGGGTCGGATCACGGGCTATTTCACGATCACGCTCGACACGACCGGCCTCGCGCGGGCCGAAGACGAACTGCGCGAGAGCCGCCAGCGGCAGCGGCTGATCGCCGAGAGCCTGCCCGTGTTTGTCTGGAGCTGCGGGCCTGACGGGCAAGTCGATTACCTCAACGATCGCTGGTACGCCTACACCGGGCTCGCAGAAGGCGACTCGGCATCCAAGCCGATTCACCCCGATGACCGGGCCGCGGCCGACGGCATCTGGGCCGCGGCAAAGGCGGCGCGGACGCCGTTCGCGGCCGAATTGAGGATTCGTTCGGGCACGGGCGAATACCGCTGGCACCTCGCCCGGGCGGAGCCGACGTTCGATGAGCACGGGGCGGTGGTGCGGTGGTATGGCTCGACGATCGACATCCACGACCGCAAGCTGGCGCAGGAGCGGCTCCAGGCGGCCATGGAAGCCGCGCGCACCGCACAGCGCGCCGCCGAGGAGGCGAGCCTGGCGAAAGACCGCTTCATCGCCACGCTCAGCCACGAGCTGCGCACCCCGCTCACGCCGGTGGTGACCAGCGTCCACATGCTCGCGGTTCGGCGCGATCTGCCGGCCGATGTGCGTGAGACGTTGTCGATGATCCGGCGCAACGTCGAGCGCGAGGCGCGCCTGATCGACGACCTGCTCGACGTCACGCGCATAAGCAGGGGCCGGATCACCCTCGCGATCGCGACGATCGACCCTTACGAGCCGCTCCGCGAGGTCTTGCAGATGTGCGCGGGCGAGATCTCCGAGGCACGGCTCGATCTGGCGCTCGCACTCGACCCCACCCCGCTGACGATCGATGTCGACCCGGCGCGGCTGCGGCAGGTGTTGTGGAACGTCATCAAGAACGCCGTCAAATTCACCCCGCCCGGCGGGACGATCACCGTCCGCAGCCGCTTCGAAGCGCGCGGGCGCGCGCTGGCCATCTCGATCAGCGACACCGGGGTCGGCATCGCGCCCGAAGTGCTGCCGCATCTCTTCGAGCCCTTCGAGCAGGGCCCGGTCAACCGCCCGGGCGATCGCTCGGGTCTGGGCCTGGGCCTGGCGATCTGCCGGACGCTCATGCACCTGCACGGCGGATCGATCACCGCCGAAAGCGCCGGCCCCGGCGCCGGCTCGACCTTCACCCTTTACCTCACGGCGCGCCCGGCGCTCGCGCCCCGGCTGACCTCGCCCGGGCAGACGACACCAAACGCGGTCGGGCCCGACGCGTACACGCTCGCGGGCGATGCCATCTCGCTGGGCGCCGGGCAGGCCGGCCACCCAGGGCACAGCGCAGCCGTCGGCGACCCGGGGCAGGCCGATGCCCATGCATTTCGCGCGCCAGTGTCGTATGTCACTGCGGCCGCGGCGACCTCGCCAACGCGTGGGCTCCGGCTGTTGCTGGTCGAAGACCACGGCGACACCCGCCGCGCCATGGAACGATTGCTGATCGGGGCGGGGCATCAGGTGATCGCCGCCGAATCCGTGGAAGACGCGATCGACGCCTTCGAGCGGGCGGGCGGCCAGATCGATCTGCTGGTGAGCGACATGGGGCTGCCCGACGGTTCGGGCATCGATGTGATACACCGATTGCGCCAGCAGCGCCCGAATCTGCCGGGCATCACGGTCAGCGGCTATGGCATGGACGAAGACATTCGCCGAAGCCGGGCGGCGGGCTTTGCCGAACACCTGACCAAGCCGATCGATGTAGAGCGGTTGCTGTTGGTGCTGGGGCAGGTCGCCGCTCAGGCATCACAGGAGCTTCACGAGCCGAAGGCACCCGAATCGAAGGCCCCCAGTTCGAGCGCCCCCGAGACGAACGGCGCGGAGCGTTAAGGGCCCGAGCCCGCACACATCGAGTCGAGGCGGCCGTGTTGCGAGAATCACGATCTCGGTCAGCGGTGCGCCTTATCGCGTGAGGTCGGCGGCATAGAGCTCCATCATCTGGAGCGTCAGCGGGCCCGGCCGATCGGCACCCAGGGCATGTCGCTCGATCCGGCAGACCGGCATGACGCCCATCATGCTGTTGGTGATGAAGCATTCGTCGGCCGACAGCAGCCGGTTGATGTCGATCGCCTGCGTCTCAACGCGCACGCCGCTCTGCCGCGCCATGTCCACCACCGCGCCGCGGACAATCCCCGGCAGCACGGCGCTCTTCGGATACGGACACGCCTCGGCCACCGCGGGGTCTGACAGATCGTGGGAGGTCGGCGGCGTCACCAGCACCCCGCGCTCGACGATAAACACGTTGGTCACGCAGCCGCTCTGCAGGTAGTTGTGCACGCTGAACCACAGCGCCTCGGAAGCCCCGCGGGCGGTGGCATCGCGCAGCGCCGCGAGACGCGAGACATAGTTGAGCGTCTTGTGGCCGGCGGTGAGGTCGTAGGGGTTGAGCTTCTGGTCGTCCACCAGCACGACGGTGATGCCGCGCTGGTAAAGCTCCGGCGGATAGCTCGTCGCCGCCGCCGCCGTGGCAAATGCGGTGGGCCTGAGCGAGACCATCTCGCCCGCCGGCGACGGCTGCCCGCGGGTGAGCGTCAGCCTCACGCGGGCATCGGGCAGGGCGTTGACCTCCAGCAGCCGGGCGATGGCGTGCTCGAGCTGCTCGTCGCTGTATTCCACCGGAATGCCCAGCGCCTCGGCCGACAGCCTCACCCGCGCCAGGTGCTGCATCAAGCGCCAGACCCGGCCGCCCGCGGCTCGCATGGTGGTAAAGACGCCGACGCCGTGGAGCAGCCCGGCGTCTTTGGCCGACACCCGCGCCCCGGGCGATTCGTCATCCAGAAACTGGTTGTTGATCCAGAGCGTGGCCATGGGGCCGCTTATCCTGCCGCCCTGCGGCCAATGCGGCAAACGCTTCGCCAGGCAGACAACGACGCGGGCACGCCAACCGGTGTGCGGCTTCGCCGTTCAAGCACACCGGGGCCCGACGCGAATTCGCGGCATGGCTGCGCCGCAAGACGCCCACGACGCCCAACGGGTCAGGTCCGCCGCAGCGCGGTCTGACCGGGCACGAAGATCGACGCAAGAAGATCGACGCGCCGTCACGATCGAGCCGGCATCACAAGCGGCTGGGTCAGGGCGAGCAGCCGCACCGCGGCCAATTGCCGGGCCGTCACGATTGGCCGGGCGGTCACGATCGGCCGGGCAGGTCGATCAATAGTCGTCGCGATAGCGACGTTCTTCGCGCTCGCGGTCTTTCTTGTCCTGCTCTTTGCCGATGGCGTTGCCGCCCAGGGCGCCCAGCACGCCGCCGATGACACCACCGACAACCGCGCCTTCGGTCCGCGCGCCGTCACCGGCCACCGCCGAACCGATCAGCGCGCCCGCGGCCGCGCCACCGACACCACCGACGGCGGTGCCCGTCTGCTGCTTGGTCTCGCACCCCGCGGCCACGACCAGCGTGGTCGAGAGCCCTGCGGCGATCACCGTTCGAATAGCCCGATTGGTCATGGTCAATGACGTCCCTTCATGAGTCGGCCGGCCGACGCCGCCGACAGGTGGTAAAGATCCCGGATAGCCCGCGGATCATAGTCTGGCTTGGGGCGTTTCCCACGCTGCGCCGGCACCCTACCCGCGGCCGCAGGCGACTGACGCCGGCGCACTTCGAGCACCAACAGCACGCTCGCCCCTCGTATGACCCGTCGGCCCGTGATACGTGAGCGGCCCGCGCCCGGTTCGGCTGCAACCGCCTCACATTGCATTACTTAAGCCATTGGATCGGGGCGACTGCCGTAACCCACGCGGGCCGCCCGCGGAGCGTCTGGGGCCGGCGGCGGGGGCCAAGCGGCGGCGCCTCAGCGGGCGACTGCCCTTGGGGCAGCGCATCACGGCCCGCCGCGCGACCAGTGCCTCGCGGCGTGTTGGTCAGCGCCTTGCGGTGTCTTTCATCGCCCGGATCACGGTCTCGCTCACACCGGCATCGCGCAGGCGGTTTTCTTCGTGGGCGGTCAGGTGGAGCGTGACTTCACTGGCCTCGATCCGCCGGATGATCTCGTCTTCGCGAACGCCTTGCGCGGTCAGGTCGA
>CAZBOE010000217.1:0-1789 GCA_964493365.1 uncultured Tepidisphaeraceae bacterium | reverse complement strand
AAACACCCGTGGTCCTGCCGGCCGCGTCGCTCAGCGTGCCCGAGGTCGGGCGATAGCGGCCGGACTCGGCGGGAGGGGTATAGGGCGCGGGCGGGGCGTATGGCGCGGGCGTGGCATACCCGCCTGCAGCGTATCCGGCGGGGGCGTATCCTGCGGGGGCGGCGTTGTAGGCGCGAAGCCCGTTTTCGGTGGGCGTGGTGCGTCCATAGTCGGCCGGCTGCATCTGCCGCCGGGCGTAATACTCCCGCTCCGACTTCGCCTGGGCCTCGAGCCGCTCGGCCTCGCGTCGACGGTCCTCCTCATCCATGGCATGACCGATCAGCGCGCCACCGAGAGCGCCCGCGGCCGCACCGATCGCGGCGCCTTCGCCGGCGCGTTGATGGGAGTATGAGCCGATGAGTCCGCCGACCGCGGCACCGCCAAGCCCGCCGACAACGGCACCGGTGCCGGCTTTGGACTCACAGCCGACCACCGCTGCAAAAATTGACAAGAGGACCAAACCGACTACGCCACGAGACCGCGACGCACGCTTCAATGTCACTGCTCCGCAAAAATTGACTTGCCACG
Source organism: uncultured Tepidisphaeraceae bacterium (assembly GCA_964493365.1). GTDB lineage: Bacteria > Planctomycetota > Phycisphaerae > Tepidisphaerales > Tepidisphaeraceae > CAZBOE01. The sequence goes on along the minus strand of CAZBOE010000217.1, from coordinate 1,222 downwards.
CCACCACGGCGACGCCCACAAGTCAGCACCCCATTCTACCACCGCTGCGGGGGAAGCAAATGACCGGGGCATCGGCGGCTGATCGCCCACGGCCGCGGGGCGGGGGGTGAGCGTTGCTGGCGGTATCAACCCGGTGGTCGAGCTGCGCTTAACCCGTTCGATTTCAGGAGGTTAACAGAAACGCACGCGACGCCGGTGACCCAGCGCCTGGCGGTCGGCCGTGCGGCGGTGCGCCCCACCCACCTGTCTTCGACAGACAACCATCGACAGTCTCAGGCTGCCCGCTAACCGCGAGAGTTTCGGGCTGCCTGCTATAACCGCTGGCATCGGCCGGCCCGGCGGCGGCGCGCGATCCACTGCCCGCTGCCCGCTGCCCACTACCCGCTACCCACTACCCACTGCCAGCTGCCCGCGAACCCCCGAACTGCCGGCTCATGGCTGTGCCGGCCGGCTGGTCGGCATGCCGACCTGATTCGAGCTGGCTTCCATCGCGGCGATGCGGCGGCGGAGCGAAGCGATCTCCTGCTCGGCGCGGCTGACCTCCGTCCGCGACGCCGACAACTCCTGCTGAAGCTGCTCGACCCGCTGCCCCGCCTCGGCGAGCTGCGACCGCAGCGACTCGACGTCCAGTTTCAACTGAGCGCCCTCGGCCTCCGCCCGGGTCAGCCGAAGCTGCGCCCGATCGGCGCTGCGCTTGAGCTCGCGGTTTTCGCCGGTGGAGCAGCCGAAGGAAGAAAGGCAAACCGCGGCCAGGGCGGCCGCAAGAGGAATCGTGGTCTTCATATCAGGTCGACCAGCCTAGCGACCTTTTCTCCCGGCCTCAATCGCCGCGGGCCTGACGACACGATCCGGCGCGAGCCGCAAGGCAGCCAGGCCGGCCGACCGCCGCACGTTGCGGGCTGGGCGTTACTTCGCCATCTCCGCGGCGCGCTTCTTCACGTCGCCGATGCCGCCGACGTAGAGGAACGCCTGTTCGGGCAGGTCGTCGGCATCGCCCTTGAGGATCGCGTCGAAGCTCGCCAGCGTTTCGGCGATGGGCGTATAGATGCCCTTCTTGCCGGTGAACTGCTCGGCCACGATGAACGGCTGGCTGAAGAACCGCTCGATCTTGCGGGCGCGGCTCACGATCAGCTTGTCTTCTTCGCTCAGTTCGTCGACGCCCAGGATGGCGATGATGTCCTGCAGGTCGCGGTAGCGCTGCAGCATGTTTTGCACGCCGCGG
>CAZBOE010000216.1:0-7158 GCA_964493365.1 uncultured Tepidisphaeraceae bacterium | reverse complement strand
GCGCGACGACACGCTTTCGGGCGAAGCGTCGCTGCCTCCGCGCGAGCCCGTGCTGCCGTCCCGGGAATCGGCTCCACCGTCGCGCGACGCGGCGCCGACCGTGGCGACCGCGGCCGCCGACTGAGGGGCCGGGGCTTCGCGCAGCACCGACATGGTGATCGGCCGCGGTGGGGCGGTTGAGGCCGCGTGAGCAGCGCCCTGGTGTGCGGGGGTGTAGAGCGCATCCACCGGCGCAGCACCACCGGAGAGCGGGCCGCCGGAGAGCACGCCGCCCGAGAGCATGGCGGAGGGTTGAGCGGCGGCAAACTGTGCGGGATTGGCCTGAGCGTGGACGGCCTGAGCAGGGGTAGCCTGCGCAGTGACATACGGTGCGATCGAGGACGATGCGCCACCAGGCTGGGCGACAGTTGACTGGGCAAAAGCCGACGGGGCGGCGCTTGAAGCGCCTGCCGTTTCTGTCGGCGCCGATTGCGCTGCGGGCGCTGACGGCGCAGTCTGCCGCGGGGGGCTGGACAGGATTGACCGCAGCTCGACCGGGCTCGGGGGCACGACCAGGTAATCATCGATGCCGTGCTGGAGCATGCGCCGCGAGAGCGGTTCGTGGATCGGGGCGCCGTAAAGGACGACCCGCCCGTCGGGCGACAACTGACGGAGCGTGCGGACCGCCGCCTCCGGGCGTCGCTCGATCGGCTCGACCGGGGCGAGCACCGCCGCATAGGTCTCGCCGCTGAGCTGGGCGATGGCATCGAAGTAGCTGTCGACCGCGTGAACCTCCGCCGACGGCGCCGCCACGGCCAGCGCGGTGCGCATCTGGCGGTCGTGATCGCCGATCAGTAGCAGGCGGCTACGCCGGTTCATGGGCTGGTTCTCGTGCAGCGGTCGATGCATGCCGTTCCCTGGCAAACTCCCGTTTCAGCCGACACCCTTGGCAGACCAATGATACACCGTTTTGAGGCAACGGGCGTTATGCGATTCGCGGCCTCAAGGCGTTGCCCTGCATTAAGACCGGCGGCAGTGAGGTCATCGAGGCTCGCGGCAGCCGGCGGGCAGGCCGGCCGTTGCGGTGGCTGTCGATTCGACCATCGGCTCGTCTCAGCGCTTTGCGCGTGCCTGCGGCGGCGCGGGCGGCACATCGTGCAGCAAGGCGGCGAGTTCCTCGGCCGTCAAAACCGGGTCGCCAAAGCCGTTGATGGGAAGGTCGTCGTGGTCTTCGTGCCCCGGGGTGCGATGCCGGTCCGTATCCGATAGGCTCTGCAGCCCGTCGTGATCGCTTCGGGGGGCGTCGGGGGCCGCGTTTGAGGTGCCGAATTCCGGGGCATCGTGGGCGGCGTCGGCACCTGCGGGCGGCTGGTCGTGGCCGGGCTGGTCAAACAGGATCGCGCCGCGGTGGTCGAGCAGGCCTGTCGCCCCATAGCGGCGGGCGTCTTCCACCACGGCTGCACGGTCGTCGGCCTGGGCCAGCCACACGGTCAGGTGCGGGCCAATCCGGCGGACGGCCTCGACGATCGCCAGTTCTTCGCGATAGATGCTCGTCAGCGACAACACCACGGCATCATAAAACCGCGGCCGACGGGCGAGCTCACGCATGGCCGCATAGGGCTCGTCGCAATAGACGCAGCCAAATCCGATCTGCTGCGCGTACATGAGCGGAAGATCGTGTGACCCATACGCGGCGATCACCAGCGCTCGGCCGATCTGCGCGGGCGACTGGGCCGCCGGGTGGCCGTTGGTCGTTTCGACCGGCGAAGCCGTTGCCGACGACGAACCTCGACCGGACTGCGCCGTGGCGGGGGAAGGTGTGTTGTCTGCGGTCAAGCTGCGGCGCTCCAACTCTTCGGCACTCCATCCGGCCAGAGAGCCATCCCGGCGAATACGCTGTCGCGCCGACGACAAAGCCTCATGCTCGTGTGCGTCGGACGATCTTGGCCGATAATACCCCACAGTCGGCCTCATGCAATTGACGCCCGCAAGTATTGGCAGGCGAAGATGATCGGGCATTGAACGCCGACCGACGAGGCCGCAGGGCGATCGATTGCACCGCCCGCGACGGCGACGTCACGCGGGCGGGGGCCGATGGGGCGGATCGTCACGCCCGGGCCGGCGTTTCTTGCAAAGGCTTTCGTCGCTCCCTATGTTTCCACGCGCGGTTATGGTCTGCGTGACGCCTGTAGCGACTGTGCGGGCCGGGCCGTGCGAGATTGAGAGAAACGCGTTTATTTCTCCACAAGTCAGGAGCTTCAAGCCATGGCCCTCAAGGTCGGCATCAACGGGTTCGGTCGCATCGGCCGACTGGTCTTCCGCGCTGGCATCAACAACCCCAACATCGAGTTCGTCGGGATCAACGATCTGGTCCCCTCCGATAACCTGGGTTACCTGCTCAAGCACGATTCGATCCACGGCAAGTTTGACGGCACCGTACAGGCGGTGGAAGACGGCCTGATCGTCAACGGCAAGAAGATTCCGACCTACGCGGTCCGCAACCCGGCCGAGCTGCCCTGGGGCAAGACCGGCACCGATTATGTCGTCGAGTCGACCGGCCTGTTCACCGACTTTGCCGGCGCCGAAAACCACATCAAGGGCGGCGCCAAGCGCGTCGTGATCTCGGCTCCGACCAAGGACCCGGAGAAAGTGCCGACCTTTGTCGTGGGCGTGAACTGCGACAAGTTTGACCCCGCCAAGGATGTGGTGGTCTCCAACGCATCGTGCACGACCAACTGCCTGGCGCCGATCGCCAAGGTGATCGACGAGCAGTTCGGGCTGGCCGAGGGCCTGATGGCGACGATTCACGCGGTGACGGCGACCCAGCCCACGCAGGACGGTCCGAGCAAGAAGGACTGGCGCGGCGGGCGCAACGCCTACATGAACATCATCCCCGCTTCGACCGGGGCGGCCAAGGCGGTGGCGCTGGTGCTGCCGCAGCTCAAGGGCAAGCTGACGGGCATGGCGTTCCGCGTGCCGACGGCCGATGTGTCGGTGGTCGACCTGACGTTCAAGACCGCCAAGGCGACGAGCTACAAGGACATCTGCGCCGCGATGAAGACCGCCAGCGAAGGCTCGCTCAAGGGCATCCTGGGCTACACCGACGAAGAGGTCGTCTCGAGCGACTTCATCACCGACGCCCGCAGCAGCATCTTCGACGCGGGCGCGGGCATCGAGCTCAACGCCAACTTCTTCAAGGTGGTGAGCTGGTACGACGACGAGTGGGGCTACAGCAACCGCGTGATCGACCTGATGCTCAAGATGGCCCGCAAGGAAGGGCTGGTTAAGTAACCGCCGCGCGTGCCATGTGATCGGACGATCCAGAGCACCAGTGGATCGTCAGGGCAAACAATGGGCCGTCCGGATTCGTCCGGGCGGCCCTACTTGTTTGCGGGAGCGCCTGAAGCCGATCGGTAGCGCCACCTCGCGCATGGTGTCGCGCTTCCCATCAGGGGCCCCGTAGCCTTCTCTGCGGAACTCCGCGGCGGATTCGAAAGGTGCCATCGGTGGCGGCGACGACCGGCGTAACCTGCAGCAGCGTGTTCCGCCTCAGTCGGCAAAGGTGCTCGCGAGCGCTGCGACAAATGCTTTGAGGGCCGGCGCGAAATGCGGCCGCTCATCAGAAGGGCGAGGGTAGATCTCGCTGACCGTCAGACCAACGAATCGTGGGTCACGCACCAACGGTCGCAGCAATCGCGTCATCTGGTCCAGGTCTAAGCCGACATCGACTGAGGCCGTAGTCTCGGCGATGGGTGTGGCGCGAAAGTTCAGGACGTCGACGTCGAGATGGATGAAGAGCCGTTCAAACTCGCCGGACCACTCTCCGAGCAGGCGGTTCGCCACCGCCTCGGGGTGATGCGCTGCATCCGACCAGAGGGTCACGTCCAGACCTAACTCGACGATCCGCTCCAGTTCAAAGGCAGACGCCTGTTCCGGGACATGCCCCACGATCGCAATTTGCGGAGGAACCAGGATGGGCGACCGAGCACCGTCGAGTGCTCGGTGTGTGCCGGCCAAGCCGAGCAGGTGCGCGTTCACCATCCAGTCGAACGACTCGACGAATTCTCCGCGCCCTTCAGGAACTGCTCCGGGGGTGTTCAAGTCTGCGTGGCCATCAACATAGATCAACCCGCAGCGCCCGCCCGCCGCCGCCTGGGCGGTAGCCGCGCCGATCTCGATGCTGCAGTCACCTCCGATCACGAGCGGGACGTGCCCGTCGCGAAGGGCTCGACCGACCAGACCGTGTGTCTGCTCGGCGTATCTGTAAGCCATGTCGACGTTGGAAGATCGGCTGCCAGACGCGGTCGCCCGCCAACTGTATGTGGGCGGACCGTCCCGGCGATCAACGACGTTGATCCCCATGCCTCGCAGTGCACGACACAGATCCGCTTCGCGCACGGCGGCCGGCGCGAGCTCAATGCCAGGGCGTGTTGACCCTGCGCTTGTCGGAATCTCGATGATCTCAACCGACCGCTTCATGAACATCTCCTTTCAAGATCAATGGACCAGAAACGTTTCCGCTCGCTCAGGCCCGGTGCGTCATCGCCTCATCGTGCGAGTGCTGGATGGCCAGTGTTGCCGCGGATTCACGGTGAGACCGCAGGGGACGATCAACCCGCTGGCGCGGGCGACCCTGAGACCGCATGACAAGAGCAAAGCCGACTCCCGCAGCCAGGCAGATGGTCACGGCTCCGACGACCAGCCCGAGCGGAGGCCAGATGTCCATGCCCGCGCCGACGGCAGGAGGTCCTCCGAGCCGGCCAACCTGATAGAGCACCAGGAACGCAGCGTTTGCGGCGGCCAAGTCGCGCGGCGGGACACGCTGGCCGAGGATCGCCAAGCCGAGCGTATAGAAAGCACAGGCGACACCCCCGAGCAGAAATGTGGCGGGCAGCGCAAGTGCCGGCACGCCGACCGCCATGCCCGCCGGGACCGCCAGCAACACGAACGCCACGACGAACCCGATCATGAGTCGGTCACGGTCGATGCGATCGGCGAGCCAGCCGAATGGGAACGACAGCGCGACACCGCCCCAGAGGAACGCGCTGACAAGGTGGAGCGAGGAAGCCTCGTCAAGTCCACTCCGAATGCCGAAGGCAGGCAGCAGGGCGATGTAGGCATATTCCAGCACGCCGGCGAGAAGTGCCGCGACCATCGCCACCGGGGCCAGACGGCACACGGCGCCGACACCAGCCGAGCCGTGGTCATGCATGAGGGGTGCGAGCCGCCGCGCCAGGATCAGGGGTAACGCGGTCAGAACGAGCAGGATCGCACCGATGACAAACTGCGCCATTCCTTCCGGCGGCAGCCAGCCGAGCAAGATCGGGCCGATGCCATATCCGCCGAACAGAGCAACGACGTAGAGTGACAGCACCTGCCCGCGTGAAGACTCGCTGGCCACGCTGTTGATCCATGTCTCGCCCAATAGCCAGGGGAAAAGCAGGCCAAAACCCATCAGGAAGCGTAAGCCGATCCACCCCTCGACCGTTTGCCAGAAGGGCAGAAGAAGAAACCCGGCGACCCCGAGCGCGCACCCCCACGTCATGCAATTGACCATCCCGACCCGCGCGGCGATTGCCGGCGCGAACGGCAGAAGAATCAGCGACGCCAGGGCGGTCATGCCCGACGCCAACCCGGAGGACCACGCCGGGGCCCCCCAGCGCTCGAACGCTATGGCGGTCATCGGGTAGCCGATGCCGTGTGCTACGCCCAGGAAGAAGGTTGAAACGATGACGGCCGCCAGCCCCATGGTCGCATCACGGCCGGTTTGAACGTGCCCGATAAAGCTCATGACATGCTCTCCATTTCTACGGTGTAGAAGTTTATTCTACGTCGTAGAGCTCGTCAAGGCGGTCTGGTAGAATGCGATGAACCGCAACCAAGTCAGGAGCTGAAACCTTGAAGAAGACACGCCCCAAAGCCGGCGCACCCGGAGGGCCAAAGGGATATGCCCCCGAAGCCCTTGTCCATGCCGCAATCGCGTTACTGGAGGAGGGAGGGCCGGAGGATTTCGGGGTGCGAGCGCTCGCACGCAGAATCGGGTGCGACCCGATGGTCATCATTTATCACTTCGGATCCAAGGAGGGTCTCGAGCGGGCAATGGCTGACGCCATCAACGCGGAACTCAGACCGCTCGACCGGTCGCTGCCGTGGCGCGAACGGTTGCGGGGGCTCGCGACTCAGTATCGCGAGCTGGCGCTGCGATATCCTCGCTCGTTTCCGTTGCTAACGCGGTTCTGGGTAACCGGCCCGGCCGATTACCGACACGCCGAGGAGGTCTACGCGGCGCTCCGGGAAGTTGGCCTCTCGGACGAGGCCGTGGTTGATCTATGCTTCGGCTGGTATGCGAGTGTGCTGGGGCTTGCAACTGCCGAAGCCGGGGGCCTGCTCAAGCCTGCCGGAGAGGCCCAGGTCAGCGAGATTCGTGCCCTCGATGGCGGACAGTTTCCAATCACCAGGGAGCTGCTCGGTCAGTTCGAGCGACAGGAGCCCGGCCGGGTCTACTCGCTGATGGTGAACTTGCTCATCGAAGCGATCGCGCAGTGTGGCGGCCGGATTCCGCCGCACAAAGCCCGGGCTCGGCGTCGCTCCGGCAAGGGTAAGTAGCACAGCCAGCGCCCCATTTGGCGCGACCGGATCAAGCTACAGCACGTGTCCCCAGCGAAGCCGCGGCGCTGCCGACAGCGACCGTGGCGATACGGACAGGCCAGGGTCTGCCACAGCGAGAGTCAGCGACTCGTCTGACCGCGTGATCCCGAAACAGCGAGAGCAAAAAGAAAGGCTCGGCCGCACATCGATTGCGCGGCCGAGCCTGTTGTGGTTCATCGGTCAGGAGACGTTACGCCTTCCACACGCGCGACTTGAATTCCTTCAGGGCCGCGTCGAGCTTCGCCTTGGTGTCGTCGCTGAAATCCTTCGTGTCGGCGATGGTCTTGCGAAGGCCCGCGTGGCTGGCGTCGACGAACTTGAGGAACTCGATCTGGAACTCGGCGATCCGGTTGATCGGGATGTCCATCAGGTAGCCTTCCTCGCTCGTGCCGGCGTAGACCACCATCACCTGCTGCTCGAACGACATCGGGCGGAACTGCGGCTGCTTGAGCAGCTCGACGAGGCGCGAGCCGCGGTCGAGCTGACGCTGGGTGGCCTTGTCGAGCTCGGTGCCGAGCTGGGCGAAGGCTT
>CAZBOE010000215.1:335-7165 GCA_964493365.1 uncultured Tepidisphaeraceae bacterium | reverse complement strand
GCCCGCCGCTCCGGAATCGCCCGCGGGCAACCCGCCGCCCGAGTCAGCACCACCGCCCGAGTCAGCACCGCCGGCCGCGCCCGCTTCGCCGCCAGAGGGTCGATAGCCGCCTCGTCGCGACCGCGACACCGCCAATGCGCATCGTCACCCGCGTGACACCCCCTCCATCCGACGGCCGCAACAGCCGTCCGGCTCCGGGCCCGTCACGCTATGATGTCGGCCATGCACGCCCGACCTCGCATCGTCTCGCCCGACACCCAGCGCGGATCGCCCACCGATCGCACCCCGCCCGGCCAGACACTGACCAGCAAGTGGCCGGTGCTCCATCACGGCTCGGTGCCCAAGGTCGATCCCGCATCTTCAAACTGGAAGCTCCGCGTCTTCGGCCTCTGCGACGCGCCATATGACCTGAGCTACGCCGACATCCGCGCCCTCCCCGCGGTCGACGTCTTCTGCGACATGCACTGCGTCACCCACTGGAGCCGCCTCGACAACACTTTCACCGGCGTGCCCACGCGCGCCCTCATCGAGCGCGCCAAGCCCAAACACGAAGCACGCTTTGTCATGTGCCACAGCGAGGCCGGCTTCACCACCAACGTGCCGCTGGCCGAGTTCATCGCCGATGACTGCATCCTCGCCTACCAGTGGGAGGGCAAAGACATCACGCCCGAACACGGCTGGCCGCTGCGCGGGCTGGTCCCCCGGCTCTACCTCTGGAAGAGCGCCAAGTGGATCCGCGGCATCGAGCTCCGCGCCACCGACGCCCCCGGCTTCTGGGAACAAAACGGCTATCACATGCACGGCGACCCCTGGACCGAAGAGCGCTTCGGCTGGTGACCGCCCCTGGCCCCGTCGGTCGGGCCCATCGACAGCCAGGCCGGGCTGCGTGGCGCCCGCTAGAGCCTGACCGTCCCCACCGCCAGTTGATTCCCGCGCTGGATCAGAAACCGTCCGGTGCCCACCCGCCGAATCGCGTCGAGCAGCACGCCGAAATTCTGCAGGTTGGTCGTCGGATACCGCCCGATCCGCAGGAGGATGTCGCCCGGCTGCAGCCCCGCCCGCGAGCCGGGGCTGTTCCGCTTCACTTCCGTGATCAGCAGGCCTGCCTCCGTCCCCAGCCCGTATTGCGCCGCCAGCATCGGCGTCAGCGGCTCGACGGTGATGCCCAGCAGGCTCTGCCCCTGCACGACCGCGTCAGGCGGCGCCACTGCCCGTGCCACCAGGTCGACCTGCCGCCCGCCCGCCACGATCGACAGCGTCTCCCCCTCGCGCACCTTGAGCACCTGCGCATACGCGTCGATCACGTTCCGCGGCTGCACCCCGTTGATCGATTCCACCGCCTCGCGCGCATCGCCCGGGCCGACCAGTTGCACCTGTGTCGTGACCGTCGCCGGCGGGGTCACACGCCGCGCCTCCTCGAGCCTCACCGGCAGGTCCATCCGCGAGGCGATCGCCGGATTCATCAGGTCGGGGATCATGTCCCGCAGCTTGTTGACGTGAATCGCAAACCCGATGTTCTGCGCATCGCCGCGTATCGCGGTGTTGATCCCGATCACCTGCCCATAGGCGTTGAGCAGCGGCCCGCCCGAATTGCCGGGGTTGATCGCCGCGTCGGTCTGGATCAGGTCCGCCAGCACCACCGCGCCCGATTCGTCGGTCAGATCGCGATGGTCGGCCGACACAATCCCCGTCGACACCGAGTGCGAATAACCCAGCGGGCTGCCCACCGCGATCACCGGCTCACCCACCAGAAGGTCCGATGAATCGCCCAGCGGCAGCGTCGGCAGCGGCTCGGGCGCATCGATCTTGAGCATCGCCAGGTCTGCCTCGGCATCGGCGCTGATGATCTGTGCGTCAAACTTCCGCCCGTCCGGCAGCTCGATGTTGATGCTCCGCGCTCGGTCGATCACGTGGTTGTTGGTCACGATGTATCCGTCGGGATGGACGATGAATCCCGAGCCCAGCGACGATCCGCGAAACGCCCGCGGTCGGCCGCCGTCGAAGGGCGCAAACAGCGGGTCCGACATCCGCTGCAGCACGGTCTTGGTCGTCGAGATATAGACGATCGCGGGCCTCGCCCGCTCGACGACGCCCACCGTCACCGTTCGACGGAGGTTGATCGAGGTGTCGTCCGACGACGCCGGGTTGGGCATGAGCGACAACTCACTGGTCGCCACGTTCTCCGGCACGGTCGGCCGACTCACCGATGTCGGCCCCTCGGTCATCGGCGCCGGGGTGCGCATGTTGCGCGCCGAAGGGTCGGCCGGCGCCGCCAGCCGCTGTCCGTCAGGCGTCTGCACGATGAAATCCGGACGCCCGCGCATGACCTTCGAAACCCAAACGGTCACGGCGATCGACGCCAGCACGGCGATAAATGCAGTCAGCAGCGTCTTCATGAGCCCACCTTCCGAGGCCGAGGCCTGCCGCCGCGCGCGCGGCGCAACCCTCAGCACCGATCATGTTCCCGACACCGCCACCTGGCAAAGGATAGCACACCCCGCCCCATGCCCGTGCCGACGCGACGCCGGGTCCGGCCCCAAAAATGCCATGCCCCGCGGCGGCCGCGAAAAGCCCGGGATGCCGCAACCTTCGTCGGCACGGCCGCCCGATGGCAAGCCGACCCGCCCACGCTACACTTCCGCCCATCGACCGCACCACCGGGGATCGTGTCCCGGGGCGGGGTTCACTTCGGGAAGGAAGCGCTCACATGGCACAAACAGTGAATGTCTGCTTGATCGGTCAGAAATTCATGGGCCGCGCCCACAGCAATGCCTACCTCAAGGCCGGCAAATTCTTCGACCTCCCCGTCGACCCGGTGATGCACACCATTGTCGCCCGCGACCTGCCGGCGCTGCAGACGTTCGCCGCCCGCTGGGGCTGGAAGAAAGCCACCAGCGACTGGAAGGCCGCCGTCACCGATCCCGAGATCGACCTCGTCGACGTCACCACCCCCAACAACAAGCACCTCGAGTTCGTCATCGCCGCCCTCGAGGCCGGCAAACACGTCGCCTGCGAAAAACCCCTTGCCGCCACCCTCGACGACGCCCGCCAGATGCGCGACGCCGCGAAGAAGGCGAAAAAGAAATCCCTGACCTTCGTCTGGTACAACTATCGCCGCGTGTCGGCCGTCGCCACCGCCTATCGCCTGGCGCAGGAAGGTCGCCTCGGCCGCATCTACCATGTCCGCGCCTACTACCTCCAGGGCTGGGCCTCGTCGCCTGACATCCCGCTGATCTGGCGGTTCGACGCCGATCAGGCCGGCTCCGGCTCGCTGGGCGATCTGGGCGCCCATGTCATCGACATGGCCCGCTTTATCACCGGCGACGAGGTCGCCGAGATCACCGGCGCACAGATGGATACCTTCATCAAGGAACGCACCATCCCCACCGGCGCGGGCGGCGCCGGCATCGCCAGCGGCGCCAAGTCCGGCGGCAAGAAAGCAAAGGTCACGGTCGATGACGCCGTCGCCGCAATCGGGCGCATGAAGAGCGGCGCGATGTTCACCCTCGAAGCCACCCGCTTCGCCACCGGCGACGAAAACAAGCACGGCGTCGAGATCAACGGCGAAAAAGGCTCCGTCTTCTTCAACTTCGAAGACCTCAACAACCTCTACTACTTCGACGCAACCCTGCCCCGCCATGTCCAGGGCTGGACCAAGATCCAGACCAGCGTGCCCGGCCAGCATGCCTATCAGCACGCCTACTGGCCGACCGCCCATCCGCTTGGCTACGAACACGCCTTTGTAAACCAGGCCGTCGACATGTTCCGCGTCATCGGGGCCGCCGAGCCCGAGATCCCGCTGCCCGATTTCGAAGACGCCTACCAGACCCAGCGCGTCCTCGAAGCCATCACCGTCTCGGCGAAAGAGCGCAGCCCCGTCAAGCTCAGCGACATCAAGTAAGCATCCCTGCAACGACACCCGCCGCGTGATGCGCCGGCATCGGCTCAGCGCGCGGCATTGCAGCGAAGCCGTTCAGGGAGACACACGAGCGAGGTTCGACAACCAGCAGCCCGTTCAACTCCCGCCCGATCAGGTGGCGACCGGCCGACCCGACGGGCTTACAATGGCGAGGTGGCTGCCATGGATGAGTCATCCTCACCGCACCCGCCCACGGGCGCCGTCGAAGACATCTTCGATCTCGCTCCGCAGGGCGACGCGCCGCCAGCCGCGCCGCCGCAGGAACCGGCCGACCCCGTCCTGCCGGAGACGCCCGGCTCTGATACCCCCTTCGTGCTGGAAGAAGGCCGCGGCTTGCCGCTGACCCCTGACCTCCGCCCCTACGCCCCCCAGCCCATCCCCGTCCGCCTGATCGCCGTGGCCGACATGAAGCTGCCCGCGCCGCCCGGCAGCTATGACCAGCTCGCCCACGTCTACGTCAGCATCCTCGGCTTCGTCGCAGACCCGTCGGCCGGCGCGTTCGTCGCAGACAACCACGCCATCCGCATCGAGTTCACCGACCGCCCGATCATCCGCGAAGATTACCGCCCCGTCGGCGTCGAAGTCCCGTCGCTCATGGAGGTGCAGAAGAAGCTGCTCGACGCCGAGATCGAGTTCATCGTCCAGCGCGGCATCATGATCGGCGACACCTGCCTCGCCTTCGCCGACCCGGCGGGCAACCTGCTCGAGGTGTTTGAGATCCGCGCCATTCTCTAGAGGTTGTCATGCACAAAGTCCTGCCCGCGACGGGCCCCGTCCGGTCGATTGTGATTCACGCAACAGGCTCAAGACCCGCCCGCGACGCGCTCAACAACCCCCTCTGACCAACGCCCCGTCTCTTCGATCCCTCGCCCCATGTTTCACGGCAAACCCATCGTCGGCATCACCGGAGGGATCGGCGCGGGCAAGTCGTTCGTGGCCCGCCTGCTGGGCGACGAGGGCTTCGAGGTCATCAGCTCCGACGACCTGGCCAACGCCGCCTATGAATCCGACGAAGTCCGCAATGCGGTGACCGCGTGGTGGGGCGTCGGTGTGCTCGATGCGGCCGGCCGGATCGACCGGTCGGCAGTCGCGAAGATCGTCTTTGCCGATCCCGCCCAGCGCCAGCGGCTCGAAGCGCTGCTGCATCCGATCGTCGCCCGCGAGCGGGAAGCGCGCATGTCCCGCGCCCTGCCTCGGGCCCGCGGGTTCGTGTGGGATAGCCCGCTGCTGGTCGAAACGGGGCTCGTCGACCAGTGCGACTTTGTTGTTTATGTTGATGCTCCGCAAGACCTTAGAGAAAAGCGGGTGGCGGCGTCGCGGGGCTGGCCGCCCGGGGAGATTGCCCGACGGGAAAATTTCCAGACCCCACTGGACAAAAAGCGCGCCGTGTCCGACTATACTGTGACGAACGCGGCAGATGCCGCGTCGACCCGCGATCAAGTTCGAGAGTTGCTCCCCTTGATTCTCGCGAATTCCCGGTAGCCGGCCCGGTGGTGTCTTCGGACGATCCAGGCCCGGTCAGACCGCACCAGACTCCCGTTTGTATGGTCGGCCAGTGAGACGGTCCTGCCGCAAGGCAGGCGGGGAACGAGGCCAATCAGCATGGAAATCGGTGGCAAAGAATCGCGAAAGTTTCGGCTGACAGGGGCCGGGACGCGGGTCGAGACAGACAGTGTCCGGCGATCAGTTGCCTGATGCTCCGCCGTTTGCTTGCCTGACCGTCGGGTCACACCGCGACGGGCATGCACACCGACCGCGGCAACCGGGCTTCCTGCGCCGCCGGGCCTTGGGCAATGAATGTTTCGCCGACGCCTTGAGCGTCGGCCGCAGAGCCTGCCGCCAAAATCGGCAGGTTCACCACGAATGACCTACCGTTTTGCACAGTCCCCACTGCACAGTCCCCACATGGACGACCTTCAGCCTTAGCAGTCTCGCGATTCGTCGACCGCCTTCGCGTGGCATGACGCCACCCGCACAGGGCGGCATTCGATCCCCACACAATCCGTCGGCCGCGCGACGTCAGCGCGGCGGGGCGATCGAAGCTTCTCAACCACACCTATCCCATGCCGGACGACGTTTGTGATCGAACCGGCGACAGACACAGAAAGTGATCGAAATGGCCAAGCAGCGTACCTCCCGCCGTCAGACCGCTCCCGCGGACGAAGCCCCCGCTCCCGAATCCACCGTCGAGGCGACGACCGTCGTCGAGCCCGAGGCGCCCGCCCCGCAGCGTGCCGAGCGTGAGCGGTCGTCCGACCGCCCGGTCGAGCGTCAGGCCGAACGCGAACCCGCCCGCAACGACCGCGACGACGAAGGCGATGAGCAGGAAAGCCATGCCTCCGACCGCGAGTCGCGCGAACCCCGCGAGCCGCGCGGCGACGCCGGCGAAGACCTCTCCACCATCGACGCCGAAACCAACGCCAAGTATGAGCAGGTCAAGAGCGGCAAGCTCTACATCAAAGACCTGCAGCAGATGGACACCGCCGCCCTTCATGACATCGCCCGCGACGAGGGCATCCAGGATTACCTGGGCATGAAGAAGCAGGACCTGATCTTCCAAATCCTTCGCGCCCGCGTCCGCCAGAACGGCCTCATGTTCGGCGAAGGCGTCCTTGAAATCCTGCCCGACGGCTTCGGCTTCCTGCGCAGCCCCGAATACAACTTCCTCCCCTGCCCCGACGACATCTACATCAGCCCCAGCCAGATCCGACGCTTCGGCCTCCGCAACGGGCATGTCGTTCAGGGCCAGATCCGTCCGCCCAAGGAGTCGGAGCGCTATTTCGCCCTGCTCCGCGTCGAAGCCATCAACGGCGAAGACCCCGAGCGCGTCCACGAGATCAGCAACTTCGAGGACATGACCCCGGTCCACCCGCACAACCGGCTCATCCTCGAAACCGGGCCCAAAGAGCCC
>CAZBOE010000215.1:0-293 GCA_964493365.1 uncultured Tepidisphaeraceae bacterium | reverse complement strand
CCGATCGGCATGGGCCAGCGCATGCTCATCGTCGCCCCGCCGCGCACGGGCAAGACCGTGCTGCTGCAGAAGATCGCCAACTCGATCTCGGCCAACCACCCCGAGGTCGTGCTGATCATCCTGCTCATCGACGAGCGCCCCGAAGAAGTCACCGACATGAAGCGCAACACCAAGGCCGAGGTCATCGCCTCGACCTTCGACGAACCGTCGAGCCGCCACGTGCAGGTGGCCGAGATGGTCATCGAAAAGGCCAAGCGCTATGTCGAGTTCGGCCGAGATGTGGTCATCCTGCT
>CAZBOE010000214.1:0-7202 GCA_964493365.1 uncultured Tepidisphaeraceae bacterium | reverse complement strand
GGGTGGGGGCGCCAGAGCGGATACGGGCGCCGGAGCGGGTGCGGGCGGCGTCGCGGACTTGGGCGCACGACGCCACGCAGGAGAGCCCCTTCGCCGCGGCGTGGGCGGCGGCGTGCATCGGCGCTGCGGTGGCGGTTTATCTGACGGTGTCGATGGCTTCAGGGCTCAACCTCGGGCTGCGCCATGTGCTGCCGGTTTATCCACTGGTGTATGTCGCGGTCGCGTGCGGCGCGGCGGAGCTCGTCCGACGGGCAGGACGAAACGGGCTCGTCGTGGCGGGCCTTGTGGGTGTGGTCATCGCGGCCGAATCGCTGCTGAGCTATCCGCATTACATCGCCTTCTTCAACGCCCCCGCGCGGACACAGGGCCCGATCAACCTGCTGGGCGATTCGAATCTCGACTGGGGCCAGGACATGCTCATGCTACGCGACTGGTCGAAGGCTCACCCGGGTACGCCGGTGTATGTCGCGTATTTCGGCACGGTCAGGCCCGAATACTACCTGCCCGAAGCGATGATGCTGCCCTCGACCAACTTCACCGACCGCCGGGCGACGACGCTGGGCCCGCGCGGGGTCGTGGCGGTGAGCGCGACGGTGCTCCAGGCGATCTACATGCCCGCGGGCCCGGAGGTGTGGGTGAGCGATTATCTGCGCAACGAGCAGCCGATCGCGGTGCTCGGGGGCACGATCTATCTCTATGACGTGGGCACGCTGCACAGGGCGATCGAGCATGTCGAGCGGATCGAACGGCAACTCGGCGGCGGCTGATCACGGCGGCTGATCACGCCCGCGCACAGCGGCAGTCAGCGGGGGTTGCCCGCGGCCGGGTCACCTGACTCGGCGGCCTTGCAGGTGTTTTTCGAGGGTGCGTTCGAGCACGGTGCAGACCAGATCGACCTGGGTTTCGGTCATGCGTGTGAAGAACGGCAGGGCGATCGTGCGCTGGCTGACGTGTTCACACACGCGGAACATTCCCGGCTTGAAGCCGAACTGTTCGATCATGTAGGGCTGCAGGTGGATGGGCGGGAAATAGTTGTTGCAGCCGATGCCCTGGGCGCGGAGGTCTTTGATGATCAGGTCGCGGTCGCCGGGGTCGAAGAGGTCATTGAGGCGCACGACGAAGACGAACCAGCTCATGTGGGTCTGGTCGTCGAGCGTGGGGAGGATGAGATAGCGGCTGGTCATGAGCCGCTCCATGTAGTCGTGTGCCACGCGTCGGCGGTTGTCGAGGATTTCGCCCAGTCGGTTGACCTGGGCGACGCCCAGCGCGGCGTTGATCTCCGACATGCGGTAGTTGAACCCGAGCCGGGCGTGGGCGAGCCAGCTCATGCCGTCGCGGCCCTGGTTGCGGAGTGATCGGCACATGGCGGCGAACTGCTCGTCGTCGGTGACGATCATGCCGCCTTCGCCGGTGGTGATCTGCTTGTTGGGATAAAACCCGAAGACCCCCGCAAGCCCGAACGAGCCGATGGGTCGCTCGCCGGCGTATCCGCCGAACCCTTCGCAGCAGTCTTCGATGAGCTCGATGCCGTGTTTTCGGGCGATGGCTTCCTGCCCGGCCATGCCGCCCGGGTGGCCGAAGGCTTCGACACAGAGAATCGCCTTGGTCCTGGGGGTGATGGCGGCTTCGATCTGTTCGACATCGGCGTTGAGGGTGATCGGGTCGATGTCGACGAAGACGGGCCTAGCGCCGACGAACAGCGGGGCGTTGGCGCTGGCGACAAAGCTGAAAGGCGTGGTAATGACCTCGTCGCCCGGCTTGATGCCCGCGGCCATCATGCACAAGTGGAGCCCGCAGGTTCCGGATGACACCGCCACGCCGTGGCGTCGCCCGGCGACCTTGGCGCAGAGGTATTCGAATTCCTCCACCTTTGGGCCGATCGAAAGCGTGGGCGAGTGGAGCACATCGACCACCGCATCGATTTCGGCCTGGGTGATGTCGGGAGAGGACAGGGGAATGTGGCTGGGCATGGCGTTGGTGTCTGTGGCCGCGTTCGGTCGGCGATCCGCGGGAGCATACCGCCTCGGGGCGCGGCGCGGCAGTGTTGCTGCTATACTGGCGGCCTTTTCGCGGCCTCAGGCGCCGACGACGCGGTAATGATCATCGACCGTCGGCCCGGCTGTGCATGAGCATGGCGGCCGGAGCGTGGCCTGCATGAGCCTCACGGCGTGAACAATGACCGACCCGGCATGAGCGACCACCGGATGTGCGACTACCGGATGTGCGACTACCGCCCTGTGAGCGACTACCGCATGATCGACGCCGCACGATTGAATCGAGCACGAATGGACCCGGCACCAGTGGACCCCGCATGAGTGACGCAGGCGTGTCATCCGAATCGCAGTCTTCCCCCGCCCCGCGGGGCCGACGTCGCCGACACACCGAGTTCTGGCGGGCCGCACGGTTCCTGGGGCCATACCGGGGGCTGGTGGGTATTTCGGTGGTCTGCGCGTTTTTCGTCGGCGCGATCGGCACAGCGGGCATCAGCATCATCGCGCCGATCCTTGCCGTGCTCATCAACGACGGCGCGACAGTGCCGCAGTTCATCGACCGCAACATCGCCGAGCGGCGGATCGGCGCGGCGCTTTCAGAGCGGACCGACGAGTTGCAGGTGCAGCGGGTCAGCCCGGGCGGGCCGGCGTCGGAGGCCGGGCTTCGGCCGGGCGATGTGCTGATTCCGCTGGCCGTACGGGGGGAGGCACAGCCCGGCGCATCGGTGAGCATCCAGGGGCTGCTTCACGGCGACGCGGCGCTGCAGCGGCTCGCCTCGGCCGACGGCCCGGTGCCGATGAGCGTGCTGCGGCTCGACGAGACCGGGTCGGCCGCATCGATCACCGTCACCCTTGTGCCCAGGCCGGCCAATGCCGCCTACGCGATCGTGCGGGGCCTGGCCCACCGCCTGCCCGCCCACCCGGTCGGCGCGATCGCGGTGCTGCTGGGGGTGATCCTGCTCATGGCGGTGGTGGCCAACGTGATCCGGTTCTTTCAGGAGCACCTGTCCGACCGCGCCGCGATCGGGGCGGTCAACGACATCCGGCGCAAGACCTACGACCATGTGCTGCATGTGCCCATGGGCTATTTCGGCACCGCGGGCACCAGCGATGTGACCAGCCGGCTCGTGTCGGATGCGGCGGGGCTGCAGGACGGGTTCAAGATCCTGCTGGGGCAGACCGTCCAGGAGCCGATCAAGGCGGCCATGGCGCTGGGGCTGGCGCTGTGGATCGACTGGCGGCTCACGCTGGCGATCATCGTCTTCGCCCCGGTGATGGGGGCGATCATCAAGAAATTCGGCAAGAAAGTCCGCCGGGCGACGCGGGCCGCGCTGGCGCAGTCGTCGAGCATGCTCGGGCAGATCGACGCGACGCTGACGGGCATCCGCGCCGTCAAGGCGGCGGGCGCCGAGCGCTTCGAGCGCCGCCGATATGCCGGGATCATGCGCGGGCTGGTCGAGCAGCAGACCCGCATGAGCCGCTACGAGGCGCTCTCGACGCCCACGATGGAGACGCTCACGCTGGTGGTGGTTTGCCTGATCGTGCTGCTGGCGGCGTGGCTGGTGCTGGTCGACCACTCGCTGGAGGCGACGAGCTTCTTCGTGATCATGGCGTGCCTGGTGGCGATGGGCGAATCGATGCGGAAGGTCAGCAAGCTCAACAACGTGCTCCAGCGCTCGAACGCGGCGGCCGCCCGGCTTTTCGAAACGCTCGACCTGCCCGCGGAAGACAACCGGGCCGTGCGCCGAAGCCGCGGCATCGGTCATCGCCCGGCGCTGGCGCCGCTGTCGCGGCAGATCGCCTTTGAGCATGTCACCTTCACCTACCCGCGTGCCCCCGAGCCGGCGGTGAGAGACCTTTCGCTGGTGGTGCCGCGGGGCACCTCGGTGGCGGTGGTCGGACGCAACGGCTCGGGCAAGACGACGCTGCTGGCGCTGCTGTGCCGGTTTTACGACCCCGACAGCGGCCGCGTGACGATCGACGGCGTCGATATCGCGGGCGTGTCGCTCAATTCGCTCCGCAGGCAGATCTCGCTGGTCACGCAGGACAGCGTGATCTTCCCCGGCACCATCGCCCACAATATCGCCTACGGCCTTCCGCGGGCGAGCCGGGCGCAGATCGAGTCGGCGGCGCGCAAGGCGTTTGCCCACGATTTCATCATCGCCAAGCCCCAGGGCTATGACACCCCGCTCGACGGCCTGGGCGCCCAGCTTTCGGGCGGGCAGAAACAGCGGCTGTGCATCGCCCGCGCCATTCTCCGCAACGCGCCGATCCTCATCCTCGACGAAGCCACCAGCCAGGTCGATGCGGAGAGCGAGCACCTCATCCAGCAGGCGATCGAGTCGGTGATGAAGGAAAACGCCGCGGGCGCGTCGGGAAGGCCCACGACGTTTGTCATCGCCCACCGGTTCAGCACGATCCTGAGCGCGGACGTGATCGTTGTGATGGATCAAGGCCGCATCGTCGGCAGCGGCAAGCACCGCGAGCTGATGTCAACCTGCCCGACCTACCGGCAGCTCTACGAGCGGCAGTTCGCCCCCGCCGACAACAGCGGGGCGGCCGAGTCGGCCGCGACGCCCGTGAGCGCCTGACCGCGGTCATGACTCGACCGGCACGATGCAGTCGGGCGAATCGTTGCGCGGGTTGTTGACGGCCTTCGACACCGGGTGTGCCAACATTGCCTGGGCGTCATAGGGCTCGAGCATCGACAGCGCCGTCTGCGGGTCGAGTTCGTCCGGCTCGAGCCACGCGCGATATCGATCGGGCGGCAGGATGACGGGCATGCGGTCGTGGATGCCTGCCATCAGCGCATTGGGCGTCGTCGTGATGATCGTGCAGCTTCTGAGCCAGGGCGCATCGGGCTGCGACGGGTCGCGCCACGCCTCCCACAGCCCGGCAAAGGCGAACGGCTCGCCCGACTTCATGCCGATGAGCATCGGCGTCTTGGTCTTGCCGTCCTGCTCGCGTCGCCACTCATAAAAGCCCGAGGCCGGGATGATGCACCGACGCTTGCGCAGCGCCGTGCGAAAGCTCGGCTTCTCGGCGAGCGTTTCGGCGCGGGCGTTGATCATGCGGTTGCCGATCGACGGGTCTTTCGCCCACGAGGGGATCAGGCCCCACCGCATCGTCTCGATGCGCCCGTCGGCGTTGTTGGCCAGCGTGAAGATCTCCTGCGTCGGCGCCACGTTGTATCGCGGGCCCGATTCCTCCGCAGGTGGCTTGAGCCACGGAATGCCCTTGGCAAAGTCGAAGATCGACAGGATCACGTATCGGCCGCACATGCCCGAAGTATAGTTGACGGCGGATCGTTGCGGGTTGCCGATCGGCATTGATCAGCACCGATCGGCACCAATCAGCAACGATCCGCGCCCGCCGGGCGGCGGCGCGTCGAGCCAGGCGGCAGAGGCTGCCGTGTGCTAAGCGGCTTTGACCCGGTTTCGGCCGCCCTGCTTCGCCCCATACATCGCGGCGTCGGCGTTGGCGACCAGGTCGATGCCTTCCTGCCACTGTGCCACGCCGAAGCTGGCCGAGACCGGCACAGGCTGGTCGCGGCAGGTGAGCTTCATCTCCGAGATCATGCGGCGCAGCCGTTCGGCCAGCACACTTGCGCCGCCGGCGTCGACCCCCGGGCAGATGATGGCGAACTCTTCTCCGCCGAAGCGGCAGATGACGTCTTCGGCGCGGATCGCGCCGGCCATGGTTTCCGACAGCGCGCAGAGCACGCGGTCGCCCATGAGGTGTCCGAAGCGGTCGTTGATCGACTTGAAGTGATCGATGTCGAAGAGGATGACCGACAGCGGCGACCCCCTCCGCCGCGCCAGCCCGATCTCCGATGCCAGCCGCGAGTCGAAGTAGGCGCGGTTCCACATCGCCGTCAGCCCGTCGATCATGGCGCGCTGGTTGAGCAGGTCGATGAGATACTTGGTGCGCAGCGCCGAGCGGACGCGCGCCCGCAGTTCGGCGCTGTCGAAGGGCTTGGTGATGTAATCCACCGCGCCCAGTTCCAGGCCGATGATTTTTTCAGACGACGTGCTGGCCCCGGTGAGAAACACCACCGGAATCGCCACCGTGGCCGCCTCGGCCTTGAGCCGCCGGCAGACGTCGAAGCCGTCGGCGTCGGGCATATCGACGTCGAGCAGGATCAGATCCGGCAGGAGCATCGATGCCATCCTGAGCCCGGTATCGCCGTCGGTGGCGCAGGAGATCTCGACGTGCAGGTCCGATAGTCGGCTGACAATCAGCCGGTGAATGGCAGTCGAATCGTCGATGACGAGTATCTTTTGCGGCACTTCATTCACTCCCAAAAATACATCGGCCTCAGAACCCCGCCGCTGAACTGATTGCGTGCCGATCAGCAAACGTTTCCCGGAAGCCCGGGTGACCCCGGTGTCACTTGTCTCGGTCTTGTTCGCAGATGTGATTTGACCCGCCCCGGAATGCAATCGTAAGTCTGAGTGTCTCGACCGCCGGCCTGACCGCCGGGCGGTAGGGTGCGTGCCGGGCCGACATTCGACGCATGATCGGGCAATCATCAGCGCGGTGTTATCGGACCTCGGCTTGAGAATTCATGTGGACACAGGCGTCGCTGCGGCGGCGCTTGTTGAATCGGAGGTCGCTATGCTCATGGTCGCCGGGACATCAGAACGCCCCACCCGTCGTGGGGTGGCTCGGCGGATCAAACCCGACTACATGTCGTTCGAACCCGCGACTGATCCTCAGCTGGATGAGCCTTGGCCTCAGGAGGCCGATCTAGTGATTTCTGCGCTCGAAGCCGGGCGTGGGCAGTCGCTGGCGTCGGATCAGCGACTTCACAACCGCATGCGCTATCGCGTCAAGGCGACGCTGCGGCTCTATTCCGATCTCGAGGGCACGCCGCCCTGGGTGCTGTTCACGCGTGACGTGGGCATCCGGGGCATCGGCTTTATCACCCGGCAGCGGCTTCCGCTCGGCTACGGCGGGACCGTCCGCATCCTCACGCCCGGCGGCAACCTGCTCGAAGCCGCCGCCACGCTGCTCCGCTGCCGCATCGCGGCGCCGGGGTGGTATGAAGGGTCGCTCTACTTCAACCGCGATCAGCCCGAACTGATCTGCTGAGCCGCCCGCCCCGCATTGGCAACCGGGCGGCGTCCGCCGGGCGGCTTAGCCCGCCGGCGCGGGCTCGGGCGTCTGCGGCTGGCGCGCCACGCTCACCCCGAGCATCAGCGTCCAGCA
>CAZBOE010000213.1:0-7297 GCA_964493365.1 uncultured Tepidisphaeraceae bacterium | reverse complement strand
GGACCGCGGCCGCGGGAGAGTTATTGTAATTCGATTGGTCGTCGGCGCGGCCGCGCCCAGCGAACGGCATTACGTTATGCTCGCGGAGAACTCGCTTGGCAGACCCGTACCCGAAGTACCAGTTCTTCCCAAGCACGTCGCCGCCGCCGGCGTTCGCGCCACTAGTTGCTGAAGTTTTCGCAAAGCATCGTTCCGCCATCGACACACTCGCACTGAAGAAAGGTCTCACGAGCAATGACGTGCTGGCCAAGCTGCGCCCTGATCTGGTCGATCTAGGATTCTCTGTTGAGGCAAGCAAGCTCGATGCGGATAAGCTTCAGCGCCCTGTCTACTTCGGTTTGCAGGGCGACCCCACCCTTCGTTACCAGATCGACGCATACCAGCCGCAATGGCGGTGTGGTTTAGAGATCGAGGCCGGAAGGGCGTGGATGGGAAACGCCGTGTATCGCGATCTCGTTCAGGCGATGGTGATGGTTGACGTAGACGTTCCTACTCTAGCAGTTCCAGTCGCGTACAAGTTCAACAACGCCGGCAAGCAGACGATCAGCAACGACTTCGAAAACACTCGCGCGGTCGTCTCAGCAGTCTATGGGCACTCACGGGTACGGATTCCGTATGCCCTGTTGCTGATCGGGTACTGACGGCGATTCGGTCGCGAGCATAACCCACCAATGCAGTGGACCGAGCCGGCGGGTAAGCTCATCGTGGGTGTCAGAGTCGACGCGGTGCCGGCTCGGCCAGTGTCGGCACTACGTTCGGTGGCAACAACAGGAGGTGCAAGTTGGGAACGATTCTACACATCGACTGCAGCCCTCGGGTGAAGAGGTCGCACTCACGCCGGTTGGCACAGGAGTTCATCGACGGCTGGCTCCGCAAGAAACCGGGCGAACAGGTCGTCAGGCGGGATCTGGGCACTGACCCGGTCCCCCATGTCGATGAGGCGTGGGTGACGGGGGTGTACGCGCCGCCGGAGGAGCAGACTGAGGCTTCACGCGAGGCGATGCGGCGGTCGGATGAACTGATCGACGAGTTCGCGGCTGCGACCTGTTACGTCCTCAGCACGCCGATGTACAACCTCGGCGTGCCGTCCACGCTCAAGGCGTACATCGACCAGATCGTGCGGCCGGGCCGGACATTCGAGGTCAAGGCGGATGGGCTGGTCGGTCTGCTCCACGGCAAGAGCATGCTGGTGATCACGTCGCGGGGCGGGGTGTACGCTGCGGGGTCGGCGCTGGCCGCCCACGACTTCCAGGAGCCGTTCCTGCGGGCGGTGTTCGGCACGATGGGAATCACGGACATCGAGTTTGTCAACGCCGAGGGGATGGACTGGGGGCCGGAGATGCGGCAACGGGCATTGGCGAGTGCGTCGGCCCGGCTGCAGGAGTGTATCGCGGCGTGGTAAACCGCCGCATCAAGTACTTCTCGGAGAAGCGCACACCAAACGGCAAAGACTCATCGGCGGCGAATGGAGAGTGCGCGCATGGGAGTTCACTAACGGGCACCGTGGACGCCAATGCCTTTTGGACTGAGCTCGAGTACCGCGTCTGCCGCGAAATCGATGGCTTGCGCACCGATGAGTATCGCGGCTTGTGGTGCGATGGGTTCATCCCGGAACGGCTGGAGCTTTGTGATGGTCGTACATGCGTCATCGGCCGTGTTTGGATGGGTCGCGGAGGAAGACACCAGGAGCAGTGGCAGTTCACACTTCATCTCCCCAAAGGGATAACCACGGAGTCAGAGGTGGCCTGGGCGTCGATGTTCCCGCCGGAGGAAGTTAATGGTTGGCTCTCGATTGACCAGAATGAACGTAGAATAGAAATCGATCCAGCCGCCGCGCACGCGGATGGGCGTAGGGAGTGAAGGCATGCCAACAGTGCGCGACTGCATGCGTGGGACTATGCGCCGCTCGATGGTGTTCCCGCCCACGGCGCACGCGGCCACCAGTTCGGCGACGACCCGCGCTTTGTGAACGGTACGCTTCAGGGCAAACGGGTGCGGGTCGTGGGGATGGGCAACATCGGCGCGCGCTATGCTTCGTGGTGCGGCGCGATAGGCGCCGACGTGGCCGCGTGGGATCCGCTTGCGAGCGATGCCGTGTTTGCCGCCAGCGGGGCAAGGCGGGTGCATCGCCTTGAGCAGCTCGTTTCCGACGCCGAGGTCTTCGCGCCGATGCTTTCACTTGTGCCCCAGACGCAGGGGATGATCACGCGCGCACACATCGATGCCTTGCCCAAAGGGTGCGTCGTGATCCTGGTGACTCGCGCGATGATCTGCGACATGGACGCGATCCGACGCCGCGTGATGGCCGACGAATTGGCGCTGGGGGCGGATGTGTTTGATGTCGAGCCGTTGCCGCTCGACGATCCGCTGCTCGGTTGGCACAACGTGGTGCACACGCCCCACAATGCCGGCCGGACCATCACCAGCAACCTCGAATACGCCGACATGCTCGCCGACGCATTCGACCCGGCCGACTGAGCGACCACTCCCACTCGCCACGGCGCAGATGTGGCTTGGCTTGCTGTTCGATTGCCCCTTGAGAGACAGCCTTGCCCAAGTCGGGGAACGCCTGGCCGCGGGTGATGTCGTCGCAGACATGCCGCGACCTAGCCGATGAAGTCAGCGTCGGCGGGGGTGTACTCGCGGGGTGATCTTGCGTGCGATGGGCGGTAAGGCGAGGCGGAGCGAGGCGCCGTCGCCGGTCCACGTGAATTGTCGCAGCGGCTCGCCCGGCAGGGCGATGTGGGCGGTGTGCTCGCCGGGCGCGGGGTAGAGATCAAGGAACAGCTCATCAAACGACATCTGCGCCACGCACGATGCGGGCGTGGCCATGGGGATCGCGCTGCCGCCTCGAACAAACAGGGGGATGCGATCGAGCGGGGCATCGACGTCAATCCACCTTCCGGCCGACTCGATCGGCTCGCCCGTCCAGTGGTCATACCAGAGCCCTTCGGGCAGGTAGACGAGGCGGCGTGTGGACTCATCGAAGATCGGCGCCACCAGCAGCGACGGGCCGAGCATGTATTGCAGATCGAGGTGGGCGCAGTTGGGGTCGTGTTGAAACTCGAGCACCATCGGCCGGAGGATCGGACACCCGGTGGCGCTGGCGATGGCGGCGCAGGTGGTGAGGTAGGGGATGAGGCTGTAGCGCAGGCGGGCCATGGTGCGGTAGGCCTCGATGGCCTGGGGGCCGAAGTGCCACGGCTCGCGCGGGCCCATGCCGTGGAACTCGGTCTGCGAGAGCATCATGCCGTGCTGGAGATAGCGGATGTAGAGGCGCGGATCGGGGGGTTCGGTCTGCGCGCGGCCGAAGCCGCCGATGTCGCAGCTCCAGTGGGCGATGCCGCTGAGCGACGCCGACAGCCCCCCGCGGAGCACGTTGGCCATGTCGCGAAATGTGGTCCGCGAGTCGCCGCCGTAGGTGGTGGGGAAGCGCTGCACGCCCGCGGTGCCCGCCACGCCCCAGAGCACCGCCGGGCCTTTGGCATGCTCGCGCAGCGCTTCGTACACCGTCTGCAGGTAGATCAGTCCGTGGGCGTTGTTGTAGGCGAGCGGGTCGAAAGAGTGGTAGTCGCACGTGATCGGCGCGTCGACGCCCCAGTCGGCGAAGAACGTGGACACACCCTGCCTCAGGAGACGGCCCAGCTGCTCCTGATACCAGGCCCGCGCCGAGGGGTTGGTGAGATCGAATGCGACGACAGGGCAGTTTTCGCCCATGTTCCAGGTGTGTTCCGAACCGTCCGGCCGCTTGACGAGGTAGCCGAGCGAGCGCGCTTCGATCGCCCTGGGGCTCTGGGCGAGCACCCACGAGTTGACAAACAGCGCCACGTGAAAGCCGCGCTCGCGAAGGTTGGCGAGGAATGCCTCAGGCTGCGGAAAGGCTGCACGGTTCCATTCCATGTCGAAGTCGATCGCGCTGCCGCGGCCCTCCTGGTGAAACCATCCGGTGTCGATCTTGATGACGTCGCACGGGAGTTGTTCGGCGCGGAATCGGTCGCAGGTCTCTTCGATCTGCCTGGCCGAGGTGTAGGTGTGACGCGACATCCATACGCCATAGCTCCACGCGGGCAGCTCCGGCGGCCGACCCGTCAGCCACGTGTAGCGCTCAATAATCTGCTTGAAGCTCGGCCCGGCCAGAACGAACAGATCGATCTCCGGCTCCGCGACAGCGAAGGTGAAGCTGGCATTGGAGGCGGCGCCGACGTCGAACCGCATCGGGCAGGTGCTGTTGAAGAAGAGCCCATAGCCACGCGACGAGAGCGCGAGCGGGATGTTCTTGTGCTCGCCTGACGTCCAAGCGCCAGAGCCACGGTTGCAGCAGGTGATCGCTCGGCCACGACGCTCGAGCGGGCCGAACTTCTCGCCAAAGCCGTAGATCAGTTCATCGCCCGCCAGTGCGAGCGCGCCGGTGGCACAGGGGATGGTGTCGCGCGTGACAAAACCGAACGGGAACGCGACGTGCCCCGAGCCGAAGGCCCGGCGGTCTTCGTGCTCGTCGCGCACCAGAACGCGCCCGGCCTGATCGTGGGCCACGAAGCCGAAGGGGTCGCGCTCGAGAACAACACGCAGTGGCTCGCTCGCGAGCGAGTCTTCGGAGGCGGCGGCCGATGAGGGCGAAGGCGACGCGACGACCATCGGCGTCGATCGCGACGCGAGCGGGGCGGCGGCGAGGCGGAGCCGGACAATACCGTCTCGCCAGGCCTCGATCCTCCCGTAGACCCGCTGCCCTGACGACCGTGCGGCGGTGAAATCGATGGCGCTCTGGCCGACGACACGCTGCTCGATCCGTTCGACGCGGTCGAAATCGGCCTTGGTGAATTCGAGCAGCCGGGCGGCAAAGGCAAAGACGTCGGCAGGAAGGGATGCGGAGCGCGGCATACGTAGATGGTGGTTTTCCCGGCTTGCCCAGGGCGTATCTTCGACGGCGAGGTCGCGGCACCCCGGGCAAGAGCACCTCGCCCACGCCTGCCTGCACGACCCGCGCCAGTCATTCAGGCAGGACAGCCTCGCTACCGCCGACACGGAGGAGGCCCTGTGCACGGGCCTGGGGCTCTGGAATCCAGTTTCCGGTGCCCGGCTTCTTGTAGAGCGTGGCCTGGGGCGGGAGGCTGCGAAGCCCTTCCGACAGCGGCTTGCCGCTGCCCACCACTTCCTGCAGCTTCGCCTTGCCCTCAGGGGTGTACTTCATCAAGTAAGCGACAAAGGGCGTGCCCTGCGGGCCGTCGCGGAAGACGAACGCCCTGACCTGCTCCACGCCCTTGTCGTTGACGTGGGGTGGGAGCAGGTCAAGGCGATCCTCAAAGAACGTCTTGCCGTCGTCGCTCGTCCAGTAGACGTTTGGATACCCGTCGTCGGCGGCGCGGGATTGGCCCAGGAAGGTCAATCCCACGGCCAGCACGATCAGACCCAGCGCCGCAGTCGACACCAGCGAGGGGTTCTTCTGAATGGTTTCACGCAGACCCATGGCAAACCTGCAGAAAATCGAACTCAAGCCACACTTACCAACAGACCCTCAGGTCGCGATCCGTGCGTTACTGGCGCGGCTGGTAGTAGTTGACGCCCCACATTCCCTGCGGGTCGGGGTTTGTCTCTCCGGCGATCGCGCGGAGCGCCGGTTTGCTGGCCGAGTTGTAGCTCATCGATTCGACGCTGCCGTCGAGCTTGAGCAGGTTGAGGAGACCCGAAGGGTCGCTTGCCCGGCCTCGCCCATGCCGGCCTGCCAGCACTTCGAGTAGGCGGTTGTACGACCATGTCGTGCCTTCGTAGAACGACGGCTGAAGCCCAACGCCCTGGGAGGTCATGGCAAAGCCAGTCCCATATCGGGTGCTGCCGTTTTTCTCTGCAAGTACAATACGATCCGAGGCGGGTCGGATTTCATTGATCTTGAACGGACGGAAGCGAAGGATCGGCGGGGTATGGCGAACATTGCCCAGAACGGTGTTGTTGGGCACGTAGCTCATCGCGTTTCGTGTCACGCGCTGGCCGTTCGCCGACGAACGAACATTGGCGATGATGTGGTCGGAAGGGCAGTCGAAGATGTCAGTGCCCTCGACCCACTGTTCGGTTCCCTGCGTGACGACACGCCCGTTGATATAGCGGCTGCCCACAATCGCGGTGAACCAGCTGACGTTGGGCCCCGTGTTCACATCGAGTCCCGGAGGTATGGCGGGAAACAGCGCGTAGTCGTAAGCGTCATGGACAGGCAGGTAGCCCCTGTTGTCATTGGCATACGCGATCAACCCGGTGCCGATCTGGCGAAGGTTGCTGGAACAGCGAACGGAGTTGGCCTGTTCCTTGGCACGTTGAAGTGAGGGGAGCAGGATCGAAATGAGCACCGCGATGATGCCGATTACGACCAGGAGTTCCACGAGCGTAAAACCGCGCAGTTTGCCTGCTGTCATGATGTGCCTCCTCAGAAGTGTCAGTGAGCTGATGTGTCTTGCGCCACTGTCTATGAACGATCATATTCCTGTCCGCTGTTCGGTCAAGCGGATTTTTTTCCAATCTCTCAAACGCCGTGCGATCGGTCAGGATCGCACGGCGTGTTTCGCGCGTGTGAAGAGCGGACACGCGCTGCGTTTTCAGCGGCGGCGACGCGCCATCGCCAGCAGTCCGGCACCACCGACGATGCCGAGCGTCGTCGGCTCGGGGACGACCATGATCAGTCGCGGCTGGACAGCGGCGGCCGCACCCGTGCCCCACCACTGCGGGCGGAAGTTGATGTTTTCGCCCTCGGTCTGATGGAACATGAAGGTGTAGACATCGTTCGTGTCGCCCGTGATGAACGACAGGGGAAGGTCAAAGCCGTCGACGGTCCCGGAGGCCGGACGCGGACCGAAGGGGACCAGGCTGCGGTTGATCGAGCCGAGCACGACGGTCTCCGTGGGGTCTTGCGAGGTGTAAACGGGCACTTGGCCGGGCAGGGGCGCGGGTGCCGGCGCGCCTGACGGACGCAGCGCGGCGATGACGCCGGGCATGAGGTCCCAGGGGGTTCCCGTGGAGAAGTTCTCGTTGGCGACGCCGTCGTTGACGCCGAAGAGCGTCCAGGTGAACACGCCCACTTCGGTGTCGAAATCCTGGACCGTCAGCTCGAAACGGGCGGAAACCACATCCGCCTTGGTCTTGCCGGCGGTGGCCAGGGCTGCGTCAACGCCGCTGAACTTGATCCAGGGCTGGCGAGCGCCACCCGCGTCGAAGACGTTGGTCCGCATCACCGTGTTGGGCGAGCTGCGACCGGCGTCGAAGCCATAGTCGACGGTGTTGAAGACCTGTGCGGTCGCGTGAAGCGACGCATTGA
>CAZBOE010000212.1:0-7337 GCA_964493365.1 uncultured Tepidisphaeraceae bacterium | reverse complement strand
GGTTTGAGTATCGCGCGATGGAGCGCTTCCTCACCGATCCGGGCGCCGAGTTTTATGCCAAGTATCGCGGCACCGACGACGGCATGGTTTACTGGTATGCCCGCCCGGTCTTCGCCCGGGGGTCGTGTCTCGAGTGCCACTCCGGATCGACGCCGTCGGTCGAACCGGTGGCGGGCGCGAGCGGCGTCTTGCCCGCCGGCTTTGCGGTCGAACCGGCACGCCTGGCGCAGGCGGGCCCGATTCCGTCGAACCCATCCCCGTCGGATGCTGTGCCGTCGGATGCCGTGCCGTCTGACACCGCGCTATCGGGCGCAGCGCCATCGGGCGACGATGCAGGCGTTTCACCGGGCGCTCCGGGTGATGGCGCGGCCGAACCTGAGGTTGCGCCGGCGCCGCTGGTCGAGTCGGCCGACTCGCCCCGACTGCTGGGCATGATCGCGGTCGTGATCCCCTCGCAGATCGACGCCAACCAGCTCCTGCTCAACCGCGTTTTCTTCCTCACCGCCGGGCTGCTGGCCGGCTCGCTGGCGATCCTGGTGTTTTCGGTGATCACGTCGCGGTTCATCCTGCAGCCCGTGCAGGTGCTGCAGGAGACCGCCGAGCGCGTCAGCAGCGGCGACCTCAACATCCGGTCCGACATCTCCAGCGGCGACGAGTTTCAGCAGCTCAGCGAGACCTTCAACACCATGCTGAGCAACCTCAAGACGTCGGCCGACCAGCTCCGCGCCATCAACCAGAGCCTCGACCTCAAGCTCAACCAGCTCGCCGAGTCAAACCTGGCGCTCTATGAGTCCAACCGCCTCAAGAGCGAGTTCCTGGCCAATGTGAGCCACGAGCTCAAGACGCCGCTCAATTCGATCCTCGGTTTCACCGAGCTGCTTCGCGATGCCGCGACGATCGCGGTCGATGCCAAGTCGAGCCGCTACGTGGCCAACATCCACGCCAGTGGCCGACACCTTCTTGATCTGATCAAAGACCTGCTCGATCTGGCCAAGATCGAGGCGGGGCGGATGGAAGTGCGGAGCGAGCGGCTCGTGCTGGCCGACCTGTTCGAGGGGCTGGGGTCGATCCTCAAGCCCCTGCTGGAGAAGAAGGGCCTGCAACTGTCGGCCACGGCTGCGCCGGATGTGCCGATCCTCACCACCGACGGCTCGAAGCTGCAGCAGGTGCTCTACAACCTGCTTTCCAACGCCATCAAGTTTTCGCCCCAGGGCGGACGGATCACGCTCTCAGCCCGGCGCGAGGGCGAGGCGATGGTGCGCATCAGCGTGGCCGACCAGGGCCCGGGGATCGAGCCTGAGAAACAGAAGCTGATTTTTGAGAAGTTCCGGCAGCTCGACGGATCGGTCACCCGCGAGCACGGAGGCACCGGGCTAGGGCTTGCGATCTCGCGGGAGCTCGTGCAGCTCCTCGGCGGCGAGATGAGCGTCGAGAGTGAGACGGGTGAAGGCGCGGTCTTCCATGTCGTCGTTCCGCATACGATCGAGCCATCGACTCACGACCTGCGCGGTCGGCTGGCACTGGCGAACGAAACCTAACAAAACCTGCCTGATGTCATCGCCTTTCATGAGACCCCTCCGTCACAAGCGCTGGATGCGGCAGCACGGTATGCGCGGCGTCGCTCAGGCGTCGAGCAGCACCGAGGCCGAGGCGAGAAGTTCGGGGATGCGCCTCACCGTCGATTCGAGCAGCGGCTGATCGATCCCGGCGCTGCGCGTGATGTCGGAGTCGAGCTGCTGGTTGACCGCGGTCAGGTTGAAGCCCTGGCGGGCGTGGCAGCAGATCGTGTCGGCGAGATAGACCAGCGTGAGCAGCGATTGCGAGTCGCCCGTCAGCACCGACGGGCGGTGGTGATAGCCCGCCACCATCTGGCAGCTCCGCGGAAACTTCCACAGCTCGGCCAGCGCCTGCCCCAGCTGCTGGTGATCCATGCCGATCATCTCGCGCTCGGTCTGGCAGAAGTCGGTGCCGGGCTCGCGCGCCGCGGCGCAGACCGCCGCGAGCTTCTCCGGGTAGAGCTGCAGCGAGATGAGAATGCCCACGTCGTGAATCATCCCCGCGAGGAACGCCTCGTCGGCGATCGGCAGCTTGAGCTGTTTGGCCAGCTCGCGGGCGGTGACGCCCACGGCGATGCAGTGGGTCCACAGGTCTTTGGCGGTATAGCCCTCGCACAGCTTCACGCCGCGGAAGAGCTGACCGAGCGACGCCGCCACGGCGATGTTCTTCACCGCGTTGAGCCCCAGCAGCACGATGGCTCGCTCGATCGAGGCGATCTGCCCGGGCAGCCCGTAGAAAGCGCTGTTGACCACCTTGAGAATGCGCGTCACCAGCGCCGGGTCGTGTGCCACGATCTTGTGCAGCTGCGCCGCGGTCGAACGCGGGTCTTCGACGGTCGAAACGATCCGCGCCGTCACCTCGGGCAGCGTCGCCAGGGCGGTGACACGCTTGACCGCGATCAGCACCGGCTCGGGCAGCGACGATCCGCTCGACCCGTTCGAGGGCGTCACGCCGGCTAGTACGGGGCCCTTGCTCGTCTCGTTCTTCACAACCGGTGCTGCGCTCATGAGTGATCCTCTCGCCCTGCGAAGGTTGAACCGCGCTGCATCCTGCTTGCGCGGCGTCATCTCTAGCTTGATCGGGGAGAGACCGCGCCGACTTAATATGCGATCAGCTTAGACGGCACGCTTTTGCCATCTTCCGCGGCCAATAATGAAGCGATCCGCCGCGACGTGCCGGGCCTTGCATAGGGATTATCCCTGACACACCGCGCCGCCCGACCGCCCCGCCAGACCCCCGCCACCGCCCGCGCCAGTCCGCGCAGGTCATACCCGCTGTGCGTCACGTTCGAGCCGTGCAGACGGCCCTGCTGGCGCGGGCCGACGTTGATCACGGGCGTGCCGAAACTGCCCGCCTCGATGATCCCGCTCGACGAGTTGCCGATCAGCAGCGCCGCATGATTCAGCAGGCCCAAAAACATCTCGCGCGGCGCAGACGGCACGACCGTCAACACCGGCATGACATCGCCCCCCATCTCCATTGCCTCGGCCAGCGCCGCGACGATGCCGCCCGAGCCCGGATCATTATTGGGCCCGATCGCCACGACCCGCCCGGGCCCGTGTGCCGCCAGCGCCCGCAGGATCGTCAGCGTCCGCATCCGCTCGATCCGCGCATCCGGATCGACGGGGTGAAGCGCCAGCAGCGCATAGCCTCTCCGCGCCGGGGGCGCGTCGTGTCGTCTGCCGGCCCTGCCGGCTCCGCTGATCGGGCGCGAAAGCTTTGCCAGTTCGGCGCTGACCTCGCACCAGGGCAGGGCCTCGCGGGTGATGTCTTCGACGCCCGGGCTGCCCACCACGTGGACATGGGCGGGGTTTTCGCCCAGCCGGATGATCCGCCGGGCGCTGTCGTCCGTCGCCGCGAAGTGGAGATGCGCGAGCTTGGTGATCGCATGCCGCAGCGCGTCATCGACCTGCCCGAGCGCCCGGTCGCCCCCGTGCACATGGGCCACGCGAATGCGGCAAAGGTGGGCCGCGGTCGCGGCGGCAAAGGCCTCGACGCGGTCACCCACCACCAGCGCCGTGTCGATCTGCAGCGTGGCGAAGAGCTTGCTCAGCGCGGTGATTGCGCGGCCGGTCGCGGCCGCGGTTGAGACGGGCGTGTCCTGCTGCTTCCACGCGACCGTGTGCAACCGCTGCCATCGATCGGCGGCCACATCGTCGAGCGTGTGGCCCAGCGAGCGGTCGAGGTGCATCCCGGTGACGACGACATGGAGCTCCAGCCGCGGGTGGCGCTCGATGGCCCGGAGCACCCGCACCATCAGCCCATATTCGGCCCTCGTGCCGGTGACAAAAGCGATGCGGTGGCGTCGTCGGGTCATCTTCATCGGCGCGTTCCGGGGCAGCCAAGGTGCTGGCGCTAGTGCGGCGGTCGGTCGGGCTCGTCGCCAGAGGAGAGGCCCGTGGCGCAGTCGTCGCAGCGTCATTGCCAGGTCGGCCGATCGCGTCGTCGGCAGCCCGGGCGGGGCCTCATGCCTTGGCGCGGGTGGGCGCCTTTATGAGACCCGCCGCAGCGGCTGATCGCCCGCGATCAGCGCGGGATCGACCAGGTCGCCCGCCCTGACGGGCCGCAGCAGCATTTGATCGATCAGCGTGTCATGCAGCGCGGCGCTGACCCCCACGCCCGGACGCATCGTCGTCATGTCGGCGGGGGTGATGCAGTGGCCCGCGGGCAGGTTGCGCGTCCAGACCAGGCTCTGTCGGCTCACCTCGCGCACGTCGCGTTCGACCGGCAGCACCCGGCGATGGCCGACGCCGGTCATCGCCTGCGCCCGGCGGATCATCTGCACATAACGCGCCATGCCCGCCTCGTCGCTCGAGGCGGCGTGATCGGGGCCCGACGCCGACCGGTCGAAGGTCAGATGACGCTCGACGATCAGGGCCCCTGCCGACACGGCACACGCCCCGGCCAGCTCGCTTTCGCCGTGGTCGGAGTAGCCGACGGGCCTGTCGCCATAGCGCTCGGCAAGGCGGGTGATCCACCCGAGGTTGAGCTGTTCATCGGGCGCGGGATAGCTGCTCACGCAGTGAAGCAGCGCATAGTCAGCGAACATGCCATCGAGCCAGGCGACCGCGCGGTCGATCTCATCGAGGTTGGTGGCGCCGGTCGATATCAGCATCGGCTTGCCCAGCAGCGCCGCCCGCCGCAGCAGCGGCAGGTTGATCACATCGGGCGAGGCGATCTTGACCGCCGACACACCCAGCCGCCCCAGGGTATCGACATCGCCCGGCGAGAACGGCGTCGCCACCGGCTCAAGACCCAGTCGGCGGATCTGCGCGACAACCTCGGCCAGTTCGGCTTCGCTCAACTCATATTTGCGCAACATCGAGACCGGGTCGGTCTCGCTCACGCGGCCCTGCTGGTAATCCGCCAGCCGGCCGCTGGGGTGCATCAGTTGCGCCGCGCGAAACACCTGGAGCTTGACCGCGTCACACCCGCACCGTGCCGCGATCTCCACCAGTTGCAGCGCCCGGTCGAGCCGACCGTCGTGGTTGACGCCGATCTCCGCGATGACCAGCACGCGAGCCGCCTCGGCGGGCTTGTCCGCGGTCGGCCACGTCGGTCCGATGTTGTGTCTGCCGATTCTCATGATGCTTTTGCCATCGCCGAGGCGCGGGCTCGAAGAATCCCCTCTGCCAGGAACAGGTCTTTGAGTTCGTCGACCTCCACCGTCTCGCCCGAGCCGGTCGTCACGGCGCGACGATCGACGCCGAAAAACGCATGCGGATCATCGGGATAGCGCCGCCCCCTCAGCATCGACGCCCGGCTCACCGCCACCACCGCGCCGTCGTGCAGAAACAGCGGAGGCAGATCCTGCCGGCGGTGAATCGACCCGCGCAAAAGCGGCAAGACCCGGTCGTCGCGCAGCTCGCTCATCCACGCGGGGTGCCACTTGCCCACGGGGCAGAAGCTGCGGACCGAATCGCACTGGGTCTGCTCCAGCAACGCCAGCGCCTCGTCGATCACGCCGAACGGGCGGATCGGCACATTGCCATACATCACCACCAGCGCGTCGGCATGGAAGCCGTCGCCACACCGCTCGACCTGGTCGAGCGCATGGAGCATGACATCCTGAACCGAGGCATCGGCGGTCGCGAGTTCGGCGGGCCGACGGATCGTCTCAAGCCCCGCCGCCACAGCCCGGGCGAGAATCGCCGGACAGTCGGAGCTCACCACGGTTCGGTCGATCCGCCTGGCGGCGCGGGCGTGGTCAAAGGTGTAGTCGAGCACAGGCCGCCCCATGAGCGACATCAGATGCTTCCCGGGCAGCCCGGCGCTTCCGCCGCGGGCGAGGATGACGGCTAACGTGGTCATTCGAGATGCGCTCACTTTCGAGATTCCGATCCGCCCCCCGCGTTCAGGGGCGGTGCCATTCGATACACCGCTCGCAGAGCGGCCACTGTTCTAATCGGCCAATCGCGTGGGCTTTTCGGAGCGATGCCAATTTTTCACCCCACGCCGCCGCCACCCCCTCCTCCGCAGAGCTCCCGACCGCCTGCCGTCCGAGCAGGTCCTGATCGCACGATGCCACCCGCCCGTCGCTGAGGATCATCATCCGGCTCTCCAGCCGCCGGCATGCGCCGCGCCGGGCGGGCGACATGTCCGCGACGGCCGTTCGCCCGATCTGCCCGGCAAAATCGCTGGCCCCCTCGATCACCGCGACCCCGATCGTGCGCAGCCAATGGTCATACCAGGCCTCCATCTCGCCGAGGTTGTCCGCACATTTTACGAACACGGGCGTGACGATCGGGCGTCCGCTGCCGCCGCGGGCACGGGCGAGTGCGGCGATAAACGCCAGCACATCGGTCACCCGATCGACACCCATGATCGAGGCATACGTGGTGTTCGTGGTCGCGGGCAGTGCGACGCTGATCACATCAACCGTCTTTGATGTCGCCAGGTAGGTCAGTGTTTCGGGCGAAACGTCGAGCCCGTCGGTTTCCACGCAGACGCCGGCGATGCCGCTGCGCTTGGCCGCCTCGAGGACATCGATCACCCCCGGGTGCAGCAGCGGGTCTCCGGCGCCGGCCAGCACGAGCCGGGCGTCGTCGCGCGCGGCAAGTTGCCGGATGATCCGAGCCGCGGCGTCGACGGTCATGTCTTCCCGGTCGGCCGAGAGGCGAAAGCTCGCCCGCGTGACCCGCCGCGTGGTGATCTCCAGCGTCATCTCCCCGGGCAGCGGTGAAATCTCGGCCGGCGGTGACGCCAGCGCCACGATCGCGCGAGCGTCGGCGTGTTCGAGTTGGCCGTTGAGGTGCGCCGTCATCGCCGACACCTGCGCGACGGCATGATCGCTGTCGAGCAGAAACCGCGCGCGTGTCCGCATCACTTCGACCGGCGTCGGGCAGCACCCGCGCGACGCCAGCGCATCGGGGTAGGGCGCGTCGGGGTCATAGTGGAGCAGGCGGCCGCCATGAACGCCGGCGCCATGCACATTGGCATTACTCACGCCGACCCCGGGCGTGTCATTGCGCTGCCCGCCGACCGAGGCGAGGCGTTCGATCAGCCGACGCTGCATGGCCGCGGCGCAGAATCCCGGCGTCGCGGGCACGAAGCACAGATCGATATCGCCATTCAATCGGGCGTGTTCGATCAGGGTGTCGATCAGTGCCGTGTCGATCAGCGCCGACGCGGTGTTGGCGATGATCGCCAAGTCGGCTTCTGCCGCGTGCAGCGCCTCACGGCACAGGGGCGCGTGGAATCCAAGGTCAAAGTCGCAGGTTGCCAGCAGCCCGCCGCGCCAGCCGGTCGCCCAGCGCCGCGCCGCCGAGACCGCCTCGATC
>CAZBOE010000211.1:217-7358 GCA_964493365.1 uncultured Tepidisphaeraceae bacterium | reverse complement strand
GGTCGCGCGGCGCGCTGGCCGCGGAGTTGCGCGCCGCGATCACGTTTTCCAGTGTCTGCTTCTCGTGGGCCGCGTAGCCCTTGACGGTCTCGACGAGGTTGGGGATCAGGTCATAGCGCCGCTTGAGCAGCACGTCGATTTGTGCCCACGCCTCGCGGACCCGCTCGCGCAGCGCCACCAGGCGGTTGTAGCCCGCCACCAGCACGATCACGACGATCACCGCAAGGGCCAGCGCCGCCAGAACAATGATCAGGCCCGTGTTCATGATCCGCTCCCATCGCGCGGCGTTGATTTGCCGGTCTGAGCCGGCCGCGCGGCTGCGGATAATACCCAATCCGCCGCGGTCCGACACCCATATCGTGGCGAAATCGATGGGCCTTCTGCCGCGCCGGGCGTTCCACCGCGACATCGGTCCTTCACCCCGCCGGGACGGGTGACCGTGACGCCGGAAGCGAGGCTCGCCCGCAGCACTGCGTTCGCGGGTACTCGAGGCGATGCCGGCCGGTCACCGGCTCATGGCTGGCGCGCCGGGGGCAGGAGGACGCCCAGACGATCGACCACCTCCAGCAGGCGGCTGTGCTGCGAGCCATCGAGCTCGGCCTCGCCGAACCGAACGCGGTAGTAGATGCCGGTCAGACGGTTGATGGTCTCAAAGGCCTCGGGCGGCAGGAATGTCAGCGTCTGCGAAAACTCGCGCGGGGTCAGGTGGTCGGGGCGGACGATCCCACGCCGCTGCAGCATCTGGATCAGCACGTCATAAAACCCCAGCTGCCGCACGAGCTTCATCTGCATCGGCGCCGGCAGGGTCCCCAGCCCGATACGCCGGGCCCGGCGCATCAGCCGCCAGCGCTCCCAGACGAACCACCCGATCGCCACGACCACGCCCGCGAGCATCAGCCCGATGAACGCCCCCAGCAGCTTCGCCGACATGCCGTAAAACCGCGCCGCGTCAAACCAGTCGCCCCAGCCCGACATCGTCCGGCTCGACTGGATCGCGGTGTTGGTCATCGTGGTCTCGAACGACTGAAGGAGGTTGTCGCGCGTGTTGTTGTCATAGGCGACGACGTTGTCCTGCCACGTGTATTCGAGGAAGTCGAAGAGCTGCCGAGCCCGCGAAAAGAGCCCCGACGGCTCACGGACCGACTCGCGGCCGGTGGTGGGGTCATAGGTGGTCCAGCGCCCGTCGATCGGCACTTCGACCCACGCGTGGGCGTGCGACTGCCTGACCACCCACAGCCCGTTGAGCTGGTTGTAGTCGTCCGACTTAAACCCGATGACCATCCGCGCGTCGATGCCCAGCGACTGACACATCAGCGTCATCGCCCCGGCGAAATATTCGCAGTGCCCGCGCTTGAGCCGGGTGAGGAAGGTGGCGATCGGATCGCGCATGGTCGACCCGTCGCGAAGCTCGCGGGCGTCGGTGAGGTCGAGGGTGTAAGTGAAGGTTGTCTTCAGATGCCGCTGAATCGAGTCGGCGATCGCCCGAATGATCTGCTGCCGGGCGGCCGGGTCGGTCGTCCGCTCGAGCAACTCGACCAGCGGCGTGCCGTCTTCGGCGCGCCCGCTCACCTCGGGCTGCCTCGCATACTCCGCGATCTCCCGCGCGATGGGCGCGGTGGTGATGCGGCGCACATCGGCGGGGAGGGGCTCGGTGAACAGGTCGCCGCTCGAGAGCGTCGAGTAATCGAGGCGGGCCGTGATCGCGTCGAGGCTCATGACCGAGCCGTCATACCGGTCATAGGTCACCCGCAGGTCGCGGCTCGAGACCATCATCGACCACAGGCCCGGCGGGGCGAACATCACGCGCGTCGCCGACGGCATGAGCTGGATGTCCATCCGCAGCAGGCCCGACTGATCCAACGGCGGATCGGGCCGCCAGGTTCCCTGGGTGTACTGCGTGTTGAGCTCGTTGCCGTTGAGGTCCCACCCGCGACCCCACTGCCAGGGGCCCAGGTCGCCGACACGGTCGCCCGTGCCGTTGTAGACGCTCAGCGTCAGCCCCCTGAGCAGCAACGGCTCGACTCGCCTGACCGGCTGGCCGTCCTGCGACAGCTTCACCCACGCGACGATCTCTTCGTTCTGCGTGATTCGCGCCACATGCTGGAAGCTCACCGTCTCGGCAAAGCCCGTGAGCGACTGCTGCTGGCGGTATTGAAGCTGCCCGAACATCCCGGCGCCGGTCCGCCGCGGCATGATCAGGAACACCACCACCGCCATGGTCAGCGACACCACCGCCACCAGCGCGGTCAGACGGCGCATCGAGCTCGACAGATGGCGCTCGTCCTTCCGCAGCACCGCCGGATTGGGCACGTCGGCCGGCACCGCGATCGCCGCGCGGGCCGTGTCGGTCTCCGCCTTGAGGTGAAACAGCAGGCAGCAGTAAAGCGAGAGGAACAGGTAGGTGATGAAGATCAGCGCAAACAGCAGGCTCGCGGTGTTGATCGCCGCTGCCACCATCAGCAGCAGGCTCAGCACGAGCAACTGCGCATAGTCACGGTTGCCCCGCTGCTCATACAGCTTGACCAGTTGCAGCAGCACAAGAAACTGCCCGATGATGATGATCTTGGCCTGCGGGGTCTGGCTGAGTTGAAGCGCGATGGCCGCGAAGATGACCAGGGTGATCGCGTTGGCGACCAGCCGGGGCAGCGGGCGAAACCGCCCGGTGAACACCAGCCAGCCATTGAGCAGCAACCCGATCACCGACAGCATCCACAGCGCCGGGGTCTGCGCCGCCAGCGCGAAGCCGCAGAACCCCAGGAGAATCAGCAGGTAAAGCATCGGCCGAAACTGGCGGATGTCATACATGGCCGGCCTCCTGTCGCCCTCCGGGCGTCTTGCCCGACTGCTGCGGCCGCCGCTCGGGCGATCCGCCGCCTGTGCCGGGCCGGGCGGATGAGCCGCCATTCGCGGGCGGCGTCGGTCCGCCCCGCGCGGGCGGGGTCGGGTCATCTGTCGTCGGCTTCACGTCGTGCGAATCAAGCCGCGGCTGCTGCTCCACCGGCATCGACCGGGTGAAATCCACGCCGGGATCGAAGCGAAACAGGTCCATCGTGCGCCGCGCCCCGGCCGGCAGAACCACCAACCCGCGCATGCGGTCGGACAGCGAAACGGGCTGGTCTCCCGGCGTGACCAGAACCGGCGTCGTGCCGGTCTTGAGCACGCGCTCCGCCGCCTCGATCAGCCGCCGCGCGTCATGCTGCTCGTTTCGGCCGATGCGGGCCAGCGCGGTGAGAATCTCCCGCCGCTGCCGCTTGCCGCGGTTGGGCGGGAGCGAAACGATCTCGACATCGCGGGCATGGGCAGGCTGACCGTTGGTCTTGACGTTGGAGCTGGTCCACCGGGCGACCGTCGCACGCCACGACGAAGAGGACGAGGGGCTCTGCACGCCCTCGCCGCCCTGCTCGCCCTGGTAGGCGATCAGGCCCACGAGCAGGCCCGCCTCGAGCGCGTGGTTGGCCAGCGAAGCGGCGGTCGCGATCGCCCGCTCGACATCGACGTAGGCCTCGACCGAACTGTCGCGCAGCCGCGTATCGACCATCACCAGCAGCCGGGGCGGCGAGACACGGGTCATGTCTTTGAGCACAAGCGTGCCCGTCCGCGCCGAACGACGCCAGTAAATCAGCCGCGGGTTCTCGCCCTGGCGGTATTCCTTGACGCCGAAGAATTCATCCTGCCCGCCCGGGCGGGGCTTCATCACCGCCCCGGTCGACTCGGCGCTGCGAAACAGGCGAAGCACCTTGGGATCGACCTGCGCCAGCGCCGGGTAGACCAGCAGCCGATCCTCCTGGTGACGCACCACAGCCCGCTTGATGAAGCCGAAGGGGAAACTCGTCCCGATCTGGTATCGCCCGAGGTGGTGAAGCCCGCGCCGCTTGGGCATCAGCTCGACGGTGATGGTCACCCGCGTGTCCGGGGCCGCGTGAAGCAGATAGGCCGCCGGCTGACGGACAAACGCCTCAACCCCGTCGAGCTCGGAGAGCGACACCGACAGCGACGCCCACACCCGCTTGCCGTTGGAGAAGACGTACGTCGTGCTCATCGGCGTGCCGACCACGCCGAAGTCGGGCAGGATCCGCTCCACCCTCAGCCGCTTGAGCACCAGCCTGCTGATGAAATACGAAATCAGCAGGATGCCGATCATCAGCCCGAAGACGCCGAACAGCAGGTTGGCCTGTGAATTGATCGCCGCCACGCCCATGAACATCATCATGGTGCAATAGACGAGCCCGGTGACCGAGAAATCCAGCGAGGGGCGCTTGCGAACAGGCGTCGCGGCAGACTTGACGGAGATGGTCGAAGACCGGCTCATCCAGCTCGATCATATCAACACGGTCAAGCCCGCGTGAAAGCGCACGCAAGCCGTCTGTCGCACCGCCGCCTTCGCCCCGGCCAGCCCGGCGCAACCGCTGCCGTCACCGCGTCCCTCACCGCGGCGCGGCGACCTTCTCGAGAATGCCCTCGAGAATCCGCCCGGTCGCGTTGACGTCGCCGTTGCTCAGATAGGTCTTGCTGATCACGCGGTGGGCGCAGACCGGCACGAAAAGGTGCTTGACGTCGTCCGGCACGACATAGTCGCGCCCGTTGACCAGTGCGCTGCTCTGGGCCGCCGTCGTCAGCGCGAGCGACCCGCGGGGCGATACGCCCAGGTGAAGCTGGTCTTCATGCCGCGTGGCGTCGACCAGGTCGAGGATGTAATCGACCACCGCCTGGTCCATCCTCACCTTGGGCACGCGGTCCTGCAGCTCGACGACCTCTTCACCCGTCATGACCGGCATCAGCTTGTCGAGCGAAAACCGCCCGGGCTGGGTCATCAGGATCTTCTGCTCGCTCTGCCGCTCGGGATAGCCCACCGACACACGCAGAATAAAGCGGTCGAGCTGGTTCTCAGGCAGGTAATACGTGCCCTCAAACTCGAAGGGGTTCTGCGTCGCCACCACCATGAATGGCCGCTTGAGCGGATACGTCTGGTTCTCGATCGACACCTGCTCCTCGGCCATCGCCTCGAGCAGGGCCGACTGCGTGCGCGGCGTCGTGCGGTTGATCTCGTCGGCCAGGACGATATTGGCAAAGATCGGACCGGGCTTGAAATCGAACGCCTGCCGGGTGGCGTCATAGACGCTCACGCCCAGCACGTCGCCGGGCAGGAGGTCGGGCGTGAGCTGCACGCGGGTGAACTTGCAGTCGATCGACCGCGCCAGCGAGCGGGCCAGCACCGTCTTGCCCACGCCCGGCACGTCTTCGATCAGCACGTGCCCCCGCGCAAACAGCCCGATCAGCAGCTGATCGACCGCGCGACGGCTGCCCAGGAACACGCTCATGATGTTGTCGCGCAGACGGTCGATTCGCTGATGGGACACAGGGGGTTCCTATTGGCTCGTCAATCCGCTCGTTCAGCCAGAAGCCGCCGCCGCGACAGGCATCCGCCGTGCCCGATGCGCAGCCGTGCATCGCCCGCTCACGCGACGATTCACCAGACCGAGGCGTATCTTATTCCCCCGCCCCGCGTTGTCGACCCGACGCGCACGGCCCCGGGCGTCGATGCTGCCTCCGCGCCCCGGGCAGGCGTTACGCCAACTCGCCGGCCGTCACTGGCGCACGAACGCCGACCCGCTGCGGTCACCCACCCAGCCCAGCATCGCCCGGCGGTTGTCGGCGCCATAGACATTGGGCTCGTCCCGCGTCCACGCCATCGGCTCGGCCGACACATGTCCGTCGGCCCATGCCACCATCGCCCGACCGCGGTGACGGAAATGGATCGTCGGATCCTTAGGCCATCCTCCGACCGCGGTCGGAGGTTCGACAAACGAGTATTCAATCAGCACACCGCCCACGACCGCCACAGCCGCATCGGCAAACATCACCTTTTCCGCCGGCCGGCGGACCTGATTGGCCCGCGCCGGAACGTTGGCAAACCGCCGGTCCATCTCGGCGGGCGTGATGCCGCCGGCGATGCTCTCGGGCATGACGCCCACGCTGCTCCCGATGTACTCGGCGTTGTAGCCATAGCCCCCGCAGTTCTTCTCAAAAGCCCCCGCCACGTCAACCGGCTCAAACCCCGGACACCGCCGGATCCCCTCAACCCGCAGATACTTCCGCAGCGGCGAACCGCCGACCTCAAACGCGTCGGCCACGCTCGCCCGCGTGCCGTGCCAGCGCTCGAGGTTGCGGTCGAAAAGTCCGACACAGCCCGGCGGATACCAGCCGCCATGCTCCGAGACATACGTCAGCGACGCAGCGTGGAGCTGACGCAGGTTGCTCGCACAGACCGCCTCCTGCCCCGCCGCCCTCGCCCGCGACAACGCCGGCAGCAGAATCCCAACGAGCAGTGCGATGATCCCGATCACCACCAGCAGCTCGACCAGCGTAACCCCCCGACCGGCCGGCCGTCGCAGCCAGCCGGCGCGGCAGAGGAGACACCGAGGCGCGGCGTCACGGCGACAGCGGTCTGACGCGTCAATCATGCCGTTCATCGCTCACCTCCGTGCAACCGCCCCTCGGTGTCTCGTGCCGCACGTTCATGCCTTCGCCGGCCGCCTGCGCCGCAGGAGCATCGTGCCCGCGAGCGGCGTCAGCGCGATCGCCGGCTCCGGCACCGTCACCGCATAGATCGTCGATGACCCGCCGGCGTAGTCGGTGTAGGTGACCAGCAGCTTGTCACCAGAAAACCCGAGCTTGCCGATGCCAAAGCCCATGTCGACGTCGGTCGCCAGCGTGGTGACCGGCAACCCGCTCGACAGATCAAACACCTCCAGCGCATTGCCGAAGCCTGTCGTCGCAAACAGCAGTCCGTCATCGACCGCAATACCGCCCGCGAACACCGCCGCCACAGTGTCGGCGTCGGCCATCGTCAACGGATCGGCAGCGCCGGCGGCCGCGAGCGCCGCGGCATCGAACCGCACGACCTCGCCCGTCAGCTGCGACGCGTAGTAAAGGCCTCCCTCGGCATCAAAGGCGAGCCCGCCCGAAAACCCGCCGAGGTCGATGACGCGCTGCGCCCCGGAGCTTGCGAAGTCATACCGATACACACCACTGTCGCCTCCCGGCGCCGCGACGA
Source organism: uncultured Tepidisphaeraceae bacterium (assembly GCA_964493365.1). Classification (GTDB taxonomy): domain Bacteria; phylum Planctomycetota; class Phycisphaerae; order Tepidisphaerales; family Tepidisphaeraceae; genus CAZBOE01. The sequence continues at coordinate 304 of CAZBOE010000211.1, read as the reverse complement.
AATAGGTCTGCCCGCTCACCGGATCGACAGCCGCGTCAAAAGCGCCGCCGATCAGCAGAGTCTGCGTGAACGCCCCGCCCGACACCT
>CAZBOE010000211.1:0-207 GCA_964493365.1 uncultured Tepidisphaeraceae bacterium | reverse complement strand
GCTTCTACGGCGAGCCGATCGAGAAGCTGCGCCCCACCGCGATCACCATGCCCTCATCCGACACGCTGACAAATCCGAAATCCGTCACCGGCGCATCGATCATCGCCACCACCGTCGCCGCGCCGCCCTCGATCTTGAGGACTTCCCTGCTCGACGACGCCGCCGAGTAGATCGCGCCCCCCGAGACGCTCAGCCCATTCAGATACG
>CAZBOE010000210.1:0-7388 GCA_964493365.1 uncultured Tepidisphaeraceae bacterium | reverse complement strand
GGCTTGGCGCTGCCGTTGGATTCTTCGATCCGGGCAACGGTCTGCCCGATCTTCACCGTCGCGCCGGCATCGACCGCCCTGCGGAAAACACCCGCGGCGGGCGCGGGCAGATCGACGTTGGCCTTGTCGGTCTCGAGTTCAGCCAGCGGCTCGGCCGACTTGACGGTGTCGCCGTCGTTCTTGAGCCAGCGGATCAGAACGGCTTCGGAAATGCTGTCGCCCAGCGAGGGGATATCGACGTTGGTCGCCATGTGAGCGGTCGTCTCCTGATGGTGTTGGCATCGCCCGTGTTGGCGATGGACCGACGATTGTATGGGCCAAAGCGGGCAGTGAGAAGTTGCGATGTCGCCGATGACGCCGCCCGAGTGAACTGCATCGGCCTGAAGTGCGCCTGACTCCTGCCGGCCGCCCTGCCCGGCGATTTGTTCAACAGAGCCGACGCTATCGATCAATGGGCGAACACAAAATAGCGCGCGATCGGCCCCGCCGGTCGGTGTCAACGCGGCACCGGATCGAGGCAGCCCTGAGGACGTCTTGGCGGCCAAGCAAGCGGGTTAATCGAGATCGGTTGGCGATGGGGCTGGACGGCTCACCCTGCCACGCGGCGCATCGTCGGGCCGCCGCCGCCCAGGGCGGAGGCGATGAGTTCGAGGTGGACGCCGCGCGAGCCCTTGAGGAGCACGAGGTCGCCCGGGTCGACCAGGTCGGGGATCATGTTGGCGGCGGTCCGCGAGTCGGCGTAACGCTCGATGAGGTTGGGGTTGAAGCCTGAGGCAATGGCCGAGTCGGCGATGTGGTTGGCCAGCTCGCCCACGCAGATCAGCACATCAAACTTGCCCGACAGGGCCGCGACATGTCGGCCCATTTCGCGGTGATAGTTGACGGCGTGGTCGCCCAGTTCGAGCATCTCGCCCAGGACGGCGATGCGCCGTCCGGGCGACGCCAGGGCGGTCAGCGTGTCGAGGGCGGCGTGCATCGAGGCGGGGTTGGCGTTGTAGGCGTCGTTGAGCACGGTCACGCCGCCGAGCTGCTGGAGCTGCAGCCGCATGTCGGGCCCGCGCGCCTCGGCCAGCGATTCGATGATGTCGGTCTCTTCAAGACCCAGTCGCCGCGCCACCGCGATGGCGGCCAGCGCGTTGGAGGCGGTGTGCCTGCCCAGCAGCGGCACGAACACCTCGCGGCGTGAGCCGTTGAGGTTGAAGCGTGTGCCGTTGTGGTCGAGGTAAACGTCGGTGGCGAAGAGGTCGTTGGTGGGGGCGAAGCCGAACTTGATGACCTTGCCTGGATATTTGCCGACGTGCTGGAGCAGGTCGGGGTCGTCGCCGTTGACCACCAGCAGGCCCTTGGGATTCAGCCCGGCGATGATCGACGCCTCTTCGCGCCGCACGCCCATCAGATCGCCCAGCCCTTCGAGATGCTCGGCCGAGATCGACGTGATGACCGCGATGTCGGGCTGGGCCATCTCCGAGAGCGGCTTGAGTTCGCCGTGGTGGTTGGTGCCCATCTCCAGCACGAGGTAATCCTGGGCGGGGTCGGCGCTGAAGATGGTCAGGGGCACGCCGATGTCGTTGTTGAAGCTCTTGGGGCTGATCGAGCCGCGGAGCTTTCGGCAAAGGGCCGAGTCGATCAGGTGCTTGGTCGTCGTCTTGCCGTTGGAGCCGCCGACGGCGATGACCTTGGCCGAGAACGTCGTGCGGACATGGCGGGCGAGCTTGCCGAGGGCGGCGCGGCTCGAGGCGACCTGCATGGTGTGCAGGTTGGGCAGAAGCTGCTGCGGGGGGTCTTCGACGACCGCGGCGATCGCGCCGCCGGCGGCGGCCTGACCGAGAAAGTTGTGGGCGTCGAAACGGTCGCCCCGAAGGGCGACGAACAGGCAACCGGCCTCGAGCATGCGGGTGTCGGTGCAGATCGACTTGATCGAGGCATCGGCAGGAAGGGCCGACAGCGCCTTGGCGCTGATGACCTGTCTGACCTGCTGCAGCGGAAGCGGCTTCATGGTTGCCTTTGCTGTCTTCCGATCGACTTCATGGTTGAGTGCGGTTACTCACAATGTCGGATCGGTTTGGGGTCGTGTCAAATTGTTTGGGTGGAAATGGTCAGGAAAGCTCGGCGGATCACGCAGGCCGGCTTCGAGACCCGCCCGCCCTGCCGTCGCGCCATCGCTTTTTCATGCGTCACGCATTTTTCCTCGCTCCTCACTGGCCTGTCGCACCCTTCGCCCGTCTTCTTGTCCCGCGTTTTTACGCCGCGGCGCGGGCCTTTAAGACCCGCGTGGCTTCTTCTGTATCGTCGAAGTGGTGCTTTGTCGCACCGATTATCTGGTAGTTCTCGTGTCCCTTGCCGGCGATCAGGACGACATCGCCGGCCTGGGCGTCGGAGAGGGCTTGTTCGATCGCCTTCCGCCGGTCGATTTCGACGCAGATCGATCGTCCGAGCTTGCGCGAGAGCCCGGCGACGATCTCGTCGAGAATCGCCTGGGGGTCTTCGGTCCGGGGGTTGTCGCTGGTGACATAAAGGCAGTCGGCATGCTTCTCGGCGGCGACCGCCATCCGGGGGCGCTTGGTGCGGTCGCGGTCGCCCCCGCAGCCGAAGACGACCCGCAGCTTGCCCGCCGTCAGGGGGCGCAGCGCCGTGAGCACGTTGATCAGTGCGTCGTCGGTATGGGCATAGTCGACCAGCACGGCAAACGGCTGTCCGCAGCGGACCGACTGGAGCCGCCCCGGTGCGCCTGCGGCGTCGCCGAGACCCTGGGCAATCTGGGCAACCGTCTGGTGAAACACCTCGCCCACCAGCGCCGCGGCGGCCAGGGCGTTTTCGATGTTGTGCCGCCCGATCAGCCCCATGTCGACATCGGCCTTGCCGTCGGGGGTGTGCAGGGTGAACTTTGACCCCCCTGCCGTCACGGAGATGCCGGTGGCGCGGTAGTCGGCCTTGGCGCCAAAGCCGAATCGCATGATCCGGGCGGCGCAGTCCTGGATCATCCGGTCCGACCACTTGTCTTCGGCATTGACCACCGCAACACCGGCCGGATCGACCAGTTCGAAGAGCCGCGCCTTTGCAGCGGCGTAGTTTTCCATCGTGCCGTGGTAGTCGAGGTGGTCGCCGGTGAGGTTGGTGAAGGCGGCCCCGCTGAAATCAATGCCTGCGGCGCGTCCCTGGTGCAGCGCGTGAGACGACACCTCCATCGCCACGCCCCGACACCCCTTGTCGCGCATCGACGCCAGGAGGCCGGCCAGCTCGACCGCGCCGGGCGTGGTCATCGTGGCTTCGCGGCGTGAGCGTCCGTCGTCGATCTCGACCGTGCCGACCATGCCGCAGCGCTGGCCTGCCCTGCTCAAAAGGTGGCGGATGAGGTAGGTCGTGGTCGTCTTGCCGTTGGTGCCGGTGACGCCCAGCACGCGCATCGCGCGGCACGGGCGCGAGTGGAACACATGTGCAAGGACCGATGCCGCCGCACCCGGATCGGGCACCACGATCTGCGGCAGCGCACAATCCGCACGCCGCTCCCCGACGACCACGGCCACCGCCCCACGCGCACGGGCATCGGCAATGAATGCCCCGCCGTCGGTTCGTGTTCCCGCCTTGGCGACAAAGACCACGCCCGGGCTGGCCTGGCGGGAGTCTTCGCAGATGCCCGTCACGGTGACATCGGGCAGTCCCGACAGCGGAAGCCGGGGGTCGAACGTCTTGAGCAGGTCGTGGAGTTGCATGTCGCTGGTCCGAGCTGTCGCGGCGGACGGTGTGATCCGCCGCACCGTGTGGGTTATCGGCATCGCCGGGGGGCAAACCACAGCCGAGCGACGGAATGACCACTCATCCCCCGGCGGACTGAGCAACTGCCCGGCTCTCCGTTGGTTACGGCGGAAATCAGTCAGGGGTTCAGCCCACCCCGGTGGGAGCCCCATCTCGGTGCGAATCCCGCCGCAGCGCGCGAGACGCTGGTGAGCACCCGACACGGGTGAGCATCCGACACGCCCGCGGCGCCAGGCGACTCCGTCGGTGCGTTGGATTGCCGGGGCGGGTGGGGCCGATGTCGGCGGGATCTAAGCCGGCGGCGCGTCAGGCCACAATGAATCGACAAGCCGGCGCTGCCGGAGCGTCCAGACCATCGGAGCGGCGGGCGATTGCAGCATGATCTGGAAATGATCGAGGATGGCTGCTCGGAGATCATCCAATCCCCTAGTGCCTTGTGCCTCGGTGGCGATGACCCGTGCGGGGTGGGGGAGCGACGAGAGGTCGGCCGGGCTGCCCAGATCCGATTTGTTGGCGACATGGAAAAAGGAGGTCAGTCCGGCAAACGGGGCAAGGTCGGCCGGGCGGGTCGCGGGTTCGGTGACGAGGAGGGCCAGGTCGGCTAGGCGCTGAATCGGGGCGGACTGGAGAATGGCCGCGGCTTCGACCGGGTCGGGGGTGAGGGGCATGCCGGTGAGCGGGTCGAGGAGTCGCTGGCCGGGGGTGTCGACGAGCAAGACGACCAATCCGTCGACGTCGGCCAGTTCGCCGACCCAGTCGCGGGTGGTGCCGGGCAGGTCGGCGGTGATCGAGCGCTCCTGACCGAACAGCGCGTTGGCGAGGGTCGACTTGCCGACATTGGGCGGGCCGACGATGGCGACGGTCGGCGGGTGCAACAGGTGGCGCAGCGCGGGGGAGACGAGCGATGCCGGGCGGATCGGCGGCGGATCGGCAAGCAGTCGTCGCCAGGCCTCGGGCTGGGCGCAGAGCAGGCGCGTGGCGCGCTCGGTTCGGGCATACGGCAATGCGGCGGCGACTTCGCGGTCGAAGTCGTCGTCGCCGTCGAGCAGGTCGAGCAAGGCGGGGTAGTCGTAGGCGGGCGTGGGGTCGGCATCGGCAGGCGGCTCGTCGCGGGATGGGCGAGTTGACGAGGCCGAACCGGGCCCTTGCGAGGACGGTGATGCAAACCGGGGCGAGGCCGCGATCTCAAAGCCGGCCGACGCGAGCAGGTCGGCGATGCGCTGGACGATCCAAGGGCCGCCGTGGCAGTGGATGTCGATGACGTCGTGACGGGGCGAGGCGATGACGACATCGTCGAGCACGTTGCCCGAGGCGTCGCGCAGGTGGCCGTAGCGCGTTCGACCGGGTGGGATGGCTGCAAGCCGGCCGACGGACGCCGACGGTTTGGGCTCGGGTGTGTCGAGCACGGCGGGCGTGGAACCAACCAGCGTGCCCGGCGTTGACGCGGGGGCAATCGTCGGCGGCGCGGCGTTGCCGGGTGTGGGCGTGGCCAGAGCGCGGGTGAAGTGTGCGGCGATGAACCGCGCTGTCGCCGGGCCGGCGGCGCGGATGACCGCGACGCCCGCCGGGCCTTGGGCGGTGAGGATGACGGCGCGGTTGGGTGACATCACCACTGCTGCAGCGGCAGCATCTCCGTCACGCCCGGCGCGTCGGCTGCCATCGCGTCACGCGGCGCCGGGGCGGATGAGTCGCCGGCAGGCGTGTTTCCGGCGGTCGCCCGTTTGGATTCCGCCTGTCGGGCGGCCTCGGGGCTGGTGGCGGAAAAGTGGACGGTCCAGCGGGCCGACTGTCCGGGCTCGAGCCGGTGTTCGAAGCCGACCAGCCGCGAGCCGGGGTTGGGTGCGTCGAAGTCGCGCGGGGGCGGATCGGTGGGAAATACCCGAGTGTTCAGCGACCCAAGGCCTCGGACGGTGAGGTGGAGGGTCTGGCCGGCGGAGGAGAGCACCGCCCCGGTGGCTGTCGGCGTGACATCGGCGGTGGTCAGCATCGCCCAGCGAACGGTGACGGCGCGATCGGCGGGCGCCGCGACTTCATCCTGGAGCAGCACACCGCCGTCAGGCAGCAGCCGGATGCCCCGGCTCGCGGAAGCGAGCTGGCCCCGGTAGACCTCGCCCAGGTCGATGACGGTCAACTGCGGCGTCGATCGGAGAATCTCGGCGCGGCCGGCGACGACATGCTTTTGCCCGTCGACCGTCAGCACGCTGTGGCTGAAGGGCCCGATTCGGAAGACATCCCATCGCGGCGATTCCTGCCGCTTGTTCCACAGGTCGATCCCGCGCGATTCGAGCGAGTGATAGTCCTGCACACCCAGCTCGTCGGCCCAGCGGACGCCGGCGATATCCATGACGAACGAACCGGCATCCATGTGCGCATGGTTGCTCGTGGCGACGCCGGCCTTGATCGCGACGAACGTGTCGTGCGGCGACCAACCCGAACGATGGACGGCCAGCGGCGTCGTGCCGTGGGTGACGTAGTGGAGCGGAAGGTCGGGCTGATCGACCCCGTCGAGCGCGAGCCCCGACGCCCAGACCAGCCACAGCGGCAGAAGGCGGTCGTTGGCGATCTTGAGTCGCTGGTCTTCGGGCAGCGCGGCCAGCGCGTCGATCGCCTTAAGCTCAAAGTGCAGCAGACCCGGGCGGTTGTGATAAGCGGCGAAGAAGACGAGTGGCGTCGAGAGCGACGCCGGGTGGCGCTGGCGGCAGTCGGCGTAGTTAAACCACATGCCGGTCGGCCCGATCATCTGCACGAGATAATCGCCGGTCTGGGGGAAACTCGCGGCATGGTTGATGGCCGGGTCGTTCATCAGGCCCAGGTCATCGCCGATGCTCGACTCGAGTGCGGAGATGAGCAGGACGTTGAAGGCGGTGCCGTAATTCCAGTAGGCGGGGCCTTCGGGATAGGCGCCGGCGGGTTCGTATTGCCGCATGGCGTTGGGCAGGTGCTCGACGGCTCGGGCGAGCACCGCGACAGCCTGCTCGGGATCGGTGTCGGCTAGCGCGAGCGCCGCGAGCGAGAGGCCGGCATTGCAGACCTGGTTCCAGTTGTTGTCGGTGCGGAGGTAGCCCGGGGTTTCGGGCGGCGCCAGGGAGATGGCGATGCACTTGTCGATCATGGCGCGGCGAATGACGGCGCGGTCTTCGGGCGAGAGGCTGTCGTGGAGCCAGTCATAGCCGATCGCCAGCGCGGCGGCGGCTTCGGCGGTGTCGAGAAAGTGTGACGGGTTGAAATCGTCGAATGCGGCAAACGCCAACAGCTCGGTCCGCGCGCGATCGGCATAGCGGCGGTCTCCGGTGAGACGATAGACAAAGCCCAGATACGTGACGCGGCGGAGCGCCTCGCGCGAAACCCTCAGCAGGCGTCGGCCCTCGAGCTCGCGGCGGACCACGGGTGTGTCGAGGAGCAGGTCGGCCTGTCTCCGGACGATCGCGGCGACCTGGGCCAGCCTCGGATCGCGCCCGATGGCCGTGCGGGTGCGAGCGAGCGCGTCGGGGGTGAGGATGAGCCGGGGATGAGCCGAAAGCCGGGAGAGTCCGGCGCGGATACGGGATTGCATGGCCTGTGACATGGCGGATGGCATGGCTGACTGCGTTGCCGGGGCGGTGAGGGTGGCGGGTCGTGTGGCAGGCGATCGATTG
>CAZBOE010000209.1:323-7455 GCA_964493365.1 uncultured Tepidisphaeraceae bacterium | reverse complement strand
TACACTCTTTCCCTACACGAACACGAATACCGCGGGCAGGATGCCCAGCAGCACCGCGCTGACGGCCAGTGGAATCAGCACGGTCATCTCGCGCTGGTCGACGTCGGGCAGCGACGCGGTCTCGGGCGTGGTGTTGCCGAAATAAACCCGCTGCACCGCCCAGAGCGTGTAGGCCGCAGCAAGCACGATTCCCCCCGTGGCCACAGCGCCGGCGGCGTAGATCTGCCCTGGCGAGGCCGACCCGGATGCCACCAGAAGGCTGTCGTGTCTCGCGGCCGAGAACGTGCCCAGCAGCACCATCACCTCGCCGATGAAGTTGCACAGCCCCGGCAGCCCCAGGCTCGCGAAACACGCGATGGCCGACAGCCCGGTGAACGCGGGCATGCTCGTGGCGATGCCTCCGAAGCGGTTGAGGTCGCGGTGGTGTGTCCGGTCGTAGAGCACACCGACGACGAAGAACATCATCGCGCTGGTCACACCGTGCGCCACCATCATGAACAGCGCCCCGGCTGTCGCGATGGGCGTCATCACGGCCGCACCGAGCAGCACAAACCCCATGTGCGACACCGACGAGTAGGCCACCAGCCGCTTGAAATCGGTCTGCGCCATCGCGACGAGCGCGCCGTAGATGATGCTCACCAGCGCCAGCACGACCATCGCCGGCCAGAAGTATCGCGCCGCCTCCGGAAACAGCGGATAGGCGACCCTGAGGATGCCGTAGCCGCCCATCTTGAGCAGCACCGCCGCGAGCACCATGCTCACCGGGGTCGGCGCTTCGACGTGGGCGTCGGGGAGCCACGTGTGCAGCGGCACCGACGGCAGCTTGACAAGGAAGCCCGCCATCGCCAGCGCGAACAGCACCCGTGCCCAGCCCAGTTGGCCCGCGTCGGCGAGGTTCGCGACGCTCAGCAGCGACGGGAGCTGGATCAGGTCAAACGACCCGCCGGCCGCGTGGGCGCGGCTGAGCAGATGCGCGCCGATGACCGCCACCAGCAGCGCCAGCGAGCCGACGAGGGTGTAGATGAAGAACTTGATAGCGGCATAGAGCCGTCGCTCGCCGCCCCAGAGGCCGATGAGGAAATACATCGGCAGCAGCGAGGCTTCGAAGAAGACGAAGAACAGGAACAGGTCGAGGCTGACAAACATCCCCAGCACCGCGAACTGCTGCAGCAGCATGAGCAGGAGATAGGCCTTGAGATGTTGCTCGACTTTCCACGAAGCGATCAGCGACAGGGGGAAGATAAAGCTCGTAAGGATGACCATCGGCAGCGAGAGCCCGTCAACGCCGACGAGATATTCGATGTTGAAGGCGGGGATCCACGCGGCGCGGTCGACCAGTTGGACGACGCCGCCGTAGCCATAGGCGTCGGGCATGCCGACGCCGGCCGACCGCGAGAAGACCAGCAGGATTGAGAGCGCCGCCGCGAGTGTCGCCAGCGACGCCCCGAGCGCCGTCCAGCGAAGGGCGTCACGCCCGCGGATCGGCAGCAGCGCCGCCGCACCCAGCAGCGGGAGCAGGATGGTGATGGTCAGCAGATGGTCGGTGATGAAGTTCATTGAGCCGCGTCCGCGGGTGTCATGGCGAAGTGCGCCGTGTGCCCGAGTGCTTATGTAGAGCCGTAGACGCCTGTGAGCAAGACGAGGGTCAGGCATGCCGCCGCGACAGCCGCGATCAGCAACGCGATATAGAGCCGCACGCGCCCGCTGGCGGGATTGCGCACCGCGGCGGCGGCCGCCCAGGCGCCGCGCGCCACGGAGTGGACGGCGCCGTCGATCACCCAACGTTCAACCAGCCCGGCCATCGTGGCGCCGCCGCGGGTGAGCGCGCCGGCAAGATTGACAGGCCCGTCGAACAGCACGCGGTCGACACCGCGGGCGAGCCGCGCGGCGGCCATCACCGGCCTGACAATCACCCAGCCCAGCAGCCCGTCGATATACATGCCCGCCCGCAGCCAGCGGCTGATCAGGCCGAGAGGGCCCCGTCCGGTGAATCGCCCCACGAGTCGGGGGCCGCGTGCATAGAGAAGCAGGCCCGCGATCAGCCCCAGCGGAGCCGCGAGCCATGTGGCGGAATGGGCAGTCTGCATGCCCCTCTCGACGATGGCCGGCCCGCCGTGCTCGGCGTCGGGCGCCGCTTCGCCCAGCGTCACCGGGAGCAGTGTCAGGGTCCGCCGGCTCTCGGCAGGCCAGGCTGTCACAAAGCCCTGGAACGTCGGCCCGCCCGCGACGGCCGAGGCCTCCATGCGGCTCGAGTCGATCAACTGCTTCATCGGGGTGCCCGGAAGCCCCGCCACCACGCTCAGCAGCGCCAGCACGATCAGCGGCAGCCATGTCACCGGTAGCTCGCGCGGGCGGTCGAGCAGCTCGGGCTTGCGCGGCGACGAAAGGAACACCAGCGCCCACCACCGCGCCATGTAAAACGCCGTGATGTAAGCCACGCCCGCGGGCACGATCGCCAGCAGCCACCAGGCGGCGGCGCGGCCGGTGTCTTGGGCGTGGTGTGCCAGCGCCACGGCATGGCCGAGGATGAGCTCTTTGCTGTAGTAGCCCGAGGTGAAGGGGATGCCCGCCATCGAGGCGGCCGCGATCGCGGTGCAGATGGCCGTGACCGGCGTGTGTCGGAACATGCCGCCCATGTCGTTCATGTCGTTGTGGTGGTGATTGGCCGACAGGACGTTGCCCGCGCCCAGGAACAGCAGCGACTTGAAAAACGCGTGGGTACACAGGTGGAAGACCGCGCCCGTCCACGAGCCGACCCCGATCGCCAGCACCATCAGCCCGAGTTGCGAGATCGTCGAGTAAGCCAGCAGGCGTTTGATGTCGCTCTGAGCCAGCGCGCACAGCGCTCCGACCGCCGCCGTGACCGCGCCGACGATCGCGATGACCACCTTTGCGTCAGGCGTCAGCAGCGGAAAGACCCGCGCCATGAGATAGACACCCGCCGCCACCATCGTGGCCGCATGGATCAGCGCGCTGGCGGGCGTCGGGCCGGTCATGGCGTCGGGCAGCCATCCGTGGAGCGGAAACTGCGCACCCTTGCCCATCGCGCCGGCGAACAGGCACAGCCCGATCACCGTCATCATCAGCGGCGACACGCTTGAGAGCCCCGCGAAGCCGCCGCCGGGAAGGGCCTGCTCGACACCGGCGCCCGCGTTGCCCAGCACAGCCCAGAGCGTCGGCAGCGAGACATTGCCCAGCAGCATCACCAGCATGACCAGCGCGATCAGCAGGCCCGCATCGCCCACGCGGTTGACCAGGAACGCCTTGATGGCCGCCCGTCGCGCGTCGCGACGCTCGTACCAGTAGCCGATCAGGCACCACGAGCAGAATCCGACCAGTTCCCAGAAGACGAATATCTGGATCAGCGTTCCCGCGATCACCAGGGCCAGCATCGCGAAGGTGAACAGCGACAGGTAGGTGAAGTACAGCCCGTATCGCGGCTCTTTGCGGATGTAGGCGAGAGAGAAGACATGAACCAGCGTCGAGACGCAGGTGATCACGCCGAAGAGCACGACCGTGAGGCTGTCGACATAAAGCCCGACGGTGAGATAGCCGGCGAATTTCTGATCGATGCCGGGCCCCACCGGCAGCCAGGGGTAGCGGAGCATGACCGGGGCCGTACCCGCGCCCCAGTCGACACCGGCATACATGCCGCCGTCGAGCCAGGCGATCAGCGCCGCCAGCGACAGCGCGAACGACGCCATGCAGACCGAGGTGCCGACCAGCCCCGCCAGCGGGTGGCCCATGCGCCGACCGGCCGCCCACAGCGCCAGGAAAGACCCCAGCGGCAGGAGCGTGGCGATCAGCAGCAGCAGTGCGGGCGTGGGCATGGTGCAGTCGTCGGATCAGCCGCCCATGGCACGGGCGCGGTCGACATCCACCGTGGCGTGGCTGTTGTAGAAGTTGAGGATGATCGCCAGCGCCACCGCCGCCTCGGCGGCCGCCAGCACGACGATGAACAGCGCAAAAATCGTCCCGTCCAGCCGGGGCAGCGTCGCATCCGCGGCGGCAAAATGATCGAAGGCGACGAGGTTGATGTTCGCCGCGTTGAGCATGAGTTCGACGCCGATGAGGATGCCGATCGCGTTGCGCTTGACCAGCACGGTCACCACGCCGCAGGCGAGCACGACGGCGCTCAGCACGAGATAATGCGTCAGCCCGATGTCGGTCATGGTTGTGCCGCTCCCGACGACGCCTCGTCCGACCGCGCACGCCGCGCCTTGGCAAGATATGCGGCCCCGACCATCACCACCAGCAACACGACGCTGGCAAGCTCAAACGGCAGGAGATAGCGCGAGAGCAGCGCCCGCCCGATCGACTGGGCGGGGTCGATCTCGTGGGCGCTGGCTGCCGCGACGGGCGTGCCATCGCCGGGCTGAGCGGCGTCGCTTGACTGGTGAATGACGATGGCCGCGACCAGCGCCGCCAGCAGGACGCCCGTCAGCGCGAGCGAGACGAGCGTCTCGGTGCGGTCGGCCGCCAGCCGGCCTGCCGGCGACTGGCTCGTGAGCATGACGCCGAAGATGATCAGCACGAGGGTTCCGCCGACATAGACCAGCAGTTGCACCGCGGCGAGAAACTCCGCAGCCAGCAGAAAATACAGCCCCGCCACCGCGAGAAGCGTCAGCAGCAACGACGCGGCCATGCGGACGATGTCGCGGAACACCACCACACCGACCGCGCCGACAACGATCAGGGCCGCGAGCACCCAGAACAGCGCGGCCGAACCCGGCGCCGCCGCAACGGGCGAAGCCGCCACGGGCGCAACGGCGACGGGCGCGGCGTGTGCCGATGGCGTCTGGGCCAGCATCAACAGGAGGGTGTGACCGGTGTTGTTCACTGAGGTTTGATCTTCACCGAAGTCCGGCCCGCGGTTGCGGGATTGTTGCGCCATCTTCGACCGATACACGTGCGATGCGGGTGCGGGTCAGGGTTGTGTGCCCCCCGTGACCGGGCCCGGCACGATGGGGTCCGGTTCGGTCAGGCGCTGCCGGTTGCGCGACGACGTGGCCGCGGCATAGACGATCCATCCGATCATCGCCGCGATGGTCGCCGCTCCGATCGCCGCGAGCGCGACCTGCACGACCAGCGTCGGTCCGTAGCCCAGCGCCACCCAGTCGCGAAGGGGGTGATAATCCACGTAGGGCACGCCTGTCCGCCGCGGAACCAGCAGTTGCCAGACCGCGGCGCCGACCAGCAGCACCAGCGTCAACGGCAGCAGCACCTTGACGCAGCCATAGAGCACCTGGTCGATTCGCGGCCGCGGCAACGACCACCTCACCCACATCTGCACGACCACCAGCAACAGCGCCTTGGTCATGAAGATCGCGCCGCCGACGAGGTTGATCCACACCAGCGCCGCGTCGTCGCCCGACTCCACCGCCCTCGCGTGGTACATGCCCAGGAGCCCCAGCGGGTCATGCCACGCGCCCAGGAACAGCACCGTCGCGATGCACGACACGGCAAACATGGCCGCATATTCCGCAAAATAGAACAGGCTGAAGCGGAGCCCGGAGTATTCGGTGTGATAGCCCGCCACCAGCTCCGATTCGCTCTCGGGCAGGTCGAAGGGCGCGCGTTTGTTGGCCGCCAGGCTGGCGATGAAGTAGGTGAAGAACGCCACGAGGATGAACGGGTTCTCGAAGATCAGCCAGGTGTGCAGTCCGCCGCCCTGGAGAAGTCCGATCTGCAGGAGGTTGAGTGTGCCGGCCGACATCACCGCGATCAGGATCGACAGCCCCAGCGGGATTTCATAGCTCACCATCTGGCAGGCCTCGCGCATCGCGCCGTAGACCGACCACTTGTTGCGGCTCGCCCATCCCGCGAGGATCACGCCGATCACCTCGACGCCCAGCACCGCCGCGATCCAGACAACCCCCGCGCTCAGGCGCGGCTCGAACACGAGGTCGGGCGCGAAGGGGACGGCGGCAAACGCCACCAGCACCGGCACAAACGCGATGTAGGGCGCCGCGCGGAACAACCACGGGTCGGCGTCGCGCGGACAAAGGTCTTCCTTGAGCAGCAGTTTGATCCCGTCGGCGATGCTCTGGAGCAGCCCGAAGGGCCCGACCCGGTTGGGCCCGATCCGGCTTTGAATATGCCCCGACACCTTGCGCTCGGCCCAGATCCCCATCAGCGGCACCAGCGCCACCATCGGCAGGATGATCATCGCGGCCACCGCCACGCTGAGCCCCAGCCCCACCACGGGCGACGCGGGCCCACCCAGCAGCAGGCGCTCGAAGAGCGTCCCTGCAGGGCCGGAAGCCGAAGTTGTCGCGAAAGTGACTGCACCCATGCGGAGCCGGGCGGTTGTAGTGGCATGCCGTAGGCAGCGTCAAGGAAGTGGGAGTCGCCGCCGGATACCCGCAAGCCGGGCAGACAAGCCCCCCAGGCCGAGGCCGTCGAGATCCGCCAGTGGCCGGACTTCAACCCGCAAACGGCTCCGGCCCGTTCACCGGTTGCCCCGCAAACAACCGACGCTGCGGGACAGGACGTCCCCGCGAACCACGACCATGCCACTGCCGACCATCCCACTGCCGACCATCCAACTGCCGACCCCCCACTGCCGACCGCCTTCTGCCCGCTGCCGCCTGCCGACCACCCTCCGCGCTCTGTCCCTCACGCCGCCGCGATCATTGCTTCGATCTTCGCGGCGCAGATGAAGTCGTTGATGGATACGCCGCCGGTGCTGTGCGTGCTGTAGGTGACGGTGGCGGTGTTGTAGCCGAACCGCACATCGGGGTGGTGGTTCTCGCGGTGGGCGACAAATGCGATCAGGTTGATGAACGCCATGGTCTGGGCGAAGTCGGCGAACTTCCACGTCTTGGTGATCGAATTGGCCGTCAGCGACCAGCCCGGCAGGTCATGTAGATAGGTCGAGAGGTGTTCCGAATCGACCGCGCCCTCGCCGGGCGCCAGGTCGTGGCAGTGGTCTTCCACCAGGGCCTTTATCGCTTGGCTTGCCATGGGCTGCTCCTTTTGTCGTCTGGTCATTCGTGCGGCGGGCTGTGCGCCCCCCGCCGTGCCGAATACTGTAGCGGCGTTGACCGACCGTGCCCCACCAAATCCGCCGGATTCATCGACCGACCTGCCGCCCCATAACCTTCGGGTCGTCCTGGTCTGCCCGCAGATC
>CAZBOE010000209.1:0-313 GCA_964493365.1 uncultured Tepidisphaeraceae bacterium | reverse complement strand
CCAGCGAAACCGATTCAGCACCACCATGTTCCACGTCGCACTCTGGGAACCGGAAATCCCGCCCAACACCGGCAACATCGCGCGGCTGTGCGTCGCGACCGGCGCGACGCTTCACCTCGTGCGGCCGCTCGGGTTTGTGCTGTCGGAAAAGCAGCTCCGCCGCAGCGCCATGGATTATTGGCCGAGGCTCAAGCTAAACATCCATGACGACCTCGATGCTTTTCTGGCGTTTCTGGCGGAACAGCAGGCGAGCCCGTGGCTGCTGAGCAGCCGGGGCAACCGATCGATCTGGAACGCCCCGCTCTCCGGCGAC
>CAZBOE010000208.1:1294-7462 GCA_964493365.1 uncultured Tepidisphaeraceae bacterium | reverse complement strand
TAGGAATGAAATCCTATCGCAAGGAACTGTGGTTCGAGGTCCCGACCAAGCGGGCCTATCTCAACATCACGCCCCAGGTCCAAACGGCATTGGCGGAGAGCGGCATCCAAGAGGGACTCTGCCTGGTCAACGCCATGCACATCACGGCCAGCGTCTTCATCAACGACGACGAGCACGGCTTGCATCAGGACTTCGATCGCTGGCTGGAGCAGCTCGCGCCGCACGAGCCGATCCGCGACTACCGCCATAACGACACCGGGGAGGACAACGCCGACGCCCACCTGAAACGAACCATCATGGGTCGGGAAGTGGTGGTCGCGGTCACACGGGGGCAATTGGACTTCGGTCCCTGGGAGCAGATCTTCTACGGCGAGTTCGACGGGCGGCGCAAGAAGCGAGTGCTGGTCAAAATCATCGGCGAATGATGGCCGCCCCGGTTTTCAGGGAGCAAGAACGGAGCCCAACCCGATCAACCCGCCTCCAGCGCGAGCTGCTTCTCGGCGATTACCTGCCGGAGGATTTCATTCAAGGGCGTCTTGGGTTCGTAGCCGATCACGGCTTTCAGGCGGTCCAGAGAGGGTACGCGCCGCATCATGTCATCGAAGGGCCTTCCGTAGGCTTCCTCGTAGGTCAGGTACCTCTTGGGACTGCGGCTGCCGGTCATGGCGATGATTCGGTCGGCCAGGGCCTCGATGGTGATCTCCTCCGTGCTGCCGATGTTAAAGACCAGCCCGAAGCCCTTTCTGCTCAGCATGAGGTCCAACACGGCGTTGACGACGTCTCCGACGTAGCCGAAACAGCGAGCCTGTTGCCCGGTGCCATAGATGCACAACGGCTCGTTGCGCAGGGCGCTCTCGACGAATCGCGGAATGACCATGCCGTACCGGCCGGTTTGCCGCGGACCGACGGTGTTGAAGAAGCGGGCCACGACGACGGGCAAACCATATTGGTGGTAATAGGCCAGACCGAGAAACTCGTCGATGGCCTTGGAGCACGCGTAGGCCCAACGCGAGTACTTGGTCGCGCCGAGGACCGTGTCATCATCCTCCTTGAACGGGACCCTCTCGCTCTTGCCATAGACTTCGCTGGTCGAAGCGATCAGGACGGGCTTGCGGAATTTGTTGGCGATCGACAGAACGACCTCACTGCCGTGGATGTTCGTCTCGATCGTGTGGACCGGCTGATCCACAATCAGCTGCACGCCTACCGCCGCCGCCAGATGGAAGACCATGTCGCATTGTTCCACCAGAATGTGGACCGTTTCGGCGCGGCGCACGTCGTCATAGACGAATCTGAACTTCGGATGATTGATGATCCCTTGCAGGTTACGCAGGTTGCCGGTGCTCAGGTTGTCCAGCGCGGCCACCTCATGCCCGTTGTGCAGCAGTCGTTCCGCCAGGTGTGAGCCGATGAATCCGGCTCCGCCGGTGATCAAAGCTTTCATCGCAGGAATGCCCTCAGTCCTGTGTCGGGGCCCTTACGACGCTCACGGCCGCCGGTCCCACGGGATAGCTATATAAACAGGAATGTCCCGCTTCGCCAGACTCATGGCACGATTCCCTGTCTCTGCAAACGGTCCAAATCGGATCGCGCCGAGGCCTTCAGGCCCTCGTCGTATGGACCGTCGATCAGCTCCTGAAGGATTTCGGCCGCCGCTGCCGGGCGATAGAGGTCCGTACCCTTGGCGTACTCGTGGGCGTAGAGAACCGCCAGCCGGTAACGAGCAATCCAGGGGCGTTCGGCCAAGGCGGACGCACGGCGGAGGGACTTTTCGGCGGCGAAGACCTCTCGCATCTGCACCTGGCAGTGACTGAGCTTCAGCCACGCATCCAGTTTGGGGGAACGGGTCGGAATCTCAATGATCCGGCGGTAGATCGGCGCGGCTCCCGCGAAATCGCCGATCTGAACCCGCTCGTCGGCGGCGGCCTGGAGGTGCGCGGCCCATAGCTCCACCGTGAGTAAACCGAGGAGCGGCAGAACCGGGATCACGCCCCACCATCGCGAGGGGCTGAGCTCCCGCCGGAGCATCAATAGAGCGTGAGCGGCAGCCAGGGCGTAGGCGACGCCCCACAAGGCCGGGATCCGCGTCGCGGCTGCCGTGAGGCAGAGGCCCAGTAGGGCCAGCGCCAGCCACCGGCCCTTGGCGGGCGCAGCCCGCTGGCGGGCAGCTTTGAGTGAACACATGATGATCAGCACGAGCCCATAAAACCAGAGATCCGCGATCACGATGGGGCCCAGCCCCGGCGAGTCCGGGGATTCGGTCAGCCCGCTTCCGCGCAAGACCCAGACCCGCACGGCGCGGAGATCCATCAGCACATGGCTGAGAATGGCGACGGTTGCGGTAAGGAATAGCCACCAGCGGCGGCCGCGGCTGACTGCGAGAATCACCAACGAGACTACGGCCGCCAACGCCAGGGCCAGCCACAGGGAGTTCGAGACAAAATGGGCGTCGAACACTGTGGGTGCAGCGACGATAATCCCCCACTCGACAAGATCGACCAGGTGCGCGAGGAGAACCAGCAGGCCGGGCCAGACCATCCACAAGCGACGATCTCGCTGCGAATCCGGCCCCGGCCAGGCTGTCAGAGAGAGGCCCACGAGCGTGTGACCTACCGTGGCCAAGTAGCTTCCTCCCTTTCTTCGGCCGGAGTTGCGGCGGGAGTGCCGGTGCTGGATTCAGCGTCGGGGATCCAGTCGAGCAACCCGCGGGCCTCCTCGGTCCAAGGAACCACCGGCTCCACGGCGATCATCTGTTCCGCGGCATACCTTGCCCCCAACCAGTCTCCCTTGAAGAGCAAGGCGTGAGCCAAGGCCAGCAATCCCGGGGGCGATGTCCTCACCTCCGTGGGGAGATCGCTCAAGCTTTGCAGGACATGTCTGGACTGGACGGCTCGCCGCGCATTCTCCGGCCATACTGTCCATTGGCGAAGCCGTCGCAGTCTTGCGAGCAGCAGGTCTTCCTGGTGCCGAAGGAGATGCTCGCCGATCAACGCCCATTCCGCAAAAGCGCGGTGGCGTGAGTCTTCGCCCAGTTGTCGTAGAGCTTCTTCTGCTTCATCCAGACGACCGTTGGCGGTCCATGCCCAGACCAGCCAGGCCTTCGGTTCCTCGTTGTCGGCGGTGCCGGACGCCAAACCAGCCCACAACTGCACCAATTCTGGAGACCTCCCCGACTTCTCCAACAACTCATGCAAGCAGATCGCCGCATCCATCATCCCTGGATGCCGTTCCAGTAATCGCCGATATATTGATTCCGCTTCTGCCGTACGCCCCAACGCGACCAGCAAAGACGCTTGGTTCAGGAGAGCCGCGACCGCGTTAGGATCGACAGCGACCACCTGGTCGAGAATCGCCAGTGCCTCGGTCGCCCGGCCCTGCATTGCGATTGCTACGCCGAGATTCAGCAACGCCGGAACATCTTGAGGGTCCTGAGCTAGGATCCTCCGCAGCAGGGTTTCGGCTTCTGCCTGGTCACCCGCCTGCATGTGCAACATGGCTAGCTCGAACAAGCTGTCTCGATGATACGGATTCAGCCGCAGAACTTGCTCAAATGCCGTTCGGGCCGCTGCCGTATCGCCGACCCTGAGGTAGTTCCGTGCCAAGGCTGCGGCGGCGGGCGCGAAACCCGGCCACTTCTCCAATATGGCCGAATACTCTGATCTGGCTTCCTGGGAGCAGCCCAACTCTTCCAAAGTCAATGCCCGGTAATACAACGTGCGGGTTCGATTGGGCAGGTTTCTCGCGGCGAAGTTCAATTCCCGCAACGCCGCGGGCCAATCCCGACGGAGTCGCAACGCTTCGCCCGCTTCGGCGGCAAGTCGCGGATGGTCCGGCCACCGAGCCCTCGCGGCCGCGATGGTCTTCAATGCCGTTTCGGCCTCGCCCTCCCAAATCAACGATTGGGCCAATTGCAGGTGGGCCTCGAGGCGATCGGGGTACAGGTGGACGAGTCGTTGGTCGCGGGCAGTGGATGTCCGCCATGACCTCGCGTACTCCCATCCTACCCAGCACCACAGTCCGCACAGCACCAGGACGGCGATGCCACCCACCGCGGACACCAAATGAAAGGACAATTGCCGGTGCAAACGTCGCAGCACCGCGGCGCCACCGCTGATGACGGCCAGGTGCAGCCCCACGGTCGGCAGGTAACTGTAACGATCCGCGGTCAGGAGGTGCCGGGCCGAGGTCGTGCCCAGGAAGGGCAGCAGAACGATCGCGAACAACAACAACCCGACAAAGGCGGTGCGATTCAAACGGTAGGAGACCACGAGCAATGCACCGAAGCCTCCCCACACGAGCAACGCTGCTCCCGCCTCCGCGGAAAGCCACCCCACCGCGTCCGGGGGCGGCGTCCAGGACGCGAGTTCGACCGGCCAGACGTAGTTCCTCACGCAGGCGGCTCCCGCCAGAAGCACGCGTATCGGCAGGCTGGTTTTTGCTTCAGCCTCAGCACCCTCGAACAGGCCGAATTGCCGGCTGGTGTGGATGGCTAGGATGGTCATCGCCGCCGACGCGGCTAGCAGGACGGCATAGATCGCCCACCGCCGTCGGAGTGTTCCCTGCCGATACCAGTCGCACACGGCGGCGGCTAGCGGCACGGTAGGCATGACCTTAGAGAGTAGCGAGCCTCCCCACAAAATGACCGCGGCCCCACTCGTCCACCTGCTCCTGGTGGAGCGGCCAACGCAGCTGATCAGCGTCAACAAGGCAAACAAGGAAGCCAGCAGCACCATCCGTCCGCTGATCCAGGCCACCGGCTCGATGGTCAAGGGGTGCGTCGCGAACAGCAGCCCAACCGCCCAGGCGATGGTCCAGCGGCTGGTCAGCCGCACCATTAGCCACACGACCAGGACGGCGTTCAGTGCGTGCAGGGCTATGTTTGTAAGGTGAAAGGCCCGAGGTTCGATTCCGAATCGTTCGGCAGGCACTGCCCGAGCCCGCAAGCAGTCAAGCTGGAACGATAGCATGGGTATCGGCTGATAGAGGTCCCCGTGGACCGTGGTCAACAACTTGAGGGCATTCCGGGCTGAGGGATGGCGAACGAGCGCGTGCTCCACAACGAAGCGCTGGTCATCACCGCGGAGGAACTCCCCGTCCCGCGTCGGCCAACCCGTTGCCCATGCCGCCGCCGCAACGGTCAACAGCACCACGGCGACTCGCCAAGCGGATGGCGAGGGATCCATCGACATCGTCTCCGGGCCTGCCCGGCAGATCTGACCTTGATCTTCCTGCATTTACGGTCCTGGTCGCGGTTGGTCGCCGCTGCTCCCGAGCGTATCATGAAGCCATGCCTCCCGGAAGATCCCCCCGGCGTGCGGTCATTCTCGATACGAACCACGGGCCGCTACGGTTCGGCGAGCGGTGCCTGATCATGGGCGTGTTGAATGTAACGCCCGACAGCTTTAGCGACGGCGGGAAATTCCTTGGTCTCGGTGCAGCCGTGGCCCACGCCCAGCGAATGGTCGCAGAGGGCGCAGACCTCATCGACATCGGCGGCGAGTCTACCCGGCCCGGTTCTCGCCCTGTCTCGGCGGAGGAGCAGATGCGGCGGGTCCTGCCGACCATCGAAGAGATCCGGCGATGCGGAATCACGGTGCCTCTTTCGATTGATACTCGACTTGCCGCTGTTGCCGAGGCCGCCATCTCAGCCGGAGCCGACCTGGTCAACGACGTCTCGGCCGCACGACATGATCCGAACATGCCGTGGCTCCTGGCCAGACTGGGGGTTCCTTGTGTTCTGATGCACATGCAGGGTACGCCGGAGACCATGCAGGAGGCTCCCAGCTACGAGGACGTGGTTGAGGAAGTATTGCGGTTCTTCCAGGCACGCGTCGCCGAGCTCGCCGCCTGTGGCGTCGCGCCAAGCCGCCTGGTCGTAGACCCCGGAATTGGCTTCGGCAAGACGCTCGAACACAATCTCGAATTGCTGCGCCAGCTGCGCGCGTTTACAACGCTGGGGGTGCCGATGCTCGCCGGCCTGTCGCGCAAATCCATGATCGGCAAGGCGCTTGGCTTGCCGGTGGAGCGGCGGCTGCACGCGAGTGTGGCGCTCGCGCTCATGGCGGTGCAAAATGGCGCACGGATCGTCCGGGTGCACGACGTGGCCCCGACGGTCGAGGCGATACGGATGTGGGAGGCGGCCTACCCGCCAAAGGCACAGGAGCGATG
>CAZBOE010000208.1:942-1252 GCA_964493365.1 uncultured Tepidisphaeraceae bacterium | reverse complement strand
GTGGGCGAGGAGCCGATCACCCCCGAGCTGGTGCTCAAGCTCGGTTGGGCCGCGGGCCGCGTGCTCGGCGCGCGCGACGGCGAACCGGGCAAGGTGCTCATCGGCAAGGACACGCGCATCTCGGGCTATCTGCTCGAAGCGGCGCTCGAATCGGGTTTTTCGGCGGCGGGCGTCGATGTGATGCTGTGCGGCCCGCTGCCGACGCCGGCCATCGCTTATCTGACGCGCGCCTTGCGGCTTGCCGCCGGCGTCGTGATCTCTGCCTCGCACAACCCGTATGACGACAACGGCATCAAATTCTTCGCCGCCG
>CAZBOE010000208.1:0-895 GCA_964493365.1 uncultured Tepidisphaeraceae bacterium | reverse complement strand
AGGAGATCGAGGCGCGGCTCGATCAACCGATGGGCTGCCGGCCCTCGGCCGAGCTCGGCCGCGCGCGGCGCGTCGATGACGCCGCCGGTCGCTACATCGAGTTTTGCAAGAGCACCTTTCCCAACGAGCTCGACCTCAAGGGTTGGAAACTCGTCGTCGATTGCGCGCACGGCGCGGCCTACCACGTCGCGCCGAAGGTGTTCCACGAGCTGGGCGCCGAGGTGGTCGCCGTCGGCGCGCAGCCGGACGGCCTCAACATCAACGCCGGCGTCGGCGCGACGGCGCCGAGGTTTCTCCAAGAGCAGGTGCGCGAACACGGCGCCGATCTCGGCCTCGCGCTCGACGGCGACGCCGACCGTTTGCTGATGGTCGATGCGACCGGCCGGCTCTACGACGGCGACGAGCTCCTCTACGCGATTGCCCGGAACCGTCCCGGCCTGCCCGGCGTGGTGGGCACGCTGATGAGCAACCTCGGTTTCGAGCAGGCGCTCTCGCGGCTCGGCATCGCCTTCGCGCGCGCCAAGGTGGGCGACCGTTACGTGCTGGAACGCATGCAGGAGACGGGCTGGACCCTGGGCGGCGAGAATTCCGGCCACATCATTTGTCTCGACCGGCACACGACGGGCGACGGCATCGTCGCCGCCTTGCAGGTTCTGGCCGCTTTGCGGCAAAAGAACGAAACCCTCGCCGAGGCCTGCGCCGATCTCGCGATGTTCCCGCAAAAGCTCGTCAACGTGCGCTTCGCCCGCGCCTTCGACTGGCAAAACGACCCCGGCATCCGCGCCGCGCGGGCGCAAGCCGAAAAGCTGCTCGACGGACGGGGGCGCGTGCTCCTGCGCCCCTCGGGCACCGAGCCCTTGCTGCGCGTGATGGTCGAGGGCGCCGACGCCGCGCT
>CAZBOE010000207.1:0-7591 GCA_964493365.1 uncultured Tepidisphaeraceae bacterium | reverse complement strand
TACTGGTTCCGCCAGCGGTGGAAGGTCGCCTCGGCGACGCCCAGCTTCTGGCAGATCGCCGCGATGGGTTGGCCGGCCGCCAGCTCGGCATCGGCCTGGCGGAGCTTGTGAATGATCTGCTCGGGGGTGTGATGTTTCCGTTTCATCGAGAGTCACCTCCACCGGCCGCGGCTACGCCGCGGCCGGGCCATGGACTCTCATAACACCTGGATCAGATTTTGGGGAGCAGGCCAACGCGAGTACAACTGTGTGCGAGTGCGCGTGCGAGCCCAGTGTGAGTGCGTGATTGTGTATGAGTGTGGCATGGCTGCGGCCGTTGGCAGCCATGCGCCGTTGATGCATCAGTTTGACCAAGAACGGGCGAGGACGCCCGTACCACCCTGGTCAACCTGAGGCATGAAGCATTACCGTGCGCGTTGTTTTGGTTGGCAACGCCTTGTTTCAATGCTTGCGCTTTTTCAGGTTTTCACTGCTACGGTAATCTGACATCCATCCAACGAATGCGCGAGCCTCGCAGCAAAGGGAACGGCATATGCCCGCACGACTCTTCCGCGTTATCCTGATGGTCTCCGACATCGAACGCGCCGCGCGTTTTTACGCCGCAATGCTCGAAAAACCCGGCCAGCGCGTTTCGCCCGGACGGCACTACTTCGATTGCGGCGGAACGATCCTGGCCTGCGTTGATCCCGACCGCGAGGGCGACATGGAGCCGCCGCGCGCCAACGCCGACTTTTTCTATTTCTCATTCCCCGATCTGGAGGATGCCCTCCGCCGCTGCCTCGCCGGCGGCGCACGGCCTGCTCCGGGCGAAATCCATAACGCCCCGGCGGGAGAGATCGTGCAGCGCCCGTGGGGCGAGCGCTCGGTGTATCTGCGCGATCCGTTCGAGAACCTGATTTGTCTGGTGGATGAAAAGACGGTCTTTACCGGCGGCTGAACGCGCGGATTCGTGCGGCCTGTGTTCTCTCACTGCGCAAGCCGATTTTCACGTGCCGCCTCCCGAGAGCCGCTACGCTTACGATCCGGAGTCTGTGGTGCTCGCGGCTGTTGGCGAGCATGTCCCTGGCGACGCGTTAATGGCTAACAGTCCGTTGCCAAAGTCGTTTTCAACCGAAAAAACCGCCTTTTCGATAGCGTCAGAGAGGTCGAAAGCGGCCCAAAGGGACGTCTGCAACGGACTGCTGCAACGGATTGCTAAGCATGGCTGCCAAACGGCCGCAGTCATGTCACACGCTACAACTGCCCGGACGTGCTCACCATCACACCCAAATAGAAACGGCCCGCCAACAGGGCGAGCCGTGTCAGGTGCGGGTGAATCGTCAAATACCACGGCCGGCAAAACTCGCCGCGCCGCACACCCCCGAAGTAGCCGGAATCTTATACGCCGATCGCCCCGCAAGGTTTCATTCCAATTTCGCTCTTTCTTTCCACCGCGGCGGCTGGTCCTTCAGGCCTTGCTGATTTTCCTCAACCGTGATCGGCAACGAAGTCTTCGGAATCACAAAAATCCCGTACGGGCGGCATTTCACGCCGCTGTCCGGCCCGTCGTTCGGGCCGGACGCCGTTTGATACGTACTTTCGTCGAATCGCAGCAGCACGCGGCCGTCTTCCTCGCGGATCGAATCGAGCACCACACCGTTACTGTTCGTCTTCTCGCCCACGAATATTCCGATGGCGATGCACTTGTCGAAGTTGATCTGGGGGATGAACGCCTGGCCGACGTTCCCGCGTTTCAGCGGCGCGCCGCTGTGCTGTTCCCAGAGTTTTTCCCAGGCCTGGGCCGTCGCAATGCGAACGAACGCTGCGTCCTTGATGGCGCTGTCCGGTCCGCTCCAGGTCACGAAGGGGTCCAGCAGTCCAGGCCCGGCCACCGGCGGGACGCTGGGCTTTGGCGGTTTTGGGGGCATCCCCTGCGGCATGGGCGGCTCTGAAAGACGGTCGGTTTGTTGGGCGACGGCAAACAGCGAGGCCGCCAGCAGGGCGGTTGCTGAACCGCCGGCAATCGCTCGTAACACATTTCTGCGATTAAACATACGTGACTCCAATCGTGGTTGGGAGCGTTCCTGCAAGGCATCGACGCATGCGCAAGCAGATGTTCGCTAATCATTTTACACAGCGGATCGCGGCGGGATGCTCCCAAATTAGCTGGCCCGCGAGCATGGTGGCCTTTCGGCGGGGTGGGCATCCTGGGGATCCCCCGCGCACCGCAGATTTTGCTCGCCTGAATTGAGGGACTTGGCCGTCCGGGTGAAGTGGCTTCAGCGCCCACGCAATTTCGTCCGTATGAAATAGGTCGTTGTACCGATAAAACGCGCCGGACCAAGCGGGTCGCGGATCGTCCGCTCACTTACAGCGGCCGATCTTTGCCGCGCCGTGGTCGAACGGCGCGATGCCGTGGCGCAGAAGTGAACAACCGAAGGTATCGAGGTTTCCGCGCTCGTCGCGCGCATCGGGGGGCAACCCGCTCCACCCGGATGAGGTTGGGAAAATTGTGGTCACCAAGCGAGTGAAAGACCGCGTGGTGTGAACACGATCTTTCGATTTCCCGCACGAGTTGCGCGTGCATCTGTTCCACGTTGCCAAGCAAGTTAAGGAAAATTCGCGTGATCCTTCGCAAATCCTGGTGGCTTCCGCTGACTGTTGGTGGAACTTTCGCGATCGTCCCGATCTGGCCGACTGAAGGCCCGGTGGGCGCACCCGATGCGGTTCGTTCCGCCGACGCGTACCTCAGCTACGTGATGGCGTTCAAGAACCGCTACCCGTCGACGACGCTGGATTCGCGGTTGAGCTGCCTGATCTGCCACGCCGCGCAAAGCTATGACGACCCCGTGAACTGTTATAAGCGCGACCTCGCGAATCTCGGCACCGGTATTTGTCACGCGCATCGATATGCTCAA
The DNA here is from genome assembly GCA_964493365.1 of uncultured Tepidisphaeraceae bacterium. Taxonomy (GTDB): domain Bacteria; phylum Planctomycetota; class Phycisphaerae; order Tepidisphaerales; family Tepidisphaeraceae; genus CAZBOE01. The sequence goes on along the minus strand of CAZBOE010000207.1, from coordinate 4,694 downwards.
CAACGTCGATTCCGACGGCGACGGCACGACCAACGGCGTCGAAGCCGAAACCGCCCGCTCCGGCGGCGGCGTGGGCTTCTCGCCCGGACTTGTCGGCAGCAGCGGTACCGACCCTTGCGGATCGAACACCGCGTTCGCCGTGACGAATGTTTGTGAAACCCCGACGGACTCGGACGGGGACGGTACGATCAACTGTTCCGACGGTTGCCCGAATGACGCCACGAAGACCGCGCCGGGCGTTTGCGGCTGCGGCGTGCCGGATGCGGACGGCGACGGAACTTTGAATTGCCTCGACGGTGGCCCGAACGACGCGGCCAAGACTTCGCCGGACAGTTGCGGCTGCAGCGTGGCGGACGTCGACGCCAACAGCAACAGCGTGCCGGACTGCGTCGAAGGCGGCGTTTTCACCGTCAACACGACGAATGACACGATCGACGCGAACGTCGGCGACGGCATCTGCGCGGACGCGAGCGGTAATTGTTCGCTACGCCGCGCCGCGATCATGGAAGCGAATTTCGACGCTCACGCGAATACGATCGTCCTGCCGGGGGTACCTATGTGCTCTCCATCAGCGGCGCGGACCTGGGCGATTCCAGCGGCGACCTGAACATCCTGGAGGACGTGAGCCTTCAAGGCGCCGGCGCGGAGACCACGCTCGTCGACGGCAACGCCGCCGACGGCGTCTTCGACCTCGGCAGCTACCAGAGCAACGTTTCCATCTCGGGCATCACGGTGCGCAACGGCCGCTCGACTTCGTTCGGCAGCAGAGGCATTTACGGTCTTGACAACAACCTGACGCTCAGAAACTGCGCCATCGTCGATAACGAGCTGGTTTACGCCTCTTCCTACGGCGGCGGGCTCTTCTCCGCCGGACAGTTGACGATGACGAACTGCCTCGTTGCCGGTAACACCGTAACGGCCACCTCGACCGGCCTGGGCGGCGGCGTGTGCCTCTACTTTGGCGGCACCAGCACGCTGACCAACTGCACCATCAGCAGCAACAACACCAGCGGCGGAATGAGCACGGGCGGCGGCGGCCTGGCGGTACTCGGCAACAACGTCACGCTCAATCACCGCACCATCACCAATAACACCTGCACGGGTGCGGCAGGCGGAATCTACTGTCACGGCCACACGACAAGCACACTGACGGTCAGCAACACAATTGTCACGGGAAACACCGGCGCGGCCAATTGCGAGGCCAGCACCTTTACCAGCAGCGTCATCGCCTTAACCGGCAATAACCTCGGAGACGCCGACACCTGCAATTTCCACAGCGCCGGCGACAAGATCAATACCTCGCCCGTGGTCGACGTGCTGGCCGACAATGGCGGCCCGACGCACACGCACGCCCTGCTCGCGGGCAGCCCGGCGATCGACGCCGGCGCCGCAAGCAGCACCACAACCGACCAGCGCGGCAACGCTCGCTCAAGCGACGGCAATCGCGACGGCACGGCGACGCCCGACATCGGCGCGTTCGAAGTGTCTGACTGCAACCAAAATGGCAACGACGACGATCGCGAAGCGCCCAACGGTTCGCCGCTGCCTGACTGCGACAACAACGGCACGCCGGACGCGTGCGAGCTGACCGCCGACGGCAACTAGAACGGCGTGCCCGACTCCTGCGAATCCGACGGCGACGGCCACGGCCTGTACGTCGATGCGCCGTGGCTGGATGCTGGGGACGACTACCGCCACGCATTCACGCCAGAGCAGCAGGCACGACTGGCCGAGATGCTGGCCAGACTCAGGCGGGCGCGCGTCGTCGTGCGCTACGGCGACCATCCGCTGATCCGCGAACTGTACCCCCCGCCGCGATGGACCTGGCTGGAACAGTCGAGCCGGAATCAGCGCAACGGGGTAACGGAAGAAGTGCTGTTAGTGAACAACAGGAGCTGACACGCGAGCCGTGAGGGAACACCAATGGGTGAGTGCGTACACGACCAATACCCCCTGCAGATCTCGGGACCCGAATTCAGCGTGACGTACGAGTCTGGAACTGACGAGTTTTTCGATTACGACAGAGTCTACTTCACCGCTCGGGCTCTGTGCGGAGGGTTCCAGATGGCGGCGCAGCACCTGGAATGTCCGACACTGGTCTTGGCCGAAGTTGTAAGCCGGTACATGCGTGGTGTGAAGCCGAGTCCCCTTGAGGAAGAGCGCCCGTTTGAGCAGGGCGTTCGCTGATGCAGCCGAGAGCCTGATTCGGCCGGGGGCCTACGAGGATGGGCATGCGCGTCGGCCTGCAAAGGAGAAGGCGCAACCCTGATGGCGGAACGCCCGGCAAATGTGATGTTGCACGCGGCGTTGTGGTACGCCGAACTCGGCTACCCCGTCTTCCCGTGCGCGCCAGGGCGCAAGGCACCACTCACCGAACAGGGTCTGCTCGAAGCGACGACCGATACCGAACAGATCACGGCGTGGTGGACGCAGCATCCCGATGCGAACATCGCGATCCGCACCGACGGTCTGGTCGTCATCGACATCGACGGCGAGGGCAACGCCTGGCTCACCGGCGAGCCGGACAAGCGGGCCGAACTGGACGCCGCGCCGCGGTCACTCACGCCGCGCGGCGGACGACACCACTTCTTCCGGCAGCCCGGCGGCCGGGCCTGGCGCAACACGGCCAGCCGACTCGCCCCGCGGGTGGATACGCGGGCCAACGGCGGCTACGTGCTCGTGGCGCCGTCAGTGGTGGAGGGCAAGGTTTACTCCTGGCAGGCCGAGCACGAGCTCGGTATGCCGCCGCAACGGTTACCCGAGCCGCCCGCGTGGCTGGTTGTGCTGCTTGACGCACTGGCGGCGTCACACGGTGTGACCATCGATGGTGCCGCGGCGAACGCCATCCCCGAAGGGCAGCGCAACGAGACGCTCGCGCGCCTGGCCGGCGCGATGCGCCGCGTCGGCATGTCGCAGGCCGAGATCTTCGCCGCCCTTCGGCAGGTCAACGCCGATCGGTGCACGCCGCCGCTGCCACTGCGCGAGGTCGAGCGCACTGCGGCAAGCATCGCCCGGTACGAGCCCGACGCCGTCTCGGTGGCGATCGCCGAAAACCACTGGGCACAGGACCGCAGGCCGCCTGCTCAGCCCGTGCCGCTGACCGTTCGCGAGTTGATGGCGACGCACCGCACACTGCGCCCGCCAGTCATCCACGGCCTGCTACGCCGCGGCGAGACGATGAATGTGATCGCCCCGAGCAAGACCGGCAAGAGCTGGCTGGTGCTGGCACTGGCGATGGCGGTCGCCACGGGCCGCAAGTGGCTCGACACGTTCGAGACCATCACCGGCAACGTGCTAATCATCGACAACGAGCTGCACCCCGAAACGCTCGCGCACCGCATCCCGCACGTCGCCGAGTGCCTGCGCATCGGCATGAACGAGATCGCCGAGACGATATCCGTACAGAGCCTGCGCGGCCAGCTCCGCGACATCTTCTCACTCGGCAAGTACTTCGAGTCGATCGAACCCGGGCGCTTCGGCCTGGTCGTGCTGGATGCGTTCTACCGCTTCATGCCGCGGGACATGGACGAGAACGACAACGGCACGATGGCCAACATCTACAACCACGTGGACGCGCTGGCCGATCGGCTGGGCGGCTCGTTCGTGCTGATCCATCACTCGACCAAGGGCACTCAGTCGGCGAAGGTGGTCACGGATGTCGGCGCGGGCGCCGGGAGCCAGAGCCGCGCGACCGACACCCATCTCGTGCTCCGGCCGCACGAAGAGCCGGGTGCGGTCGTGCTCGAAGCGGCCGTGCGGTCATGGCCTCCCATCGAGCCGATGGCGTTGCGCTGGCTGTTCCCGCTATGGAAAGCCGCGCCCGAACTTGACCCCTTGGCCCTTCGAGGCGCCAGGCCGGCGCGGCGCAAGGAGGCGAAGAATCCTGACGAATCGCCATCGCCGCAGTGGACCGTCGAGCGGTTCGTCGAGGCGTTCATTTCCGATGGGCCGATGTCGAAGGCCGCACTCCGGGATGCCACCAGGGACGAACCCGGCCTGTCGTGGCGGCGGGTCGCTGACCTGCTCGACATCGCCGAGTCCCAGGGGTTGATCCGGTGCCAGCGAACCGGTCGTGGGGGCCGAGCGCACTACACGCTGGCCGGTCAGGAGGAGCAGTCGTCGTGAGTGCACCCGCGCGAACTTCGAGCGCGCCGAACTTCCAGCGCTCAAGGTTGAGCGCTCAAAGTTCCGTGCGCTTCAACTTCGAGGCCGAACTTTTAGCGCGCGCACACCCCCCATACCCCCCGGGCGGCGGCGCTCGAACTTCGCCGCCCGCCCGAAGTTGGAGCGCGCGCTTCAAGTTCGCGCTCAAAGTTCGAGAGAAGGGCCGCAGCATGGGTCCTACCTGCCAGATTGGCATGCTGACCGCGGCGGGAACGGTCGGGCGGCGGCTTTTTGTTTGTTGCGCGTAGCGAACAACCCGCCGGCCCCCCAGAGGAGAACGGGACATGGACGTCAAGCTGGTGAACATCGACGACGTGCGGCCCTACGAGGCCAACCCCGGATCAACGACCAGGCCGTGGACGCCGTGGCGGCCAGCCTGCGCGAGTTCGGCTTCCGCCAGCCGATCGTGGTGGACGAGCAGAACGTGATCATCGTCGGCCACACGCGCTGGAAGGCGGCGCAGAAGCTCGGCCTGGCCGACGTGCCCGTCCATGTGGCGCGCGACCTGACGCCCGAGCAGATTCGGGCCT
>CAZBOE010000206.1:7328-7603 GCA_964493365.1 uncultured Tepidisphaeraceae bacterium | reverse complement strand
GGAGCGACACGCTCGCCGACGCGGGCGCGGTCGTCGCCGGGGCGGCGGCGTCTTGCGGCGCGACATCAGCCGGCGGCGCGGCGTCGGCGGCCGTCGAGGGGGATTGGCCTCGTGAGGCGATGGCCGTCAGAAGCAGGGCAGCCGTTGCGACGAAGATTGCCGGGCGTGGATGCTGCATAAGACGACGATAACCGAGCTCGCGGGGCGATCACAGGGCTTTCGGCCAAGGGGCCTGCGCAACGCCAGACCTAAGCCGGGCGCGGTTGAGGGGCTGG
>CAZBOE010000206.1:271-7272 GCA_964493365.1 uncultured Tepidisphaeraceae bacterium | reverse complement strand
AGGGTGAAGAAGGCGAGGGTGATGCGGGAGAGGTCGGTCGGGCGGACGAGCAGGTGCTGCATGATCAGCAGGACGCACGCCAGCGCGGCCCCGACGAGATAGACAGGGCCCAGCAGGTTGGTGGCCAGCGGGAGGCATAGCAGGGCGGCGGCGCTGAGCGTGTGGGTGAGGCGGGCAATCAGCAGGGCGCGGGGGATGCCCACGGCCGCGGGGATGGAATGCAGGCCCAGGCGGCGGTCGGCGTCGAAATCCTGAGTGGCATAGAGGATGTCGAAGCCCGCGGTCCACGTCAGCACGGCCGCGAACAACACCCACGCCGGCCACCCGGGCGCGCCGGCGATGGCGATCCACGCGCAAACCGGGGCGAGGGCCAGGGCCGCGCCCAGGTAATAGTGACACAGACGGGTGAAGCGCTTGAGCAGCGGATAGCCGCAGAGAAACGCGAGAACTGCCGGCGACAGCAGCAGTGGCCAAGGGTTGTCATACAACGGCCAAAACAGCGCCGCAGCCGCCACGAAGGCGGCGGCGCACCCGATCAGGGCGCCAAGGACAAAGGCCGGGGAGAGACGCCCGGCGGGGATGGCGCGCCGCGCGGTCCGCGGGTTGGCGGCGTCGATACGCGCGTCGAGCAGGCGGTTGGCGGTCATGGCGACCGTGCGGGCCGACACCATGCACAACACGATCAGCGCCAATTGCCCGAGCGCGGGAGCACCACCGGCCGCGAGAAACGTCGACAACAGCGCAAAGGGCAGCGCGAACACGCTGTGCGAGAGCTTGATGTCGCCGGCGAGGGCGGCGAGGCGCGAGACGAACGTCGGGGCTGGGGCGAGGGTGGTGGTCACGGGAGCGGTGGTCGCACAAGGGGTGACAAGTGAACGGCCGACGAATGCCGGGCCGCCAAGTGGGGCTCGCGCCGGCCGAACGCCCGAGCCGCGGGCGTCGCCCACACAAGCGGGCGGCACTCTGCCGGGCGGCGGGTCGTGCGAGGCGGGGTAGGCGGGCTGCACACGTTCATCTTCGCCAATGGTAGCGGACGCAGGCGGTCGGCCGAGGGGGTTTCGGGCGAATTGAAAGCCGTGGCTTGCCGAGCGCCGGGGGCGATGCGCCGGCTATTGGCGGGCGTCGATCGCCAGGACAAGCCGCGGCGGCGCCAGCACGCCCAGCCGCACCGCATCGCCCACGAGATCGAGAACGGTGAGCACGATATGGGGCCCGATGGGAAACTGACCGCCCCGAGCCAGGTCCTGGGCCTTGTCGAAAGTCGCGCCGTCGTCGGGCCCGCCGATCATGACGCCCCGGGCATGGAGGCGGACGGTTTTGACATCGATATCGGTGGGCGAGACGAGCATGCTCACCCCGATGTGCAGGCGCTGGTCGACATGAAGCAGCGTTGTTTTCATGGCGAGATCTTGAGCGATGCGTGGGCGGCAACATCCATCGGCGGGCGCGGGTGGTCCGGGTCCCAGCGGATGGCAAGGTTGTGTTTGACCTTGAGCAGATCAAGCAATTTGCCGGCCACGAAGTCCACGATATCCAGGACGCGGGTTGGGTTGAGGTAGAAGCCGGGATTGGTCGGGCACAGCACGACGCCGGCGTCGGAAAGGATCTTGTAATTGTTCAGGTCAATCGGCGACAGCGGCATCTCGCGGTGAGCCACGATCAGTGTGCGACGCTCCTTGATGGTCACGGAGGCCGCCCGGGCGATGAGGTTCTCACCCAGACCACAGGCGACTTCCGCGAGGGTCTTGGACGAACAGGGGACGATGACCATGCCGTCGTGCATGAATGATCCCGAGGCCAGCCGGGCTCCGACGTCGTTGTAATTATACAATGTGATCCGGTGATCTGACGTGCCGGCGAGGCGGTCGAGGTCGATCTTTTCCATGCCCAGTTCGTCGTGGATCAGCCGACGTCCCAGCGGCGACACGACCAGGTGAACATCAACCCCCGCGCCGACGAGGCCCTGAATGAAACGCTGGGCGTAGAGTGCGCCGGAGGCGCCGGTGATGGCGGTGACAATGTGCATGTCCTGCCAAGTGTAGCCGCGCCGGCGGGTGTGTGCAGAAGACGGCGGCCCTTGCCGCGCGGTCGGGCCCGCGGCCGGGTGTAACCGCAACCGGGCGGCGTGCGTAGTGGTGTTTGGGAGCCGGCGAAACGCCGGGCGCGGAGAGTGGTCTCCGATGCGGTCGACAGCACGGGGAACGGCACGTGGAGGTTGTCATGGCACGCGGTTCGGCAATGTGGCGACGAAACCTGACCCCTTTGGCCCTGGCGGCGGCCCTGGGCCTGACCGCGATGTCGGCGGGCACCGCGCGGGCGGACGCCCTCGATCCGCGGGTCGTGCCGGCCGGGGCGAAGTGGGTGGCCCACCTCGATATGTCGGCGGTGCAGCGGTCCAAGGTCTGGGAAGCGGTCTGGGCAAAGGCGGACGAGCGGTCGGGCGGGCGAGTCAAGCAGCAGCTCGAAGGGCTGGGCACGCTCCTGGGCACACGCGTGCCGGAAGACATCCGCGGCGTGACCGTCACCGGGAGCGCGTTCGGACCCGAGTCGGCTGTGGTCGTCATCCATGCCGTCATCGACCCGCAGCGGCTGGTCGCGGCGCTCAAGCTCAACGCGACCTACGAAACAGGCGAGCATGCCGGGCAGCCGCTGCATACCTGGATCGAGCGCCAGGGAGATCGACGCCGCTATGCCGCCATCGTCGGCGGCAGCAACGTGGTGATGGGCGAAGACCGCGACGCGGTCACCGCCGCGGTCGATGTCGTGGCCGGCCGGGCGCCGTCCATGTCGGCCGACGCGACGCTGCTCAAAGACGCGGGCGACGGGGCAATGCTCTTTGTCTCGGGCGAGAACCTCTCCGAACTCGCCCGCAGCGGCGCGGCGCCCGATAATCCGATCGTGGCGTTCGCCCGGTCGGCCAAGCTGTCGGTCGCGGAAAAAGGCGATGACCTTTCGATCCGCGGATCGCTCACCACGACCGATGCCGACAAGGCCAGGCAGGCCCAGACCATCCTCGAAGGCATGCGGGCCATGGTCATGCTCGGCGGCAGCGGCGAAGCAGCCCGGCCCGCGGCGCGGACGGCGGCCGACGCGGTGGCTCGTGCGGTGGTCACGCTCGAGGGCACAACGCTCCGCGTGGAGCTGCCCGTGCCCGTGGAAACGATCAGGACGATGATCGAACAGGCCGACGGGCAGGGCCCGCGAGGCCGGTTCGGCCGAGACGAATGATGCGGCGTTAACGTTCGCGGATGGTGTTCATGCTGGGCGCGGCAATGGTCAGTGAGGGACCAATCGAGCCGTCGGCACACGACGCGGCCTTTTGCATCGCGAAGGCCGGCGAAGGGCACGTCGCGCACCCGAGGTGCGACGGCACGGCCGACCCGCACACGCACGTGGCCGGGGCCGACGCGTCGGCGAGCCACGGCGGTCTCACCGACGAGAGGCTGGCCGAGTCGGCGGCGCGGGGCTGCCTCGCGTCGTTTGATCAACTGGCAAGGCGGAGCCAGGTGCCGCTCGTGCGGTTTCTGCAGCGGCGTTTTCCTTCGCGTCGGGATGCCGAGGATGTGGCGCAGGAGGCGCTGATCGGGGCCTATCGGGCGATCGGGCGATATCGGACAGGTGCGCGGTTCAGGCCCTGGCTCTTCACCATCGCGTATCGCATCGCGGTCAGCCGTGGGCGCAGCGATGCCGCTGAACGCAGGACTGCGGGAGAGGGCCTGGCCGAATCACTGGGCGATCCTTCGCCCGGCCCGCCGCAGGAGGCGATCGCGCGGGAGGCGCGGGAGTCGCTCTGGTCGGTCGCGCGGCGCGAACTGAGCCACGACCAGGTGACGGCGCTGTGGCTGTTCTATGTCGAGGAAATGCCGGCCGGCGACGTGGCGCGGGTGATGGGACGGTCATGGGTCTCGGTCAAGACGATGCTCCACCGGGCGCGGCATCGGCTGGCCGGGCACGTCACGCCCGACGGATCGCTTCGAGCGGTTGACGAGGCGACAGACCGGGCAACCGCTGGAGAAGCGGCCCGCAGACCCGGCGTCGCGGCGCGGGGTGAGGTGCGATCAGCGCGGGCACAAACGGACCGCCCGCCGGCGGCGTTAAGATCGGGAGACGTGTCATGAGCGACGGGCAGGAAGACAAGGCCGACCGATCCGGGCGACGTGACCCCGTGGGTAAGCTGCTTCGGCAGGAAGCGAGCTTCGGTGACGAAGCGCCGGCTTTCTCGGAGCCGCTTCACGAGCGAGTGATGGCGCAGGTCCGCCGCGTCCGCGCCGCCGACGCGGCAGCAGCAGAAACCCGTCGGCCGTGGTGGGCGTTGCCGTTGATCAGCCGGACGATGGCGGCCGCCCTCATCGCAGGGCTGACCCTCGTGGTCGTGACCGTGGCGGTGGTCCGCCGCGGGAGCTTGGACGGAGGCGGGCTTCGCGGCCCGGGCTGGCAGGGCACTGGCGAGGGGATCGTGGCTACCCCCGATCCTGGGTCGCTCTCCGGCACACCGATCGATCGTCCTCGAAACCGTCCGCCGGGTGGCTGGCAGCGCGGCGGGCTCACACCCGATGCTGCTTCACTGGCCAGCCTCGCGCAGCCGCTCGAGCCCATTCAGGCTACCCTGGGCGAAGGCCGGTTTGCCTACCTCGACCGCGACGGCAAACGGCTCGCCACCTTCCTTCTCGAGCGCCTGCCGGGCGTAGTGCTCGAAGAAGCCGGCTCCGACCAACGCGGGATGTGAAGTAGGGTGGCGCTCGATCTCAAACGACGGGGCGGTGATCCTCCGGCCCCTGAAGTGCCGCATTCCCGCACCAGCGATGGCTCACCACGTTTAGGCACGCGGGCACCACCGGTTGGCGTCGCCCGAGGGCCGGGGGCGGGTCAGCTGGCGGTGTGGCCGAGATAGGCGGTGCAGACGCCCAGGGTCATGGGGTGGGCGGCGACGCGCTCGAAGCCGGTATCGGCCATGAGCCGGAGAAGGGCCGGCGTGTCGATGAACGTACGAACCGACGTGGGCAGGTACTTATAGGCCCCGCTGCGGTCGCGGCTGATCCAGGTGGCGGTGTGGGACATGATGCGGGCGCAGTAGAGGTCGTTGAAGAACCGGATGATTCGGCTGCGCGGCTGGGAGAACTCGAGGATCACGAGCCGTCCGCCGGGGCGGAGCACGCGTCGGAACTCGCGCAGCGCCGCCGCGGGGTCTTGAACGTTGCGGATGCCGAAGGCGATCGTGACGACATCGGCGCTGGCGTCGGGCAGGGGCAGGGCCTCGGCGTCGCCGTTGAGCCAGAGAATGTGGTCGTCGGTGGTGAGGGCGCGGGCGCCCGGCCGCGAGTCGTCCTCGTTGAGCGCCCGGGCCTTCCGGCGCGCGTGGGGGAGCATTTCATACGTAAAGTCGATGCCGATGACCTGCCCGCGCGCGGGCGGCCAATCGCCCGGTTTGGGCCACAGGGCGTGCGTGAGGGCGAGGGTGAGGTCGCCGGTGCCGCAGGCGACATCGACGACGGTGTCGGTCGGCTTGAGGCCGGCGAGCCTGACCGCCTTTCGACGCCAGTGCTGGTCTAACCCGAGGCTGTGCAGGCGGTTATTGAGGTCATAGCTGCCCGCGATGGCGGCAAACATGGCCCGGACGCGGCGTGGCTTATCGGACACCGCATGGGGGTTGACCAACAGGGTATCCGTCCATGTAGACTCTTGCGTTACTGCCGTATCCGTGCTGGACTTATCGGCGCCGGTGGTGCGGTTAGAAAGGTCGGCCGGGTTTTGCGTGGAAATTCGGCTCACGTGGTCGATGATATAGCCTTAGCACTGTCGGCGGCAGGTTTATGGGCCGGGTCAGTGTGATTTGGGAGCCTGTTTCAGAGGTTTTGTCGCGAGTATGAAAGAGCTGATCTGGTTTAACGGCCGAGTGACCCCGCTGAGTGAGGCGACGCTGGAGATCGAGGATCGCGGTGCGCAGTTCGCCGACGGTGTCTATGAGGTGATGCGGGTTTACAGCGGGGTGCCGTTCACGCTGAGCGACCACCTCGAGCGGCTCGCGCGCTCGGCCGAGGGGATTCGCGTCTCGATGCCGATGGGCGTCGGCGAATTGGCGGGTGAGGTCAAGTCGCTGCTCAAGGCGAGCGGCATGCGCGACGGGATGATCTACCTTCAGCTCTCGCGCGGGGTGTCGCCGCGCAACCACGTGTTTGCGGAAAACCTGCCGGCCGCGGGTCGGGGCAAGCGCGCGACGCCCACGCTGTATTTCTACAACCGGGCGCTGCCGCCCGTGCCTGCGCCGGGAACGGCGCCGGGCGCGAAGCTGGTGACGGTGGAAGACGAGCGGTGGAAGCGGTGCTGGATCAAGTCGATCGCGCTGCTGCCCAACGTGCTGGCGAAGAACCGGGCGGTGGAGGCGGGCTGCGACGAGGCGGTGTTTGTCGAAAACGGCGTGGTGACCGAGTGCTGCGCGAGCAACCTTTTTGCGGTTGTCGCGGCCAAGGGCGGCACGCTGGTGACCCATCCGGTGGGGCCCAAGGTTTTGCCGGGCATCACGCGCGCGGTGCTGCTGGAGATCGCGTCGAAGCTGGGCATCGCGACGTCGGAGACCACGCTCACTGTCGAACAGGCCAAGAGCGCCCGGGAACTGTTCATCACCAGCACGACACGCGAGATCAGCTGGGTCTCGCACTGGGACGGCGAAGAAGTCGCCGGCGGCGAGCCGGGGCCGGTGACGATGAAGCTGCACCGCGCGCTGCTGGAGCGAATCAGGGCCGAGACATCCGAACTGGCCGGGGTTTGAGGTTGGGTTGGGGGCTGCCCGGCGACTCGCCGCTGTCTCGACAGCCATCGCACCACCATCCGCGCGCTCGACACCCGTTGCGTAAACACAGTGAGGAGACCGCGCTCCGCGGCACGCCTGAGCCGCATGCCGGGTAGACGCCCGTTGGGCGGCGTGACCGCGGCAGATGCGTCAGAACTGGCCGAGGAAGCGGATGTCGTTCTCGACGAACTGTCGGATGTCGTGGACGGCGTAT
>CAZBOE010000206.1:0-206 GCA_964493365.1 uncultured Tepidisphaeraceae bacterium | reverse complement strand
TGCAGGCGGTCAGCACGTTGGGGTGGACCATGCCGCAGCCGCCGAGCTCGATCCATCGCTGCTTGTCTTCGAACCAGACGTCGACCTCGGCGCTGGGCTCGGTGAAGGGGAAGAAGCTGGCCCTGAAGCGCACGCGGGTCTGTTCGCCGAAGTAGGCTTTCACGAACTGGAGGATGGTCGACTTGAGATCGACCATGGTGACATGC
>CAZBOE010000205.1:0-7752 GCA_964493365.1 uncultured Tepidisphaeraceae bacterium | reverse complement strand
CGATGCTCAACCCCCCGCCACTCAAGCCCCCACTACTTCAGCCCCAACTACTTCAGCCCCCGAAGACGTCAGCCCCGGCAAACAGCCTCCCGCCCCCAATCGTTTGTTGCCCGCGGACCGCGATCACCCGCCGCTAGATCTTCGACGGGTCAACCAGCATCACGTTCCGCTGGCGAAGCTCGCCCCCGTCGCCGACGTTGCGCCACTGCGGGTAGACGCTCGATCGCTTGTTCATCCGCAGCGTCTCCACGTGACCGTCGGCGAAGGCAAACACCCCCGCGGTGTTGTTCATGTGACGCCAGCGGATGTGCCCCCGATTGGGCGAGCTGTCGCTGTCGGCGTCGCCGTTGACGCCGTATGTGATCACCGGGTGATCCGCGTTGACGTTGCCGATACCCCCGGCGCCCCAGCCGCCGTACACGAAGTAGTGCCAGAAAATCCCGCTGGCGTTGATGTTGAACGCGTCGTGCTCGGCGTTGCCGAAGTTGTTCTCGCCCGACTTCTCATACATCAGCTGCGACCCGTCGAAGAACATCACCACCTCCGAACTGCGCCGCAGGTCGGTCGGCTTGAACGGCCTGAGCGGCCGGCCCCGGTCGTCGTTGCGGTTGAGGTTGGGGATCAGCCGCGGGTGAGCGCTGTAATGAACAAAGCCGGCCGGCTGCGCATCAGGACAAACAAACGCCTTGCTGTACAGCCGCTCGTCATACTCGTTGCCCGTGTTCGTCTTCGCCTTGGCGTTGATGTACACCAGCAGCAGGTCCGTCCAGTAAGGACGCGTCCAGCCAAGGCTCACCGCGATCGGAAATCGCTTGTACTCCTGCGCGTACATCATCGACGCCAGGCCCGCCTGCCGAAGGTTGCTCTGGCACGCAAGACTGTTGGCAGACTGCCTCGCTTTCCCCAGCGTCGGCAGCAGGATCGAGATCAGCAGCGCAATAATCCCAATCACAACCAGCAACTCGACCAGCGTGAATCCCCGCAAACCGCAGCATGTGTCTCGACGTGTCATGGTCATGTCCGGCTTAAACTGTGGGTCTTGTCCTCGGGCTCAATATGCGCCGTGCGACACTTGACCAACAGGCCTTTTCGTGACAATCTCTCTGCGCTTTGCGTCAGGCGCACCGGCGGGCAGCGTCATGCATAACGAGCACAGTTCTACGGAGTTTCCGCGTATCGGCCTGCTGGTCGACCCCGTCGGCGCCTACGGCAGGGGGGTGATTCGCGGCGTCCTCTCCTTCGCACGAACCCACGGCTGGAACGTTGCCGTCGAACGTTTGCGACACTTCGACCAGCAGGTCGAACCGGTCTCCCGCTGGGACGTCGATGGCCTGATCCTCCAGGCACACCACCCCTGGATGGTCGACGACATCCTCGCCAGCGGTCGGCCCTGCGTGAGCATCGGCAACCTCATCCCCGACATGCCTTTTCCCACCGTCGTCCCCGACGACCTCGCCGTCGGCGCCCTCGCCGCCGACTACTTCCGCGGCCGGCGCTTCACCCACTTCGGCTTCTTCGGCAACATGGGCACCGGCTTCGCCCGCCTCCGCGCCCAGGGCCTGCGCGCCCGGCTCCAAGACACCAGCAGCAACGACAACCCCTTCACCCTCTCCGTCCTCGCCGAAGCCGGCGACGGCGTCGTCCGCCAGCGACTCATCGGCGACTGGCTCGCCTCCCTCCCCAAACCGGTCGCGGTCTTTGCCGCCTCCGACGACCTCGCCCACATGGTCCTCGTCGCCGCTCGATCCATCGGCGCCGCCGTCCCCGACGACATCGCCGTCCTGGGCGTCGACGACGACGAACTGCTCAACCTGCTGGTCACACCCTCTCTCTCGAGCATCCGCCTCCCCTCCGAACCCGTCGGCTCCGAAGGCATGCGCCTCATGGGCCAGCTCCTGGCCAGGCAACCCATGCCCACCGGCCCCGTCCTCGTGCCCCCCAGCGGCGAAATCGCCTCACGCCAGAGCACCGATGTCCTGGCCGTCACCGACACCGAAGTCTCCCGCGCCCTCAGCCTCATCCGAAAAGAAGCCTGCCGCCCCCTCTCCGTCGGCGACGTCGTCAGCGAGATCCCCATCGGCCGACGGTCGCTCGAACGCCGCTTCCACCGCCTCCTCGGACGCAGCGTCTTCGGCGAGATCCAGCGCGTCCGCGTCGGTCACGCCAAGCGCATGCTCACCGAATCCGACGCCCCCATCGCCCAGATCGCCTCCAGCTGCGGCTACTCCGACCCCACCCGCCTGGGCATCGCCTTCCGCGCCGTCACCGGCATGACCCCCCGCGACTACCGCAAACGCTTCCGCATCGGCCAATACTAAGTGCCCGTCAAACAACCTCCCGTAAAACAACCTCCCGTAAAACAACCTCCCGCAAAACAACCTCCCGCTGATCAAGGCGCCCCGGCATCGTCCCGGGATCAACCGGGCTAACCCCTGGGCCCCTTTTCCCGGTTCCGCCCGCTCGTTTCGTGCTTCCCCCCGGCCATCCTGCCGGATACAATGCCCCCGGTTTAATCACCGCGCGGCCGTCGCGCGGTGTTTCGCGTTAATTGGAGACCTTTTCCCGCCGGGCGGATGGTGACGCCGCCGGGCTCGTGCGTGGCGGCAGGCGACGGTTCGCATGCATCCACGCGCGGACACCCGCGTGCCCGTCCGAGAGCCCCTTGAACGGGGTCGATCCCGATCGACCTGCCCCAACCTCGTCGGACGCGTGCCCACGCTTCCCGTCCTCTTTAGTTGCCCTGGAGACTCCCATGCAGATCGTCAGCAAAACCGAACGCGAAGAACTCGAGCGCAAACGGCAGGAGCTTTACAAGGCCAAGCTCGACGTCCAGGACCGCATCAACAAGGCCGCCGCCCTCGGCGACCTCTCCGAAAACGCCGAGTACCACTTCGCCAAGGAAGAGAACCGCAACCTCGAACGCGAACTCGCCGCCATCGAGTCCAAGATCAAGAACACCGCCGTCGTCGACACCGACAACGTCCCCGAAGACCTCGTCTTCCTCGGCCACACCGTCAAACTCATCGACCTCGACGACGACTCCGAACAGCTCGTCCGCCTCGTCGGCGAAGCCGTGCCCCCCTCGGCCGACTCCGACATCCTCCCCGTCTCCGTCTCCAGCCCCATGGGCGAAGCCCTCTTCAAAGCCCGCGTCGGCGACACCGTGAAAGTCAAAGCCCCCCGTGGCACAATGGAATTCAAGATCGCCGAAATCGTCCAGTAGAGAAATGAGAAGTGAGGAGTGAGAAGTGATGAGTGAGAAGTGACAAGCGAGGACTGGCAAGTGATCCGCAGCAAGACATATGCTCACTCCTCACTCCTCACTTACCACTCCCCACTCCTCACTCCCCACTCATCAAAACAACTCGTTCTCGCCACCGTAGCTCAATTGGCAGAGCACCGGTTTTGTAAACCGGCGGTTATCGGTTCAACTCCGATCGGTGGCTTTTCATGCCAGGTCGTGTGAGGGTGTAGGCTGTCGCCCGTTCGGCCACGCCCGTCTTGCCCGCCACCACCGCCATCCCCCCGACTGCGCAACAAGCCGATTCAGGGCCTGTCCGCACCTCGCCGGCCGCGGCCGGTTGAGCAGGATGCCCCCAAGCCAGAAATAGCTTAGCCCGAAGATCCCAAGCCCGAACACCCCAAGCCCG
Source organism: uncultured Tepidisphaeraceae bacterium (assembly GCA_964493365.1). Taxonomy (GTDB): domain Bacteria; phylum Planctomycetota; class Phycisphaerae; order Tepidisphaerales; family Tepidisphaeraceae; genus CAZBOE01. The sequence continues at coordinate 4,102 of CAZBOE010000205.1, read as the reverse complement.
AATATACCCAGCCCAAAGCCCCCAGGCCCAAAACCGCCGAGCCCAAAGACGCCACGCCCGCAGGCATCCCGTGCCGGCCGCCCCAATCCCGTCCGTCAACCAAAGATCCGATCCCGAACCGCCTTGCCCTCCGAGAACCGCTTGTAATTGCTCACAAAATGCCTGACCAGCGCCTCGTTCTCTCCGACAAACCCGCCCGCCGTATGCGGCGTGATCCAGCAGTTGGGCGTCGTCCATAGCGGATGTCCGCTCGGCAGTGGTTCGGGGTCGGTCACGTCGAGGTACGCGCCCGCCAATTCCCCCGACCCCAGCGCCGCGACCAGCGCCGCCTGGTCCACCGTCGTCCCGCGGCCGATGTTGTAGAACGCCGCGCCGCGCTTGATCAGCCCCAGCCGCCGCGCGTCGAAATAGCCCACCGTTCCCGGCCCCTCGGGCAGGATGTTCATCACATGATCCGCCCGGGGCAGCAGGGCGTCGACCGCCTCCATCCCCACCGTCTCCACCCCTTCGTCGCCCCGCGGCGTCCGACGGACCGCCGTGATCGCCACGCCAAACGGCCGCAGCAACTCCACCAGCCGCATGCCGATCGCCCCATACCCCACGATCACCACATGCTGACCCCCCAGCAACACCGACCGCTGCCGCATCGGCGCCTGCACCCACGACCGCGCCGACAACTGATCCGCCGCCGCCGGCCCCATCTGCCGCGCGTGGCACAGCATGAGCATCAGCGCATGCTGCGCACACGGCTCGGCAAACACCGTCGACGCGTTGGCCATCACCACCCCGCGCTCCGACAGCCGCGCCCGCACGTCCGCCCGGTCATACCGCGTATAGCCGGCCGTCGTCAGCTGCACGAACCGCAGCTTCTCGTTGCCCATCACCACATCCACCGGCGGCTGCCCGAAGATCACCTCCGCCTCCATCGCCGCCGGATCGGCCTTGCCGACCACCAGGATCGACGCCGCCTCACCCACCACCACCCGCGCCGGCGCCACCCCGCGCTCCAACTCCGCCCGCAACCCCGACCCCATGCTCACATTGGTAAACACCATCATCGATAACTCCCATAACCCACAACAACCAACACCATTCGACACGCCAAACACCAACAAACCATAAACTCACGCACTGAAAACTAACGCATTGAAAAGTGACGCATTGACAAGTGACGCATTGACAAGTGACGCATTGACGAGCCACGCACTGACCACCACACCCCCAACCTCCACCCCCTCCCCATAGCCCCGTCTCCATCAATCCGTCACTCCTCACTCCTCACTCCCCACTTCTCACTCCCCACTCCCCACTCCCCACTTTCCTCACATCACCCGGTCCCGCGGTTCCAGGTCGGCACTGTACCGCTCGAGGTTGTAGGCGAAATGCTTGATCAGTTCTTCGTTCTCCGTCGCCAGCCCGCCGGCCATGTGCGGCGTGATATAGCAATTGGGCGTCGTCCACAGCGGGTTGTCCGTCGGCAGCGGCTCCGGCGTCGTCACGTCGAGGTAGGCCGCCCGAATCCGCCCCTGCGCCAGCACCTGCCGCAGCGCATCCTGGTCCACCGTGCTGCCCCGCCCGATGTTGTAAAACACCGCCCCCGGCTTCATCCGCCACAGCCGGCCGGCGTTGAAATACTGCTCCGTCTCCGAACCCTCGGGCAGAATGTTGATCACATGATCCGCCTGCGGAATCAGCCGATCGGTGTCGGTCAGCTTAAACGTCGGCACCGGTTCATCCCCGCGAATCGTCCGACGCGTCGCCGTGACGTTCATCCGAAAGGGCGCCAGCAGCTCCGTCAGCCGTCGGCCGATCGTCCCCAGCCCGATGATCAGCGCATTCTGACCCGTCAGCACCCGCGCCGACTCCCGCATCGCCTCCATCGGCCACCCTCGCCCCCCACGCTGCTCGTCATACGCCTGGTACAGCCGACGCTCACACGCCAGCATCATCGACAGGATGTGCTGCGCGCAAGGGTCGGCCCCGATCGTCGACGACGTGCACAGCACAATCCCCCTCGACCGCACATGCTCGCGGACCGACGGCTCGGTAAACCGGCTGTAGCCCGCGCTGGTCAACTGCACCAGCTTCAGCTTCCGCGAGCTCACCACGTCGCCCACCGACGGCTGCCCGAACATCACCTGCGCATCCTGCGACGCCGGATCGCTCGGCCCGGCCGTAAAGTTCGTCAACACCTCAACCGTCGGAAAAATCACCTTGTGCGACCCCACCTGCCCCAGCAGCAACTGCCGCTGCGCCTCGCTCATCACCATGTTGCAGTAGATCGTCAACCGCTGTGCGCCTCTGGCCATGCGCCCACTATCCACATCCACCCCGTCAACCGCAACGACACCGACACCCCGCCCCTCCACACGCCAAGCCGTTCCACACGCCAAGCCCCTCCGCGGGCCGACCCCTTCCACGCGCCAAGCCCTTCCACACACCGAGCTCTTCCACACACCAAACCCTTCCACGCGCCAAGCCGTTCCACACACCGAGCTCTTCCACACACCAAGCCCTTCCACGCGCCAAGCCCTTCCACACACCAACCCGCCAGCGGCATGCCCTGCACGGCCCCCACACGCCTCAAGCCGCCTTCCCGCATGGCCCGCCGGCAACCTCTCGCCGGGTCGGCCGCCCGCGTTAACATGGGGGCATGGTCCAAAAGGTGCCGCTGGTTGTCGTGTGTCTTCTCGGCTCGCTGGCGACACTGGGCGTCGCGGCTCCGCCCGCCGCTCCACGCTATGTCGATGTCGAGCAGATCGACCCCCTCACGCTCGTCCCGCCGCCGCCCGCCCGCGGCTCGGCCGCCGAGGCCGCCGCCATGATCGGCGTGCAGTCATCGACCGGCCACCCTCGATGCACGCCTCGACGAAGACCGCGCCTTCGACGTCTTTCGCTTCACACGCCTCGTCGCGCCGGGCCCCACGCCGCCCGCCGCCCAAACCCACCCGCTCACCGCGGTCCTGTTCGCGCAGGTGCAGTCCGACGTCTTGGCGGCCCAGGCCAAAGCCAAGGCCCATTTCCGTCGCACGCGCCCGTTCGATGTCGATCCCCGCGTCCGAAACCTGGTTGCCATGAAGTCTGATGACGCCAGCTACCCCTCCGGCCACGGCGCCCGCACGATGGCCTTCGCCCTCATTCTCACCGAGCTGTTTCCCGACCAGCGGCCTGCCCTGATCGACTACGCCCTTGAAACCGCCTGGGGACGCGTCCAGCTGGGCGTCCATTTCCCCAGCGACGTGGTTGCCGGACAGATCCTCGGCGCCCGGGCGGCCCATATGCTGCTGTCAAACCCCGACTTCCGGCAGCAGCTCGACAAGGTCCGCCGTGAGCTTGCCGCGCCGGCCGCCGACGAGCCGAACCGGTAAACCACCCAGCCGTCGCCTCAGAGCCTGCCGCCGGGCTATTTGACAACCCCCCGCGCGCCAATATACTTTCGCCCCTCCCAACGCTCCCTGTACGCGCAAGCGTGGGCGGGGGAGCCCACTGGCTTGAAGTTGGGCCTGTGGCGTCCACGCTGCCATAGCTCAGTGGTAGAGCGCCACCTTGGTAAGGTGGAGGTCCTGGGTTCAAGCCCCAGTGGCAGCTTTGGAATTAAGGAACAGGATTGCCGGCCCTCGTCCCTGCGGTTGCCGATGACAGGCACGCACCCGTGCGACGGGTCTGATTCAAACGCGGTCTCTGGGACCCGGTCTCGTTAGACACGACGGTCTCTAAGGCACGGCGGCGTCGGCAATCGGTTTTACAGGCATCGGCAATCCCCTACGGAGGCCACCATGGCGAAGGGCGTATTCGAACGTAAGAAGCCCCACGTAAACGTGGGCACCATCGGTCACATCGACCACGGCAAGACCACTCTGACCGCGGCCCTCTCGGCCCGCTCGGCGGCACGCTTCGGCACCGAAGCCAAGGACTACAAGTCCATCGCCAAAGGCGGCACCGAGCGTGACTCGACCAAGACCGTCACCATCGCGGCCGCTCACGTGGAATACGAGTCGGACACCCGTCACTACGCCCACGTCGACTGCCCCGGTCACGCCGACTACATCAAGAACATGATCACCGGTGCCGCCCAGATGGACGGCGCCATCCTGGTCGTGTC
>CAZBOE010000204.1:3157-7909 GCA_964493365.1 uncultured Tepidisphaeraceae bacterium | reverse complement strand
CGCGCGGCGGCGATGACCCGCCCGCGGGTGTGTCGCCGGGCGCAGCGGACACGGCCGAAGGCGGGGAACGCGGGGTCACTTTTTGTAGACCGATTCGGGCTCAAACTTCTTCTCGCCCACGATCGACCAGTCGGCCTGGCCCGACGCGTGGTGGCGATAGAAGCACGAGTAATAGCCGTCGTGACAGGCCGCCCCGATCTGCTCGACCGCGATCAGCAGCACGTCTTTGTCGCAGTCGGTCTTGATCGATTTGACCAGTTGAAAGTGGCCGGACGACTCGCCCTTGAGCCACTGCTTGCCGCGGGACCGCGAATAGAAATGGGTCTTGCCGGTCTGGGCGGTCCGCTCGACCGCCTCGGCGTTCATCCACGCCATCATCAGCACCTGGCCCGTGGCGTGGTCTTGCACGATCGCGGGGATCAGGCCGTCCTTGTCAAACTTCAACCCGGCAAGCTGAGCGTCGAGAGGCATAGTGACTCAGAGTGTGATGGCGCGCGAGAGGTTTATCAATCGCCGCCGCATGACATGGCGCACGATGCCGCATGACGCCCCTGGCGCGCCGATCGCAGGCCGGCGCGACCGCGGGCAGGGCTCACTGCGGGCTTTGGTCGCAGCGGGCCCGACGACGCCTGTCTTTGCTTGACACCCCTTCCCGCTGCCCTAGCATCGCGACCGCTCGACCGGACCTCTGATTTCAAGGAGCTGACATGGCCACCAAGACCGTCGCCGATGTGAATGTGAAGGGCAAACGCGTGCTGATGCGGGTTGATTTCAACGTCCCGCTCGAGGGCTCGACGATCACCGACGACCGCCGAATCGCCCAGGCGCTGCCCACGATCAGGTCGGTCATCGACCGCGGCGGGCGGCTGGTGCTCATGTCTCACCTCGGCCGACCCAAGGGCGGGCCCGAGCCCAAGTATTCGCTCAAGCCCGCGGCCGACCGGCTCGCCGAACTGCTGGGCAAGCCCGTCGCATTCGCCCCCGACTGCATCGGCGGCGAGGTCGAGCAGATGGCCTCGGCCCTCAAAGACGGCGACGTCCTCCTGCTCGAAAACCTCCGCTTCCACAAGCAGGAAGAGAAGAACGACCCCAACTTTTCCGCCCAGCTCGCCAAGCTCGGCGACATCTACGTCAACGACGCCTTCGGCACCGCACACCGCGAACACGCGAGCACCTTCGGCGCCGCCCAGGCCATGGCCGGCAAGCCGCGCGTCATCGGCTTCCTCATCCAGAAAGAGCTCAAGTTCCTCGGCGACGCCGTCAGCAACCCCCAGCGGCCGTTCGTCGCCATCCTCGGCGGCGCCAAGGTCAGCGACAAGATCAACGTCATCGAACAGCTCCTGGGCAAGGCCGACAAGCTGCTGATCGGCGGGGCGATGGCTTACACCTTCTTCCTCGCCCAGGGCAAGACCGTGGGCAAGAGCCTCGTCGAGCCCGACAAGGTCGATCTCGCCAAATCGCTGCTGGCCAAGGCCGGCGGGAAGATCATGCTGCCCACCGACACCGTCGTGGCCGACGGATTCGACTCGACCGAAACCTCGGTCGTCACCGGCGGACAGATCCCCGCCGACAAGAGCGGCTTCGACATCGGCCCGGCCACCCGCGCCGCCTACGCCGCCGAGATTGCCAAGGCCAAGACCGTCATCTGGAACGGCCCGATGGGCGTCTTCGAAAAGCCCCAGTTCGCCCAGGGCACCCGCGCCGTCGCACAGGCCGTCGCCGACGCCACCGCCAACACCCACGCCACCACCATCATCGGCGGCGGCGACTCGGCGGCCGCCATCGAACAAATGGGCCTCTCCGACAAAGTCAGCCACGTCTCCACCGGCGGCGGCGCCAGCCTCGAATACCTCGAATCAGGGCATTTCTCGACGCTGGATATTCTGGATTAAGCCCGAGTCCGACCGCGCCTAGGCGACTTACACCTACCCGCGATCGGGCCCGCCGAATAATCCGCAGGCCATGCTCCACGGAGCATCCAGGTGCAACGCGTTGCGGGGCACCTTTTTCATGCGCTGCGCTATCGAGCGTCCGTTGCCTGGTGGTCGGTGGGCTGGCCGGTCAACAAAAAACCCCGCAGGGCTGCGGGGCGGGTGGCTTGGGGGTGGGGGGAAATGGGCAGGGCCGGAATCGAACCGGCGACACATGGATTTTCAGTCCATTGCTCTACCAGCTGAGCTACCTGCCCGATGGCGGTCGGACCCGGCGGGGAGGCGCGGGCGGTCGGCCGAATCGAGACGCGATATGGTAGCCGCGCCGGGGGTAAACGCAAGTTGGTTGGTTGCGTGATGTCCGTGGTTCGCCGATTCCCGTGTGCCGGTTGAATGTGACGGGTTGAGTGCGCGGTTTGTGCGGGCGGAGGTGCGGGCGGAGGTGCGGGTTTGGGGGCACTGGCGCTCACGATCGGGCGACGTCGTCCGGCGATGCGTTAGCCGCCTGTCGTCTCGGGCTTGTGGTCTGGGCGCTTATCGTCTGGGCGTGTGTCGTCTTTGCGCGTGTCGCCATGGCGTGGGCCGGCTTGGCGGGGTGCATCGTGGCCCTGGGCGGTTTGGGGCGGGTAGCCCCTGACGTCTCTGACCGAGTCGGCCGGGCGGTCGTCGGGTCGGCGGGGCAGGACGTTCATGTCGCCGGCCGTCTCGAGCACCACGGCCTCGACCTCGGCGGGGTCGGCGATGCCCGCGGCGCGGATGGCCGAGGTCACCTCGCTGGCGGTCACGCGCTGGGCGCGCATGGCGTCGTCGAGGAATCGGCCGCGGTAGAACAGCAGCGTCGGGTCGGATTTGACCAGCCGGTCGATCGTCTCGAACCGTACCGACAGCCACGCCACCGCATATTGCAGAAACACCAGCAGCCCCAGCGCCAGGACGCCCTCGGCCAGCGAGACGTCCTTCGAGAGCAGCACGGTCGCCAGCGTCGAGCCCAGGGAGACGGTGACGACGAGATCAAAGGCGTTCATCTTCGTGAGCGTCCGCTTCCCCGAGACGCGCAGCCACACGATCAGCGTGAAGTAGGCGAGCGTGCCCACCACGATCACGCGGAGCAGGTCGTACCAACTGCCGAAGAACATGCGTGCCGGTGTAATCCACGCCACGCTGGCCGCCAGCGCATAAAAAGGCCAGACAGGGGCCGGCGCAATGCGGGCAGCGTCCGCCGCTCATCTTGGGGAGAAAGGGGGAAGTGGGCGATGAGGGGCTCGAACCCCCGACCTCACGGGTGTGATCCGTGCGCTCTGGCCAGCTGAGCTAATCGCCCAAAGCGTGTCGCGTGATTGTCGGCAGGTGGGGCGGGATAGTCAAGCGAGCCAATCGAAAGCCCGGGCTGGTCGAAAGTCCAGGCCGGCGGGGGCGCACAGTCGGCGTCGATCTGTAGCGATGTCCTGATGTGCTGCCGCCTTGAGGTGATGGGCTGTGGTTTTGGCATTGTCCGCCGCGATCATGGCATCGCGCGCTGCGATCCCGCGATGCTGCACCGCGGCGCTGCCCGGTTGAGCCGCTTGCCGGAGCGGCGATGAGACGGCCGATGACACGGCGGCCCATCCCGCTATACGGCTCATCCCCGCTATCCCGTCGGCCGGTCGCCTTCGGTCAAATTTGCACGCTAAAGCCCCGACTCGACCACGGGTCGCCCCAGTCACCGCCGGCCGGGCTCGCCCGGCTCTGCCTGGCTGACCGTGCCGACTGAAGCCGACACAACATCTGGGGCACGACACCCTTGCGACCACAAGCGGCTTTATCGGACGCGCTTTTGTCCCGGTCAGGCCGGGTTTCTGCAAGGGCAAAAGGGGGCTGTAGTTGTGGATACAATGGGGTGCGTTGATAATTGGATAAGTGTATATGGAATAGGTGTTTACGGATAATCGATCGATGGGTTTGCGGGTCCGGGAGTTGATTGACATGGGCCGGTCGAGGGGGGTATAGTGCGCCCATCGCCTTGCCCATCAACCAGACTTTACAGCATTGCGGCTTTCGAGCCGTGGCGCGCTTCCGGAGGTGGTAGGAGCCACCCCTCCGGAAGCTTTTTTTTGCGCCCGCCCTATCATCCCCCGCCATGCAGCATGAGTCTCTGCTCCAGCGCGATCGTCTTCCACCGGCTACGGATCAACGGCGTCGCGGGCAGTTCGCCGGCCGGGTCAAGGTCAATCGCCCGCTCTGCGATGAGCATTACCTGCTGACGCTCGAGATCGACGGCTTCCCTCCGACGTCGGCCGGTCAGTTCGTGCAGGTCGGCTGTCGCGATGCGCCCGATGTCGAGGTGCACGTCCATGAGTGGGAGCCGGGGCAGCGAATCGAATTGTGCGATGCCGACCTCCTGTCGCGCCAGGCGGTGCTGCGCCGGCCGTTCTCGATGGCCGGCCGGCGCGAGCTGGGTGGCGGGCGGTGTGAGCTCGACCTCATTCACCGGGTCATCGGTGCGGGCACGGCATGGCTGGCCCGGCTGACCGAGGGGCAGACGGTCGATGTGCTGGGGCCGCTGGGTAGCGGGTTTACGCTGCCGCAGGTCGATGCGTCGGGCAAGCGGGGCGTGGCGCTGCTCGTTGGCGGCGGGGTCGGCATTCCCCCGATGATCTACCTCGCGCAGGCGCTGTGCGAGGCGAGCCGGCAGGCCGCGGGCAAACAGGCCCAGCCGCGCGTCGGCTCGGCCGCCCGGCGGGATGGACCGGACGAGGCGGACGAGTCGGGGGGCATTCGGGCGGTGGCGTTTTGCGGCGCGGTGCGTCGCAGTCTGCTCTCGCTGACCGTCGAGTGGGACGCC
>CAZBOE010000204.1:2163-3142 GCA_964493365.1 uncultured Tepidisphaeraceae bacterium | reverse complement strand
GCGCCGCGCCGCCTTCGCCGTCGATCTCGCCGCTCTACAACGTCGCGGAGTTTGCGCAGTGGGGGGTGCCCGTGGTGATCAGCACCGATGACGGGTCGTATGGCCTTAAGGGTTATGTGACCGAGGCGCTCGAGCGTTATCTCGATGCCTACTTCAAAGACACGTGGGCGGTGGGGAGCATCCGCCCGACGATCTACACCTGCGGGCCCGAGCCGATGATGAAGCGGGTGGCCGAGATTGCCCGCGTGCGTGGGCTGGCGTGCCAGGTGGCGGTCGAGCGGGCGATGGCCTGCGGCATGGGCACATGCCAGTCGTGCGTTATCCGCGTCAGGAAAAAAGGCGGCGACGCCGGCGACTGGCGCTACGCGCTCTCCTGCACCGAAGGCCCGGTGTTCGAGGCGGGCGAACTGGTCTGGTGACGCCGATATCCGGCGCAGTTGTATTCGGGCCTGCGACTGGTCGGCGGCCGCGTGCGGTCACCACTGCCACGCCTCGGGCACCCATTCGAACGAGCCGTCGGCGTTGCGGGCGACGAAACCAATGCCCGGCCAAGGCATGTGGAAGGCGAACGTGCGGAGCCGCTCGTCGGCGGCGCGCCGGATGATTTGTCGACGCGCCTCGACCGCCTGTTGCGGGTCGGTGTCGAAAATGCTGCCGTAGCGCGGGTCGCTGACCAGCGCCGGGGAGGCCAGGGTGTCACCGGCGACGAGAAGCGCTGACGTCCCGGATCGGACGATGAACGCGACGTGACCGGGCGTGTGTCCGGGGCTGGGGACGACGGTGATGGCCGCCTCGGGCGCGGGGCCGGCCGGGTCGAGCAGGGTGAGCCGGGGGCGCATCAGCGCGAGGCGGTCTTTGGCGGCCTGCGTCCAGGCGACCTTGTATTCATCCGGCGCCCGGCTGCCCGAGAGATCGGGCTTGTCGCCCGACCAGAAATCGACCTCGACCTGGGCGCCGGCATAGCGCGCATTGGGGAAGC
>CAZBOE010000204.1:0-2105 GCA_964493365.1 uncultured Tepidisphaeraceae bacterium | reverse complement strand
ATGTCGGTGACCGACTTCGGATCGATCCCCGCGGCCGCGAGGTTTTTCGGCAGGTGCCCGATCGAGGGCCCGAGCAGGTTGCTGCTGCCGGTGTCGATGAGGATGGTCCGCCCGGCCATCTCCAGCACCAGCACGTTGCAGTCGAGCTGAATGCCCGCCGGGTCGATGAAGCGGCTGGTCAGGAGCGCGTTGACCTCTTCGGCCGGTTGATCAATGCCGAAGACCGGATGCACCGGAGCGACGGGGATGTATCCGTCGGTGATCACGGTGGCGGCGATATCGCCGACCTTGAAGCGATAAAACGGCGCGACGGCGGGCTTGCCCGCGGCGTTCGCAGATCCGGGCGACGCCCCGGGTGCGCGGGTCGTTTCGCCGGGGGGCTGACCCCACAGCAGGCGGTTTGATCCGGGCATGATCGCCAGGGCGGCGGCCGCGGAAATCGAGGTCATCCACTGTCGACGGGTGAGATCCATGTCAGCTCCATCTGGTTGATCAGGCGCGATGGGGTCGGCCTGCCTGTGTCGGCAGACAACCGGTCCGGGGCGAGGGAGCCGGCGCCAGGATGGTAACCGCCCGGGCGGCGGTGTCGATGTGTGACAGGCTCAGCGGCGGTATCGCCTCAGGCGGCTTCGGCCATGGGGGGAATGGCCGCCGCTGCACGCCGCATGAGCAGGAGCAGCGCATCGAGCTCGGCGCGGGCCGCAGAGATCGGCTGCCCCGATCGCAGCAGCGCTTCGAGCTTCGCGGCCGCTTCGGTGATGGCCGGATAGCCATATCCGCCGCCGGCGCCTTTCACCTGGTGGATCATCTTGGAGAGCGCCTCGGCGTCGTCTGCCGCGACCGTGGCGGCAATGCGCTCGATCGTGCCGCGGAGTTCCGCGCCATAGAACGGCAGCAACTCGGCGACGTCAGGATCGTCGGCCAGGTCAGACCGGAGCGGGATCACCTCGCTCCCGGGCTCGGCCCTCTCCGCTGCCGATGTGACCAGCTTGGGCTCCCCGAGTTTGAGCGTGGCGGCGGCCGGCTCGGGTGTGCTGGAGCGCGGCGCGGGCGCGCCGTAGGCCAGGGCGAGCTGCACAGGCGGATGGGTTTCCCTGTCGCCTTCGGTGTCGGGCAGCGGGCACGACGCCGCGAGGTAGCAGGCGATCGTGCTGATCAGCAGATCGCGGTCGATGGGCTTGGTGAGGTATTCGCTGCAGCCGGCGTTGAGGCAGTGCTGGCGGTCGTCGGCCATCGCGTGCGCGGTGAGCGCGATGATCGGGAGCACGTGGCCGAGCCGCCTGAGCTCGGAGGCGGCGGCATAGCCGTCCATCACGGGCATCTGCATGTCCATGAGCACGAGGTCGAAGTCGCCTTCGCACACGGCCTTGACCGCCTCGGCGCCGTTGGAGACGACGGTGACCGTCAACCCCACCCGCCTCAGGTGCGTCGAGATCAGCCGCTGGTTGTCCGGGCCGTCCTCGGCCAGCAGCACCGAGCCGCTGATGGTCAGTTCGTGGGTGCGCGAGGGGTCGGCATCCGACACGCCCGATTGCACAAACATCGACTCGGCGACATTGCTGAGGATGTTTCCGACGGCGACCTGGCCGATGTCGATCGAGAGGGTGAAGGTCGATCCCTTCCCGTGCACCGAGGTGGCGGTGAGGGTGCCGCCCAGCATGCCCGCGAGGCGTCGCGAGATGGCCAGGCCCAGCCCGGTGCCGCCGTGACGACGGGTGGTCGAGGCGTCGGCCTGTTCGAAGGGCTGGAAGAGTCGCCCGAGCTGCTCGGGCGTCATGCCCGACCCGGTGTCGCTGACGCTGAAGACGAGCCGGTAGCGGGGCGAAGCGGGTCCCGAGGGCGGCGCTTCGTCGGGGCGGGGCTGCGCCGCGCCCGCGGTGCTTGGATGAGTGCCGGCCGGCGGCGCGTGAGCTCCGGTCGGACCGGCGGCATCTGCGTCGGCCGGGTCGCACTCGGTCAGCCCGACGCGCAGGACGACGCGCCCGCGGGCGGTGAACTTGATCGCATTGCCCAGCAGGTTGACCAGGATCTGGCGCAGCCGAAGCGGGTCGCTGGAGATCGACGCGGGAACCCGATCGCTGAACTCCAGGACGAGATCGAGGCCA
>CAZBOE010000203.1:0-7971 GCA_964493365.1 uncultured Tepidisphaeraceae bacterium | reverse complement strand
GGTCGATCGGCTCACGACCCACATCGCCAGCGACGACCCCGACCTCCACGCCGCCGCACTGGCCGCCCTGTCGTCCATCGGCATGGCAGACGACGCCGGCCGCGCCGCCGTCATCGACGCGGCGGCCGACATGCTCGAAAGCCCGGTGTCGCTTCGTCGCATCGCGGGCCTGACCCTTTTGGGCGATCTTCGCTCCGACCGCGCCATCGACAGACAGGCCGCGCTGCTGGTCGATCCGAATCCGCTGGTCGGTGTCGCGGCTGCCCGCGCGGTCGGCAGGTCAGGACGCCAGGACCGCGCCCCCGCGCTGGTCGAGATGCTCAGCCTCACGCTCGAGCGGCTCGATCAGGTCTCGGCCGAGTCGGCGCCGCAGGCGCAGGGCGTCGCGCCGCCCGACGGCCTGACCGCGCTCGACTACAGCGTGGGGCTCGAGTCGGCGGGCGAGGCCGCTGTGCTGGCGGCGGTTGAGTTGCGCGACCCGTCGATACTGCGTGTCGCCGCGCCGCTGATCGGGCGGATGCGCGGCGCCGAGCGGATTCGCACGGCCGCCGCCTATGCGTGGGGCATCGTGGGCGATCCTTCGGACAGCGATGTGCCCGACACCATCGTGCGCGTCTATGGCAATCCGCAGGATTCGCCGCTGGTCAAGATCGAGGGCCTCAAGGCGCTGGGAAACCAGCGTCATCGGCTGGTGCTTTCCATTGCCGAGGGCTATCTGGCCAAGCCCGAACTGGCCAACGACCCGACGACCCGCTGGCTCGCGTGGTGGTCGCTGGGCCGGCTGGGGCGCGATCCGGGTCTGTATACGCCGCCCGACCAGCCGTATGTCGCCGACACGAGCTATCGAGACCTTCGCCCCGCCCAGCCGCTCAGCCCGGCGGCCAGGTAAAGGCCCGCCCCGCCAGCACGTGCAGGTGAAGGTGAAACACCGTCTGCTGGGCCCCGGCGCCGCAGTTGAAGACCGTGCGATAGTCGCTGTGGCCGAGCTGCCGCATGACCGCCGATGCGGTGGTGAACATGCCGCCGATCAGTTCCCGATCTTGCGGCGTCACGTCGTTGAGCGTGGCGATCACCTTCTTGGGCACAACCAGCACATGCACCGGCGCCTGGGGCGCGATGTCGTGGAAAACAATGTATCGCTCGTCTTCGAAGACGATCTTGGCCGGGATTTCCCGGGCGATGATCCGCTCGAACAGTGTCACAGGGGTCTCCTTCTCTCGATAATGCTGCCGCACGATCCGGCAACTGCAGCGCCTGACGGCAAACGGGCAAGCCTCCGCCCGCCTCGCCGGCTTGACTGGTTCGACCGTGTCAGGCCGGCCCGGCGCACCAGCTAATCCGCCCGCCGCCGCGCCATCGCGACGCCGTCCATGCTATCATTGCCGGCACCACCATGCTGTCGTTCCTTGTCGAAACTTTCGCGCTGGGCCTGAAGAACCTCCGACTCCACAAACTGCGCAGCCTGCTGACGGCGCTGGGCATCATCTTCGGCGTCGCCGCGGTCATCGCCATGGTCGCCATCGGCGCGGGCGCTCAGGCTTCGGCGCGGAAGCAGATGGAGAAACTCGGCGCCACCAACATCCTGGTCAAGTCGGTGCAGCCGCCCGAGAGCAACCAGCAGAGCGGCCGGACCTCACGCGTGCTCGAATATGGCTTGAAATACAGCGAGGAAGAACGCTTCCGCACCAACCTGCCCCACCTGCGCCTCGTCGTGCCCGTGCGCAACACCGAGCTGCGCGTCATGCGCGGCGCGGTCCGCGCGCCGCAGGTCAATGCGATCGCCACCACCAACCAGCTCGCCGAGGTGCTCAACTTCCGGATCGACCGGGGCCGGTTTCTCAGCCGCTATGACGAAGAAACCGCGTCGCAGGTCTGCGTGCTGGGCGCGCTGGCGGCCAAGCAGTTGTTTCCCTTCGAAGACCCGCTCGGCTCCACCATCACCGTGGGCGTGGCGGGGAGCACCAACCTGATGCTCACCGTGGTCGGCGTGCTCCAGCCGACCGGGCTGGCCGCCGACGACAAGCAGGGCATCACCACGCGAGACATCGACATGGACATCTACTTCCCGCTCGAGCTGTCGCGTCGCGCCTTCGGCGACACGATCTCGCGCCGCGAGACGGGGTCGTTTGTCCGCAAGAACATCCAGCTCTCCGAGATCTGGCTCCAGGTGCATGAGATCTCGCAGGTCGAGCCCGTTTCCGACATGGCGCGCAACGTCGCGATGATCGGCCGGAACCCGCGGGCGCTCGACGTCGATGTCAAGGCGCCGATCCAGATCCTGCGCAACGCCGAGCAGCTCAACCGGCTCTTCAACTTCATCATGGTCGGCATCGCCAGCTTCTCACTGGTGGTGGGCGGGATCGGCATCATGAACATCATGCTCGCCACCGTCACCGAGCGCACCCGCGAGATCGGCATCCGCAGGGCGCTTGGCGCAAAGCGCCATCACATCACCCTCCAGTTTCTCATCGAGACCACCGTCATCAGCCTGACAGGCGGCTTTATCGGGGTCGTCACGGGCTGCATTTTCGCCGTCGCGCTGCCCATCCTCATCCAGCGCTTCAATCAGACGCAGGATTATCCCACCCAGATCGCCCCGTGGTCGGTCATCGGGTCGTTCGTCGTCTCGGGCTTGATCGGCGTCGTCTTCGGGCTCTACCCCGCCATCAAGGCCGCGTGGATGAACCCCATCGACGCGCTGCGACACGAATAGACCGCCCGCCCGTAGACCGCCCGCCTGTCACCCCCGGCCGATCTCCACCCGTCGCAGCGGCTAGCCCGCCATCACCTTGACCCACACCTCGCGGTCGCGCGGGCCGTCAAACTCGCAGAACCAAACGCCCTGCCACCGCCCCAGCACCAGGTCGGCCTCCGCGATCATCAGCGAGACCGACGAGCCGACCATCGCCGCCTTCAGGTGGCTGTCGCTGTTGCCCTCGGCGTGGCGATAGCCGCTCTCGCCGGCGGGAACGAGCCGGTCGAGTTTGGCCAGCACATCGTGCTTCACGTCCGGGTCGTAGTTTTCGTTGACGGTGATCCCCGCCGTGGTGTGGGGAACAAACACCACCGCCAGCCCGCTGACCACGCCGCTCTCGCGCACGATCCGTCTCACGGCCGACGTCAGATCGACCACCTGGCTCCGCGACGTCGTCGCAAGCCGATTCACCGAGATGCCGCTTTTCATGCCCCCATCATGGCACAACGCCGCGCCGTGAAACAGCGCACGCGCCGGATCGACACCGGCGCGTGCAGTTCATCTCTTTACCGCCTGGCGACACTCACCCGGCACGGCGCTTTCCAGCCCCGGCCGACTTCGACCGCCCTTCGCCTCCGGCCTTCTGCCGACCTCCCGCACCGGCCTCGCCCTCGCGCTTGCGTGAAGGACGGTCGGCCGAATCGCCACCACCCGATTCGCTGTTCTTTTTCGCGCGCTCGTTGCGCTCCGCCTGACGCTCGCGCGCCTTGGCCTGCCGATCTTTCGCGGCCTGACCATCTTTCTGGTCGGCCGATGCTTCTGCCGATGCGTCGCCCGATGCGTCGGCCGACTTGTCGACCGATGCGTCCTCTTTCGCCCGCCGCTTGGCCCTGGGCTCGCCCGACTTCTCCGACTGCGACGAAGCCGCCGCGGCCGAGTCTTCGCCTGACGCGCCCGACGCCTGCGCGCTCGACGACGCCGACTCACCCTGAGCGCCTGCCTCACCCGAGGCGTCGGATGCGGCATCGCCGCCGGCCTTCCGGGGCTGGTTGTCTTCATCGGGCGTGACGGTCCGCGTGGTTTCCACCGTGCGCGATCCGTCGTCATTGCGCGTGACCGTCGAATCACGATCGACCGTATAGCTGTTGCCGTTCTCGCCCGTGACGACCTTGGTCGTGTCGATCTCGCGGGTGTTGTCGTCGGTCTGTGTGACGGTCGTCAGCCGGTCGACGGTGAAGTCGTTGCCCGAGCCGGTCGTGCCCGTCGTCGTCGCCTCGATCGTCGTCACGCCCTCGCTTCGGCTCACCAGCGCGTCGGTGTGGGCGTCGGCCGACCTGCCGTTCGAATTCGATCGCTCGCGATCGGTCGACAAGCTCAGTGTCCCGTCGTCGTTGCGGGTGGCGGTCGTCTGGCGGGTTCCTTCGAACGTGGTGACCTCGCCTTCGGGCGTGGTGCGCGTGCCGCTTACCCGCGTATCAAGGTTGATCGTGTCGTCGCCGTCGCCGACACCGCTGATCACGGTGGTGGCGTCGCGCTCTTGCGTAACGCCGTTGCTGCCCGAGGCGACAGCGGAACGGGTGTGGGTGTAGGTGCCGTCGTCGTTCTTCTGCGTGTCGCTCTGAATCGTCGCGGTGAGGGTCGTCACACGGGCCGGCTGTGTCGTCGCGCCGGCTTCTTCCGCGGGCGGTGTCGACTGCGCCGCCGCCACCGTGGTGGCCGAGACAATCACCGCCATCGCCATCTTCATCACGCTGTTTCGCATTTCTGCCTCCACAAGCCCGGCGATCTTCCGATCACCCCGGCGAATTCACTCCACCCTCAACAACGCCTCGTTATCGACTTTGTTTTCAATAAAATGCTGGCGTCGGCCGTCGCCCCTTCTCGCCCATAACCCCCCGGGCCGGCCCGCGGCGCGGCGTCAGCTCCCGCCCGGTCGTTACAGGCGTCACAACCCCCTCAGTCGCCCTGCATGAGAGGCAACCCGTCGGCCGACGCCATGGCGCATGGGTCGAGCCGATGCGATATAGTCTCCGCCCCCGCCGCGTCGATCGGCATCGATCTGCGGCCGGCTCAACGCCCCGGAGGATCATCGTGCCCCAGCCCGTACTCGCAGTCGTCAGCGTGCTCGGCAAGGACCAGAAGGCCGTCGTCGCACAGTTCGCGACCTACCTCGCCCAGGGCGGCTGCAACATCGAAGACATCGAGCAGCGCGTGGTCCGCGGGTTTTTCCTGATGGACATGCCGATCGATCTCAAAGACCTCTCGATCGACCTGTCCGACCTCGTCGCCGGCCTGACCGATCTGGGCAAGCGCATGGACATGGAAGTCCGCGTCACCCTCCACAACCAGCGCCGCCCCAAGCGCGTCGCCATTCTCTGCTCGAAAGAGCCTCACTGCCTCGACCAACTGCTCGACGACTTCCGCGCCCGCAAGCTTCACGGACAGGTCGTCGGCGTCTTCGCCAATCATCCCGACCTCGAAGCGTCGGCCCGCGCCGCCGGCCACCCGTTCCACTGGCACCCGGCTCAAGACCCCGCCGCCCATTTTGCCTGGCTCGACAACACCCTCCGCCAGCACAAGCCCGACCTGATCGTGCTCGCCCGCTACATGCGTATCCTCCCCGCATCGATCGTGCAGCAATACCCCTCGAAGATCATCAACATTCACCCCAGCCTGCTCCCTTATTTCCCGGGCGCCGCGCCATACAAGCAGGCGTTTGATTCGGGCGTGCGCGTTCACGGCTGCACCGCCCACTTCGTCACCGAACAGCTCGACGAAGGCCCGGTCATCCTGCAGGACGTCTTCCACATCAACGTCGGCTCCGACACCCTCGAAGACGTCAAGGCCAAGGGCCTCGAACTCGAAAGCCATGTGCTCTCCAAGGCAGTCGGCCTCTTCCTCGACGAAGAGCTCGTCGTGGTCGAAGGCAAGGTCATCTTCAAGCCGGGCATCTCGCGATTTCTCAAGCTGACCCAGTAGTGCCCGGCCGCCTCGATACCCGCCCAGGCGATCGCCGCGCTCACCCTCGCCCGCTTTCACCCGCAAGGGGGCGACCGGGCCACCCGGATGAAACAGCGCCACACGCGCCCCGGTGGCGCTGGGCGCGTGCGACGATACGATGTGTCGATGGAGTGGCCGCGCGAGCAGCTTTTTGTCGCCCCTGAATACACGCCGCTCCTGCGCCAACTGGGCCTCGACGCCCGCGCGGTCTTCGCCGACCCGCGCATCCGCGCCTGGCGAACCCTCTCCGAGCGCGACAACGCCACGCTCGACGCCACCATCGACGGCCGATCCGTCCGCCTTCATATCAAGCGATTCGCCCGAACAACCGCCCTGCCCAGCCCGGCCGAGCGCGAGGCAGCGGCGCTGCGGCGCGTGATCGAAGCGGGCATTGCGACCCTCCCGCTGGTCGCCTGGGGCCGGGCCATCGACGGGCGATCGTTCCTCATTTCCGAAGAGCTCTACGACCACCTGCCCGCAGACAAGCTGCTCTCGGCAAGCCGATGCCTTTTCGACGACATCCTCGCCCCCACGGCCGCGCTGGCGGCCACGCTCCATGCCGCCGGGCTTCACCACCGCGATCTTTACCTGTGCCACTTCATGGCCCGCATCGACGCCCCCGCACAGCTCCGGCTGATCGATGTCGGGCGGGTCGCCCGGTTCGCCGATCACACGCTGGGCCGCCTGCCGCTCGCGGCCGCGTTCATCGAGCGGCGGTGGACGATCAAAGACCTCGCCCAGTTCTGGTACTCCACATTGGATAGCGCCATCACCCCGCCGATCACCGATGCCCAGCGGGCCCGCTGGCTCGAGGCATACATCGCCGCCCGCACGGCTTCGCCGCGCCCGCTGGGCATGACCATCGGCGCGCTCCGCCGGGCGATCGAACGAAAGGCCGCCGCCATCGCACGACACGACCGTCGCCTGCGCGCCGCCCGGCCGACCCGCAACATCTCAATCCCCGACAGCCCACCCGATCCCACCCCACCCGACACCACCCCGCCCAACACCAGTGCGCCCCATCCAGGCCCGCCCCACCCCGGCCCTCCCACACCAGCCAGCGCACCATAGCCGCCGGCAGCATCGCCCCGCCGCCCGCTCACCCCGAAACTGCCCAAGCCCGCCGCCGTCGCTACACTCTCGACCAAGTCATGCCCGACCGCCTCAGCATTTTGCTGGTCATCTTCCACGCCGACCCGGCCCGCGGCGGGGCCGAGCGATACACGATCGACATCGCCCGCGCCCTGGCCGCCCGCGGGCACGGCGTCACCATCGCGGCATCCACGTTCGCGCCCGCGCCCGACCCGGCCTATCAGCGCGTCACCCTTGCCGCCTCGGGCCTCACGCGCACCGCCGCTTACGGGCGATTTCTCCGGTCGCTCGATGCCCACCTCGAAACCCATCGCCACGACATTGTCCACGCCATGCTGCCGGTCCGCCGGTGCGACCTGTATCACCCCCACGCCGGCATCGCGGCCCACGCCATCCGCACGGGGCACGCGAAGCATGCGTCGTCGTTTCGACGGGCCGCGTCGCTGATTGCCAACAGCGTCAACGTCAAGCGTCTCCGGTTCGCCGCGGTCGAAGCCGAGCTGCTCGCCGGCACGACGGCACAACCGCCCGGCCGTGGTCCTTCGCGCCCCCGTGGTCGTTCGCGCCCCACCGTGCTGTGCCTGTCGCAATACGTGCGCGATGCCCTGGCTGCGGCCTATCCCGGCGCCGCCGACCTCGCCGTCACGCTCATCAACGGCACCGATCTCGCCCGCTTCGATCCCGCGCTGCCGACCCCCAACCCCTTCTCCACAGGCCAGCGCCCGCCCGGGCGAAACCTGCTGATCATCGCCCAGGATTTCGCGCGCAAGGGCCTGGGCACGCTAATCAATGCCATGCCCCTGCTCAAGCAGCGCGACGTCTGCCTCCATGTCGTCGGCCGCGACGACCCGCGCCCGTTTGCCGAGCGAGCGCGCCGGCTGGGCGTCGACGACCGCGTCATCTTCCACGGCCCCACCGCCGACACCCGACCCTTCTACGCCCATGCCGACCTGTTCGTGCTCCCGACCCGTCACGACCCGTGCAGCCTGGTCGTGCTCGAAGCGCTGGCCATGGGGCTCCCGGTCATCTCGACACGCCTCAACGGCGCGACCGAGGTGATGACCGACCGCCTTCACGGCCGTATCCTCAGCGACCCGGACGACGCCGCATCACTCGCGTCGGCCATCGCCGAACTGCTCAGCCTCGAAAGGCTCGCCTCCGCCCGCGCCGCGTGCATGACCCTC
>CAZBOE010000202.1:0-8094 GCA_964493365.1 uncultured Tepidisphaeraceae bacterium | reverse complement strand
CCCACCGGCGTGCGCACGACTCGGCCGCCGGTCTGGGCGGCGATGTCGTCGAGCATTCGGCTGGTCGAGAGGTTGGCCATCACCGGGCCGGGCTGCCTCGACAGGATCAGCCGGGCCGCCAGCGCCAGGGAGTATTCCTCGCCGATGTAGGTGCCGTGTTCGTCGACGATCGCGAGGCGGTCGGCGTCGGGGTCCTGGGCAAAGCCGACGGCCGCCTTCTGCCGCCTCACTTCGTCGCACAGCCCGGTGAGGTTGGCCGCCGTCGGCTCGGGGTTGTGGGGGAACTGTCCGTTGGGCGTGTTGTGAATGTGCACCACCTGGCAGCCCAGCCGCGAAAGCAGCATGGCCGTCGCCACACAACCAGCCCCGTTGACGCTGTCGAGCACCACCTTGATCCGCTTGCTGCTGATGCCCAGCACATCCACCCGCTCTGCCACCTTCTTCACATGCAGGGCGTGGGTCTCGCTGTTCTTCGACGGGGCGACCAGCTTCTCGACCCTCACGTAATCGCTCGCGCCCTGGTGATAGAGATCGATGATCGCCTGGGCGTCGCGCGGCGGCGGGGCGACGCTGTGGCGATTGAGGAACTTCAGCCCGTTCCACATGATCGGGTTGTGGCTGGCGGTGATGACCACGCCCGCATCGACGCCCAGGTGCTTGACCATCATCGCCACGCCCGGGGTGGTGACGATGTCGAGGTCGATCACCTCGACCCCGCTGGCGATCAGCGCCGCGCAGGCCGCATCACGCACCCACGGCCCGCTGGGTCTCCCGTCGCGGCCCATGACCACGCGAAAGTGGGCCCCGTTGGTCGGGCTCTGCGTCCGCTTGAGCCACGCCGCCAGCGCCGACGCCATCTGCGATACCACCGCAGGGGTCAGGGTGCCGCCGATCGTGCCACGCATTCCCGATACACCGATCATCAGGGCTTCAAGTTGTCTCATGGGCTGTCTGGTTTGGTCTGTAAAGGGTCCTGCTGCTGGCGGCCATCCGCGGCGGGACGATAGACTTTGCCCGCGAATGCCGCAAGATGACCGGATCAGCCGGTCTGATCAAAGGCATGGCCCGCAGCCGTGCCAGACCGACGGGCGGCCGCGTCACGTGACGCCGCCGCCGAGAACTTCGCCGAGTCTTCATGGACCGCAACACGCTCAATCAGCGCCTTCCCGGTTTCGTCGATGCCCTGGTCGAGTCGATCGAGGCCGTGCCCCGGCTCGCCCATCTCAACCGCGTCTACCTGCCCAGCCGCGATGAGATCGTCAAATCGATCGACCTGCTTCGCGAACTGGTCTTCCCGGGCTTCTTCGGCCGACAGGGCCTGACCAGCGAGAACCTGCCTTACCGCGTTGGCGAACTAGCCAACGCGCTGTCGGAGGTGCTCTACGAGCAGGTGCGTTTCTGCCTCCGCTATCGGCAGCAGATCCCCGGCGCCAACGGCAACAGCCAGGAGTGCGACGAGTGCGACCGCAAGGCGGCCGAGGTCGTGTCGGCGTTTTTGGAGAAGCTGCCGTCGGTCCGCGAGATGCTCTCTGACGACGTCCAGGCGGCCTTCGACGCAGACCCCGCCGCCCGCGGCACCGACGAAACAGTCTTCTGCTATCCCGGTCTCTACGCCATCTTTGTTCAGCGCGTCGCCCACATGCTCTACGAAATGGACGTGCCGATGCTTCCGCGCATCATGACCGAGCACGCCCACAGCCTCACCGGCATCGACATCCACCCCGGCGCACGGCTGGGCCGACGGTTTTTCATCGACCACGGCACGGGCGTCGTCATCGGCGAAACAACCGAGATCGGTGCCAACGTGCGCATCTATCAGGGCGTCACGCTGGGCGCCCTGGCGCCCGACCGGCTCGTCGAAAGCTTCCGCGGCCGAAAGCGACATCCCACCATCGAAGACGATGTGACCATCTACGCCGGCGCCACCATCCTCGGCGGCGACACCGTCATCGGACGGGGCTGTGTCATCGGCGGCAATGTATTCATCACTACATCCGTGCCCGCGATGAACATGGTCAGCATGGAAAACCCCAAGCTCCGCTACCGCGAGCGCCGTCAACGCGGTCAGGACGTGCTCGACTTCCAGATCTGACGACCCGTCCCACGCCCCCGGCCCGCCGCGCCACGTGCCGCGCCGCATCGACCGCCCCGCGCGCCGCACCGCACTCACCTTGCCGCCTGCATCGCGGCACCTGCCTCCCCGCGTGCCCGCTATGACCCCGAGTCGCCGGCACTAATCACGACCCGCCGCCACGCACGACCCGCCGCGGCCCACGCCCAGCCGCCGCGCCGCTTGTGGCGTCATGGGTCTGGCGGGGCGATGTGGCCGCTTCGCCACAGGTCGGTGTGATGTTGCGAAAGTTCAACACGGCGATGTTGTCCGCGGGCAACATCCGGCATCCGCCGGAGCGGCCGGCCGCCGTGCCAGCATCACCAGGCCCGCAAACATCGGTTGGCATTGCGTTTGTGAATGGTCGTCGCATGTCTCGCGGCCACCTCTCCATCCTGCTCACCTCGGCGACGGCCGCACTGCTGGCGCTGGCGACAGGCTGCACGACGCCGCCGACCGGCCCCGTTGTCTACACCGATCGTCCTTCGGCCGATCAGGCTTGGAGCACCCCAAACGGCGCAGCGCCCGAGGTCGTTCGAACGGACCCTGATCAGCCGCAGACGATCGGGTCGGCCGATGTCGTGTCGCGGTCGGCAGCGGCGCTGGTGTTCGAGCCGAATGTGCCAAGTGGGCGGGTGACGGGCGATCAAGGGCCGCTTCAGATTTCTCGCGATGGGCGTGGGCTCGCGGCGTACGGCGGGTTTGTGCGGGGGCAGACGACGTTCTACGAAATCCGCGTCGATGACCGCCAGTTGGAGAGCGGTCGGCTGGGGCGCGGGCGTTGGAGCGGGCTCTACAACCAGTCTGAGCGGCGGACGCTCTCCCGCACTGTCGGCGTCCTCGAACGCTAATTCCTGTTTATTAACGACTTACGACAACGCGATTTTCGCGTTTTTTCTTGCTTTTCGTCCCGGGCGTCCGCATAGTGCTACAGGATAAGTTGCGGTGCCCAAAGCGTTTAGCGCGGGCGCTGCGGTGTTCCGGCCCGACCGACCTGATGTCGGTGCATGTGTCGGCAGGGCCGTCGTGAGCCGCCTGTTTGGGGTTGTGGTGTGTGCAGGAAGGGTAGGACCTTGGCAGTCAATGGCCGCGCCGCAGGGCTCGGCAGTTGGGGCAAGCTATGGCGACCATCACCAAGAAGGAACTGATCGACCGCATCTCCGAGGGCACAGACATCAAGCGCGTGCAGGTCAAGCGCGTGGTGCAGCAGTTCCTCGACGAGATCGTCAACGAGCTCGGTCAGGGCAACCGGCTGGAGTTCCGCGACTTCGGGGTGTTTGAGACCAAAGTCCGCAAGGCGCGCAAGGCTCAGAATCCCAAGACGCTCGAGCCCGTTGCCGTGCCGGAGAAGCGGACGGTCAAGTTCAAGGTCGGTCGGCTGATGAAACAGAAGCTGGCCGAGATGACCGGCGCGACGGTCGACGACGAGGCCGGTGATATCGCCGACATGCACGAAGGCCCCGATGACGAGGATACGTCGTCGCCGCCGTCGCCTGTGGCGATGCAATAGGCGGTGGCGTCGCGGCTCGGTCACGGGCGTCAGAGGGGCGGCCGCACCGCGCGGTAACGGGGTTTGGTCCAGACCTCGACTCGACCCATGCCCGATTCCGAATTTGAGTCGCTCCTGCTTCGAACGCTGCGGCAGCGCGAGTCGGAGGGTCTGCTGCGCTCGCTGCGCGTCGTCGCGCCGCCGGCTGACCTCGAAGCGCAACCGGCGACGGTCCGCCGCGACGGCCGCGAACTGATCAACTTTGCCTCCAACGACTACCTGGGCCTTTGCCGACACCCGCGGGTGGTCGAGGCCTTGCGCGGCGCTGCGCTCACCCACGGGGCCGGCGCGGGCGCCGCGCCGCTGATCACGGGCCACACCGATCTGCATCACCGCGCCGCCGCGATGCTCGCGTTGCTCAAGCGGACGCAGGAGGCGGTGATCTTGCCCAGCGGCTATCAAGCCAATCACGCGATCATCCAGACGCTGGCCGCGGTCGCGCCGGGCGGGAAGGTGCGGTTTCTGCTCGACAAGCTCGCGCACGCCTCACTCATCGACGCGGTGCAGGGCAGCGGCAAGCCGTATCGCATTTTCCCCCACAACAACCTTGCCAAGCTCGAGCGGCTGCTGGTCGAAGCGGCGGGCGATGAACTGCAGGTGGTGGTGACCGAGTCGATCTTCAGCATGGACGGCGATGCGGCCGATCTTCAGGGCCTCGCGGCGGTCAAGGCCCGTCGGCCGTTCGTGCTCGTGGTCGATGAGGCCCATGCCACCGGCGTGTATGGACCGGCCGGCGCCGGGCTGGCCGCCGAAGTCGGCTGCAGTGACGCGGTCGATGTCACGCTGGTCACACTCGGCAAGGCGCTGGGTTGCGGCGGCGCAGCGATCTGCGGCTCTCGCGCGTTTTGCGGCGCTGTCGCTAACTTCGGGCGTGCGTTTGTCTATTCGACCGGCGTGCCGGCGTGTGTGCTCGCGGGGGTGTGCGCCGCGCTCGATGTCTGCCGCGACGAGCCCCACCGCGCCGCGCGCGTCAGGCAGGCTGCGAGTCGGGTGCGGGCGGCGCTGTCGCAGCGATATGAGATCCCGCCGGGCGATTCGCCGATCATCCCGCTGATCGTGGGAGACGAACAGGCGGCGCTGGGGCTGTCGGAACGATTGCTGGCCGCGGGCATGCTGTGCGTGGCGATCCGCCCGCCGACCGTCGCCCGCGGCGCGAGCCGGATCCGCGTGACGCTCAGCAGCGCCCACACTGACTCAGAGATTGACAGGCTCATCGATGGGCTGATGTCTCCGGTCGATCCGCGTTTGGTTTAGACGATTCGGCATGAAACGTGCAGTCCGCTGATGCTCAGTCGACTCGGGCCGGTTGCCCGCGTCGGTTTCGATCACCTGCGGAGGTCAACATGTTTGGTCTGATTCGTCTGGCGCTGTGGGGGCTTGTCGGCTACGCGATGTATCAGCTAGTCCGCGGGCTGGCCGGCGAGGTGTCACAGGCCGGCCGGGGTCGGCCCGGCGGAGGCCAGGGTGCGCAGCGCAATCCGGCGACCCCGGGCGCTGAAAATGCCCCGAAGGTTGCGGGCGGCCACTACGGCGCGATCATCGGCGACCGCGGCGACGAAGGGCGCTTCGAGCAGACGTCTGAATCGTCCACCGGCACCAGCGCCACCCACCGGGTCGGCCGAGGTGTGATCCGCCGATAGAACCGCGGTGAGTCCGGCCACATCATGGTTTGCGGCTGCTGTCGTCGCACCGACGGGTCGCGGTGCCGGCGGGGGTTTTGGTTGCATTCCCCCGTGCGATTGGTCATTCTTTCCCTGGACGCTCGGGCCGGTTGGTGTCGGCACACCCACGCGCCTGCGGCGGATACAGGGAAAGGGTTGACTCTATGGCATCGGATCCGTGCGCGCTGGTCATTTTCGGGGCAAGTGGGGACCTTGCCAAGCTCAAGCTCATACCGGCCGTCTATGAGATGGCGCGCGAAAAGCTGCTGCCGGCCAACTTCGCGCTCATCGGCTATGCCCGCAGCGAGATGAGCGACGATGCGTTCCGCCAGCGTGTCCGCGAGGCGGTCACCGCCAACGCCCGGTCGAAAAAGCACGGCATCGACAACGAGCTGCTCAACTCGATCGTCAACCGCTCCTATTACAAGGCCGGCGGGTATGGCGACGCCGAGTCGTTCGACAAGCTGCGCGCGTTTCTCAAGGAGGTCGACGAGAAGCACGGCACCAGGGGCAACCGGCTGTTCTACATGTCGACCCCGCCCGAGGCGTTTGAGCCGATCGTCAAGGGCCTGGGCGACCGCGGCCTCGTCGAGCGCGGCGCCTATGGCAAAACCCCCGAGGGCAAACAGACCAACTATCAGCGCCTGATCATCGAGAAGCCCTTCGGCCACGACCTGGCCTCGGCGCGGCAGCTCAACCGGGCGCTGCTGGCGCAACTGGCCGAGGAGCAGATCTACCGCATCGACCATTACCTGGGCAAAGAGACCGTCCAGAACCTGATGGTGATGCGGTTTGCCAACGCGATCTTCGAGCCGATCTGGAACTACAAGTACATCGATCACGTGCAGATCACGGTGAGCGAGACGGTCAACGTCGACGACCGCGCCGGCTACTACAGCAAGAGCGGCGCGATGCGCGACATGATCCAGAACCACATCTTCCAGATCATGGCGCTGGTGGCGATGGAGCCGCCTGCGGCGCTCGACGCCCGCGCGGTGCGTGACGAGAAGGTGAAGGTGTATCACTCGGTCCGGCCCTATCGCCCCAGCCAGATCGACGAGCTGTGCATCCGCGGGCAATACAGCGCCGGCGAATACCTCGGCAAGACGACCCCGGGCTATCTCAATGCCAAGGGCGTGCCCGAGGGGAGCAAGACCGAGACGTTTGCCGCCATCAAGCTGTTCATCGACAACTGGCGCTGGAGCGGCACGCCGTTTTACATCCGCACTGGCAAAGCCATGCCGCAGAAGCTCAGCGAGGTGGTCGTGCGTTTCCGCAGCCCGCCGCTGACGCTGTTCCAGAAGCAGTGTGAAAGCGCGGTCTACCCCAACGACCTGATCATCCGCGTGGCGCCCGAAGAGGGCATCAGCCTCCGCCTCAACGGCAAGGTGCCGGGCGGGCAGATGAACATCAAGTCGGTGGCGATGGACTTCTTCTACAAAGAAACCTTCCACGCCGAGGCGCCCGAGGCCTATGAACGGCTCATCCACGATTGCATGGCCGGCGACCAGTCGCTGTTCATCCGCGGCGACGAAGCCGAGGGCGCGTGGATGGTCATCGACCCGATCGAGCAGGCGTGGGCCGCGAGCAAGAAGCCGCCCGAGCAATACACCCCCGGCACGTGGGGCCCCAAGGGCGCGATGGAGCTGATCGAATCCGACGGTCGCCGCTGGGTCACCAGCGCCGACAGCGACACGCAGCCGATCCTGGCGTGCTCGCTGACCTGACGCGAAACCCGGTTGGCCATCTGAAAAAGAGCGCGGTCGCCCCGGCGGCCGCGCTTCTTTTATTGCGATGCGGCGGCTGAGGCGGTGCGCACCGCCTCCAAAAGGAAACACCCGGCCCGCTCAGAAGCCGGTTCGCTTGAACTGCTTTTCGAGGTCGCGAAGGGTCAGGCGGAGTGTCGTCGGCCTTCCGTGCGGGCAGTTGCTGCTGCGGTCGATCAGGTGTCGGCGGGCCAGCAGCGATTCGATCTCGGCGGGCGTGAGCGGGTCGCCCGCCTTGACCGCAGCCTTGCAGCTCATCATATCGAGCACGTTGTGGAGCAGTTCCTCTTCGTGCAGATCGAGCTGATTGCTCTCGCCGCGCTCGAGCAGCTCGGCGCAGAAGACGGCCGGGTCGAGCCGGTCGAGAAAGCTGGGGAAGGCGTTGACCGCAAGCGTCCGCGGGCCCACGGGCGTGAGCTCGATCCCCAGCCGCGACAGCAGCGGGGCGATGTCGGCTGCGATGGCGATCGCGCGCTCGCTGGCGGGAAACGTCGGCGCGATGAGCTGACGCTGCGACTCGAGCGGCCCGCGCGTCACCCGCGCGAGCAGTTCCTCAAAGATGATCCGCTCGTGCAGCGCGTGCTGATCGATGATCACCATCCCGTCGCCGGATTCGACGACGAGATAGCTGTTGTGGAGTTGGATGGCTTTGTTTGACCCCTGTCCGGCCGGCGGTCGCGACGTCGAGGCCTCGGGGTGAGGCGGCGCTTTTGAGCCGTGGGCCGACCCGTCCGACGCGGCACCACCATTGCCCTCTGCGCCCTGACCACCCCGTGTCATGCCATCGCCGGCATGCGGCCCGCCGCTGAGGTCGCCCCACGGCGCGCCTGTCGACTCGCCCCAGCGCTCGCTCACCGGCAGCCTCGCCTGAACGGGCGCGGGCGGGGCGAAGCTCCACATCGGCGGGTCGCCGGCAGCAGGGCGGTCTGGGTGGATCGCGCCGCCAGATCGGGCCGGCATGTCGAGGCGCTCGAGCGGCGGGTTGCCTGCCGGGGCGGCGTCGGGTGC
>CAZBOE010000201.1:0-8112 GCA_964493365.1 uncultured Tepidisphaeraceae bacterium | reverse complement strand
CTCGCCATCGACCGTGCGGGCAACATCTATGCGGGCACGAGCCAGCCCGTCGAAGGCGGCGAGCCCACATTCGACGAAGCCGGCGTCGGCCGACCCAGCGCCGAAGACGCGGGTGTGCGCATCACCACCGAAGAACCCGACGACGCCCAGCCGCCCGAGCCGCCCGATCCCCCGCCGGCCGAGCCCGACCCCACCCCACGCACTGAAGCCGCCCCGCGAAGTGACACCGCCCCGCGAACTGATACCGCCCCGCGCACCAACCGCAGCGACGACGCCGACGACGAAGCGAAGTCGGCGCGGGTCGAGATGGATGTCGAGGCCAAAGTTGCCCCGATCGTCGTCGACGCACGCCCTCGCCAGGAAGCGCCGCTCGACGACGTCGAACCCGGCGCCGAGATGGACGAAGCGGCCTCCGAGTCGACCAGCGGCCCCACGCCCGCCGGCCTGGGCGAGCCCGCCGAAGGAAACGCCATCTACCGCATCGACCGCCAGGGCTTTGTCACCGAGGTGTTCCGCCAGCCCGTGTCGATCCTCTCGATGGCGCTCAACGAGGCCGACAACACGCTCCTGATCGGCACCGGTCCAGAGGGCTTGATCTTCCAGCTCAGCCCGGCCGACGAGGAATACGCGGTGATCGCCAATGTCGACCCGACCGATGTCACCGCCCTGCTCCCCACGGGCCAGCGCATCTACCTCGGTCTGAGCAACACCGGCGCGCTGGCGGAGATGACCGCAGGCTATGCCGCCACGGGCACCTACACCTCGCCCGTGCTGGACGCCTCGCAGATCAGCCGCTTCGGCAAGATTCGCCTTGAGGGGCAGCTTCCTCCCGGCACGACCCTCACCGTCGCCACCCGGTCGGGCAATGTCGAAGACCCGGGCGACCTCACCAGCGCCACAGGCTGGTCGAGCTGGTCGCAGCCCGTCGCGGCGTCGCCGTTCATCTCCATCGACACGCCGCCCGCGCGATACTTCCAATACCGCCTGGCGCTCTCGGGCAACGGCTCGGCCACCCCGATCGTGGAAGACGTCGACGTGGCTTACCAGGTGCCCAACATGCCCCCGCGCGTGGCCGCCGTCCGCCTGAGCGACGCCGCCGGCGAGGCAGAGGCGGTCGAGGTTGCAGCCCCGCCCACCGCACGCACCATCGAGTGGGAGGTGACCGACCCGAACCAGGATGACCTCCGCTTCACCATCTCGTTCCGCGCCGCCGGCGCGCCCGGCTGGATCGAGCTGGAGAAAGACCTGACCGAACCGACCTTCGAGTGGGAGACGCGCAACGTGGCCGACGGACGCTACCAGATCCGCGTCGTCGCCTCCGACGCCATGGCCAACCCGCCCGGCCAGGGCATGACCGCCTCGCGCGTCAGCGACCCGATTATCGTCGATAACACGCCCCCCGAGATCACGGGGGTTCAGCTCTCCACCGAGGGGACAACCGCGGTCATCTCGGCGTCGGTCATCGACCGCACCGGTACGGTCGCGGCGGTTCACTTTTCGGTCGATTCGAGCAAGGATTGGCAAGCCGTGCTGCCGACCGACGGGATCTTCGACGACCAGTCAGAAAGCGTCGTCATCCGCGCCGCGGGCTTGACGCCGGGCCCGCATCAGATCACTATTCGGGCGACTGACAGCCGGGGCAATCGCGCTTTCCAGAGCGTGGTCGTCCAGATACCCGCGCCCGCCGCCGGCAGGTAGCTGACGCGGGTTTGCCGTCTAAAGACAGAGTATACAAGGCGTTATCGAAGCTTCGCAGGACAGACAGCCATGCATTACCCCCACCGCATCTCCAAGGTCAAGCGTGCCCGCAAGATCGGGTTTCGCGCCCGGATGGCCACCAAGAACGGCCGCAAGATGATCAATCGCAAGCGCAGCGCCGGCCGAAAAGTTCAGGTCGTCTGAGCCGCCTGAGCCGGGTCTGATCCGTCTTCACCAAAGCCAACCCTCCCCCTCGGGCCAACCAGCCCGAGGGCTTTCGTCTGCGCGCCGCAACCCACCCTGGGTCATCGGTTTCATGGCGATGAAACGGCCCCCAATACGGCATCGCACGCGTCTGGACAACGCCCGCCTGAGCTATATCCGTCTGGCCCCGGCCCCTTCGGCCCCCTGGCCCGCACCCGTCTGGCATCGCACCCGTCTGGCCCGTACCTGTCTGGCCCGTACCTGTCTGGCCCACACCCGTCTATCCCTCACCCGCGCGGTGCGTCACCCGGTGGCCGGGTTTGCGGCATGGTTGGTGCTGTCGCCGTCGGCGTCGGCGGGGCCGCTGTCGATGAGTCCGCGGAACCAGCCGGTTGAGTATTGACCCTTCTGCTGCTGGGCCGGCAGGTTGATCAGGGCGCAGAACGCCGCGACCAGTTGCTGCACGCCGGCGTCATCGCGTTCGGCCCGCTGCACCTGCAGAAAGTGCTGGCGATCGCGGAACCGCAGAATCTGGACGACCCGGGTCCCGCCCTCCCCTTCGATCCGCTCAAAGCCGGGCCCCGCCTGCTCGCAGACCTCGAGGCTGTCGAGCCCGAGCCGCTTCATCTCCCGCCTGAACCGTCTCATGAGTCGATCGTGTTCCACCCGCCGGTCCGGCGGAACCAGATAACTGTTGGTCATCAGCAGCATCAGCCCACACTTTCCGTCAAGCCTTCATCCCGCCCCGCAACCCCGTTCGCCGATCAAGGCCGAACTGGTCGACGCATCGCCCTGCGAGGCGTCCATGCGCTGGCTCGGTCGTCGCTGTTGTGCGTCGCCCCATCTGCGCCGCACTTACTTTCTGTCGCCCCTATTGTGCCACCCCGGCTCCCGCTCCACCAGAACCCGCCCCGGCCTGACGCTTTTCGTCTGCTGTTCCGCCCGCTATCGTTTGAGGGCATGAACCCCAAGCAAGCCGCCGGCGAAGCAGCGCTCAAGCACATCCAAAGCGGCATGAACCTCGGGCTCGGCACAGGGTCGACGACCGACTATTTCCTGATCGCGCTGGGGCGCGACATCGCATCGGGACGGCTCACCGGCATCAAGGGCGTGCCCACCTCGATCCGATCCGAAAACCGCGCGAAGGAACTCGGCATCCCGCTGACCACCCTGTCGGACGTGCCTTATCTCGATGTCGCGGTCGATGGCGCCGACGAGGTCGATCCGTCGCTTCGGCTGATCAAGGGGCTCGGCGGCGCGCTGCTTCGCGAAAAGATCGTCGCGCAGGCCGCACGCCGATTCGTCGTCATCGCCGACGCCGGCAAACGTGTCGCGCGGCTGGGAACCCGAAGCCCGCTGCCGGTCGAGGTGACGGCGTTCGAGCATGCGTCGCATACGGGCTTCTTCCGCTCGCTCGGGGCCGACCCGGTCCTGCGATCGGGCCCGGACGGCAAGCCCTACATCACCGACAACGGCAACGTCATCTACGACTGCCGTTTCCCCTCCGGCATCGACGACCCCGCGGCCCTCGAAATCGCCCTGCTCAAACACGCTGGCGTTGTCGACACGGGGCTCTTCCTCGATATCGCGAGCATCGTGCTGATCGCGACGGACACCGGGGTCGAGGAAAAGAGACGCGACGGCCTGATGGTCTGACCTAAGGCCGGCAGTCGCAATCCAGCAGTCGCACCTATCCATGGCACCCCGGCCATCGCAACCCGGCGGTCGCACCCCGGCGGTCGCACCCCGGGGCAACCGCACCGCCAACTGTTGCCCGCCGCTCTGCTGCCGCGCCAGGGTGGTGTCACCGCCCCGCGCCGGGCCTTGGGCGTAGGGCCCTGGGCGTGGGCGTGGGGCCCTAGGCGTAGGGCGGTGTCAGGTTCTCACCGGGCCGCAACCCGTGCGCTTTTGCGCTGGGCGAGCATCCACTGAAACAGTTCGGGGTCTTTGTAGGCGCGAAGCCACACGTCGTGACCGACACCCGGGAACTTGCTGTAGCGGGGATTGTCGCCTTGTTCCTTGAGTTTCTTGACCATGCTGTCGCTGTTGCCGCTGCCGACGGCCCAGTCCGCGGCGTTGTGAAACACCCAGATCGGCATGCCCCTGAGCCGCGGCACCATGTGCTCGGCCGAGTATCCGCACATCGGCACCAGCGCCGCGAAGCGATCGTTGTATTTGCCGCCCAGCGCCCATGCGCCGTAGCCGCCGGTCGAGAGGCCGGTGAGGGTGACGCGGTCGGTGTCGACGGCGTAGTTTCGGCTCACATCGTCGAGGATGGCGATGGCCGCGGCGGCGTCAGTGCTGTCTTCGTTCCAGTCGCCGCTGCGCGACTGCGGGAAGATCGCGATGAAGGGAAACTCGCCCGGGTAGTTGACGATGGCGGGGCCCAGGCCGACGCCGACGTTGCTCGTGCCGTTGCTGCCGCCCTCGAAACGACCGTGAAGGAAGACGATGGCCGGCCACTTGGGCTGCGACGAGTAATTCCTGGGGATGTAGACGGTGTATTTCCGCCCGTCAGAGGGGAGGGTGCGTGTGACAAAACCGGTGCCCGGGGGCGCACCGGCGTTGGCTTTCTTCATCACCCCGCCGCCGCCACCGCCACAGCCGCCCACCGCGGCGAGCCCGACCGTCAAGACCAGCGCCAACACACCGCTGATCACCCGCGCCGCCGCCGGCATGCCCGGCTTGCTTCCAAGGCCCATTCGATGCGTTCCTTTCATGAGAGACCTGCGCTCACCGCCCCGGCGACGACGTCGCCGAGGTCGAGCGATGGATTGCCGTCACGATCCGTTCCTGGAGTTGCTTGGCCGTCGTGTTGCTGCCCGAGGGGATGCCGTTCATCAGGATGCTGAAGGCGAACCACCTGCCGTCGGGCGTCCTGACATATCCCGACAGTGCGCTGACGCCCCGGATAAAGCCGCTCTTGGCGAAGACGGCGCCGGGCATGGCGTCGAAGCGGCGCTGAAGCGTGCCCGCCCCGCCGGGCGTCGCCAGCGTCGAGAGATAGAGGTCGCGGTCGGGCGAGTTGAACTCGTGTTCGAGCACGCGGACCATCGCCATCGCGGTGACCCGGTTGTTGCGTGAGAGCCCCGAGCCGTCGTCGATCTGCACCTGCCCATGGGGCAGACCCAGCGACGAAAGATAACGGTTGACGGCCGACGCCCCGTTATCCCATGAGCCGCTCGATCCACTGACCGCGGCGCCCAGCCGCTTGAGCAGCGACTCGGCATAGAGGTTGGCGCTGTCGCGGTTGCAGCGCGTCAGCGCAGTGGCGATCGGCGTGCTGTGAAGACCCACCACCTGCCAGTCCTTCGCATCGCGCTGGTAGGCCGCCCGGACGGTCAGGTCACGCGTCACCCCGCCCGAGACCGTGATGCCCCGGCGCGCCAGCGTCTCGCTGAAGATGGTCGCGCCGTAGAGCGACGGGTCGTCGACGGTGATCGTGGCGGTTGAGCCCCGGTTCGCCTGGACTTCGCCCTTGACGCTCAGCACATTGCCCGGCCCGCGGGACACGCCCATGGCGTTGTCGTTGCCGAGCCGGGGCGTGCCGGTGAGCGTGACGTAGCGGGTCGGCGGCTGGGTCGACATCGCCAGCCTTCCCGACGAAGGCACGGCCCTGACGTCGATGCAGTTGAAGAAAAAGTTGAGCCCGGCCACCTGCGCCACATAGTCGTATTCGACCTGGTCGGCCGGCCAGCTCGGGTGAACGCCCGGGCGCTCGAAGATCGAGTCATCGACCACCACCCGGTTGACCTGCCGGATGCCGCGTCGCTCGAGCTCGGCCGCCCAGGCTTCAAAGACGGTCATCGACGTCCAGTTGCGGTTGCGGTCATCGAGCGCCGGGTCGCCCAGCGTCGGATCGCCGTCGCCGATGATGTACAGGTCGCCGTTGCGGTAGAGCAGGGTCGTGCGAAACTCGAAGTCACGGCCCAGGTGATCGAGCGCCGCCGCCGAGGTGAGAATCTTGAGGTTGCTCGCGGGCATGAGCGGCAGATCGGCGTTGTGCACAAACACCGGCGTCGCGCGGGGTGCGGCGTGCGCGCCCGACGATGTCGCGGCCGACGCCTGTCCTGCGGGCGGACTCATCGGCTGACCCGCCGCGCCGGCGACCCGTGCACTGGCATCGCTCGGCATGCTCGGGGCGGGCAGCGGCAGGACGGCGACACCGACCTGGACATCCTTGAGATACCGCTCGGCCAGCACACCTCGAATGGCGTTGATCTGTCCCCATGCGGTGCCGCACATCGACGCGCACACCACCGCCGCCGCGAGGGCGGTCTGCCGAAGGAACGTCCGCCGCGGTGATCGAACCGAAGACGAGCCGGGCAAACGGGTCAATGCCGCTCCACGCAACAAATCAAGCATGAATCCATTCCCATCCACATGGCCTCGCCGGCACGGCCGGCGAGGTCGTCAAGAACCCTAAACCGCTGCGATCGACGCTTCAAGCGCAGAACGGCACGGCCCGGCTGAAAGAAAGGTCCGGGCAGAATCTGCCGGGATTATCGGCCAGATGTCGTTTGCTGCGCCAGTGTTAACGCCGAATGTGCCCGGGGCGCTTTGCCGACGGCGATCCGGCGCAAAAAAAGAGAGGCAGGCCATTGCGACACTGCCTCTCCGTGAGGGTAGGGAGACCGTTGACCCGCCGCGTCCCGCGGCATCAGGCGGCATAGCGGAACATGCCGGTCGACTCGCGGCCGATGAGGTTCATCAGCCGCTGCTCGAGCGGGGGGTGGGTCGAAAAGAGGTTCGCCATCGTCCGCACGACGTTGCGCGGCTCGGCAATCATCATCGCGTTGTAGGCCGGGTTGACCTGCATCGGGATCCGGCTCGCGGCGAGGTGGATTTTCTCCAGCGCCGTCGCGAGATACATCGGATCGCCGCAGATTTCGGCACCGACCTTGTCTGCATTGAACTCGCGGGTTCGGCTGATCGACGCCTGGATCAGCCCGGCGGCGATCGGACCCAGCAGCAGGACCAGCAGCCCTGCGATGGGGTTGACGCCGCCTTCACCCTCTTCGTCGCTCGAGAAGCCGCCGAACATGAACATGTAGCCCAGCGACGAGATCGCACCACCGATGGTCGCCGCGATGCTCGCGGTGAGGATGTCGCGGTGCTTCACGTGTGCCAGTTCGTGCGCCATGACGCCAGCCACTTCGTTGCGGCTGAGCATCTGAAGCAGGCCCTCGGTCGCACAGACCGCCGCATTGCGGGGGTTGCGGCCGGTGGCAAAGGCATTGGGCGCCGGCTGGGGAGACACGTAGACGCGGGGCATGGGCATGTTCGCACGCCGGGCCAGATCTTCGGTGATCTGGTAGAGCGGGTGTTCCGGCCCGACCTGCTGAGCGCCCATTGACGCCAGCGCAATCCGGTCGGAGAAGAAGTAGCCCACGAAGTTCATCACCGCGGCAAAAACCAGCGCGATGATCACACCCTGCATGCCGCCCAGCAGACTGCCGATCCACAGGATCAAAGCGGTCAGCAGGCCCAACAGCAGGACCGTCTTGATGTTGTTGTAGAAAATGCTGCTCATTGCTTCATACCTCCCGATCGCTTGCCCGATCACTTCCATGTTTCCCATCCGGGAAAGCATGTCGTTGAAAGCCATCTTCCCAGACAGCCCTCACCCACCATGGGCGAGATGTTGGGGGCAAACCGTGGTCCACCACATGATGTCGGGCCGACCACTCATGTCGGACGGATGATAGACCTGCCCAAGGGGCCAGCGACTAGAAACCGCTCGATCTTTTTCAAGCCAGTATCCAGCGGTCTGGCCTTGACTTGCGCACGTCCCGTCCCTTCGCTGAGGTGAGACACTGCCGGGGCCGAGAGGCTAGTGCGATGACTCCGATTGCGGAAGCTGGATTTGGCTTACCGCCCGTTTTCCAGAAACGGCGCGCCGTCTGCGGTGTCTTTAGGTTAAGATAACCCGATGGATCGAGCCGACGGGGAGTCGGCCGATCTGTTCGGTACCGTCTGTTTGGTGCAGCCTGTTCGGTGCGGTCGTTCAGCGGACATCGCAGTTCGATCGCTCGTGTCGGTCGTGTCGCTGCCCGATGTTTTGGTCGGCAGCTTCGAAAAGGGAGGCCTCGCATGGCATGCGTATTTCATAATCGTTTTCACAAACGTGCCTTCGCTGACCGCGGGTCGGCGACGATTCGCAGAACCGGCGGATGGTCGCAGGCGGCCGTCGTGTAGGGAAAGAGTGTA
>CAZBOE010000200.1:0-8143 GCA_964493365.1 uncultured Tepidisphaeraceae bacterium | reverse complement strand
CATCGCCACCGTTGCCAGCGCCGCCGCGGGCAGGGCGGCCATCGCGGCGCAATCGGAGAGGTTGCGGTTCATCACCTTCGTTCCGATCTGCCGCGGAGAATGACGGCCGATATCGAAATGCCGCCCGTCGAGCACCTGATCAACCCCCACCACCAGCAGGTCGTCGGCCGGCCAGCGGAGCACGGCCAGGTCATCGCCCGCAGGGGTCAACACCAGATCGTTCGACCGCTGCTGGCCGCGAAGCCATCGGATGAAGTCAAATTCGCCGGGCATCGGGGCGATGGTAGGTGGGCGCGAGCGGGAACGCACGGCGGATGTAGCGCAGGACGAGCGACTCCGAGTTGTGTTTCGCGGTTCGGGCAGACCGAGCTGTCGGTTGAAGCTTGCCGGCTAGTCGGTGGGAGGGGGGATAGTCCCGGGCGTCGTTGGAGCAGACGGCACTTGAAACCGGAGCCTCTGAAAGCGGGTGGGGATGTCCCAGACCAAGCTGTAGGGCTCGCCAACGAGGGGCGGATCTCCGAAGGTTTCAATCGGCGTGAAACCCATCAGCGCACGAACCCGGCCGCCACCCGGGGTGATGGCGTCGGGGCCGAGGTTTCTGTCGATCGCGCGGTAATCGAGACGGCGCTGGTCGCGGTCGAGCAGATGCACTACCCCATGCAGCTTGTCACGATAATCGTCGTTGTAATGGGCGGGCGGCTGCAAAGCCGCGTCAAGGTGGACCTCATAGACCGAGTCGGTCGCGGTCCGCATCAGGCGGACGTCGACGAGCGTGACCGTGTTCTGCCCTGATGTCTGAGTCTGGTTCCGGATCTTGAGCACGTCGTCGAAACGGACAGTTTGTGATTCGGTGATCACCTTCAACTGGATAAAGCCCTCGATCGAGCGGACGCCGGTAGCCTCGCGTGCAGGATCGAAGGCAAGGCTCGGTCGGAACCTCAGCATCCAGGGAGTCGGTCTGTCCTCGTGATCCGGCACAACATGAAAAGCAGTGCTGGCATCGAGCAATTCGCGGCCTTCAAGATCCCTGACGGACGAGAGCACGATGTGAGGCGAACTCGGAGCAATGCTGAGGTTGGGATCAACCAATACAAGCAAGTGGAGTCGGCCCTGGCGCTCCAAGTGGCCGGGGCGGTGGCTCAGCGGGCTGCGTATGGTTTGCGCTTCGATGTGCTCGACAATGATGAGAAAAGGACCGGCCTCGAACGCAGGTCTGAGATGCCACCCCGGTGACGTGGTGAGCTGCAGATGCTGACTATAGAAATTGGACGGACCGACATCGGTCAGAAGCGCGATCTCCCGGACGGCAGACCAGAAGGGGACGTTTCGCAGATCGATGTCGACACGCTTCAGCGGCTTGTCGCGCAGAGCTCGGCTGTTCAGGTCGATCGGTATGCCCGACCAGACTGAGAGTTGGCGGTAAAGTTCCTTCGCATCGACGTCCTTCCCGCGGATCGTCACGAGAAGGGGTGTGGCTTTTTGCGCCGCGCGGATATCGGCCATGACGGACTCGAGCCCGCGGCGGGTGTCGATGGCGATGCCCTCGCTCTCCGCCGCCTTCAGGAGAATTGGAAGAACGGGGGGCCCGAGTTCGAGGAGTTGGGCGGTCGCCTTGGCGCGGTCAGGCCAATTGTCGCTCGACAGCATCTCAATCAGGCTGGCGATGTCTGCCGCAGGCGAAACAGGGTCGGGCGACTGATGCTCGGGCAGACCAAGCGGTGAAGTCGAATCCTGTGGCGACGGCACCGCATTGTCCTGAGCAGAAAGAAAGCCGGTAAAACAAGCGGCGCCGAGAGTCATGGCTGCCAATCCGACGCTCCAACCCACGCGACGGCTGGTTGGCGCGGTCCAGGCGGGGTGCTGTGATGGGGCGCGCTGCGTGGAGACCAGTGTCAGCTTTGGCACGGGGTCACTATAAGCCCGACGCCGGGGCGGGAGCAAAAGCAAAGGGGCGGTGCGTCCTCTCCGGCGCACCGCCCCTCGAAGAATTCGAATGATACCCGATCACCGACGCCGACGCCGCGCCAAAAGCAGGGCGGCCGGGGCGGCCAGCGCCGACGCGCCCGGTTCGGGCACGACCGCGCCGAAGCCGGCGGCCACCAGCAGTTGGATGGCCGACGCGTCGAGCTCGCCGGTCACGACGCCCGCGACCCCGAAGCCGTAGTTGCCCAGCAGCAGGCCCAGGTCGTCGAAGTCGACGATGTCGTCGTAGTCGAAATCGGCCCGCTGCTCGGTGATGTCGTCGTATCCGCCCAGCAGGAGGCCCAGGTCATCGAAATCGACGTCCCAGTCGCGATCGACGTCGCCGTCGATGGTGGGCAGGAGCATCTTGAGCCATGCGTCGCCCAGGGTGGTGCCGCCGTCGGGGGCGGTGCGGAGGGTGGCGCCGAAGTAGGCGTAGCCGTCGTCGCCGACGAGGAGTCGTCCGGCGTTGGAGGTGCCGACGACGCTGATGTAGGCCGGCTCATCGACCCCGTCGTTGTTGAAATCGACGAACACGAGTGACCCCGTGCGGGCCAGCACGTGGGTGTTGTTGTAGACCAGCACGCGCGATGGATCGACGCCGGCCGTGCCCGCGAGGGTGATGTAGGCGAAGTCGCCGTTGTTGTTGCCGGCGAGGGCCAGAAAATCCTGCCCGTTGTTCGAGCCGAAGGGGCGCGGGTTGATCGTCGGGTCGTCGATGAATTCGTTCGGCTGTCCGCCGCGGAGGATCGAGAGGTCGAGGCCTGATTGGGCGATCACGTCGCCGTTCTTGAGCAGGAACGAGCGGTTGTCGGTCCACTGGCCGGCGATGAGGGTGTCGCCCGCGTGGGTCATCTGGGCGACAAACGGAGCGGTGCCCGACTTCACCGCAAGCGCGGTGGTGATGCCCGGCACCGCGAAGCCTTCGCGAACGACCACCTGGTTGTCGACGGCCACGACGCCGTTGGTGCTGGTCGAGCCGCCCACGTCGCCGACCATGAGATAGGCGCTGCCGTCGCCGGCATAGCTGAGCGTGTTGATCGAGGCCCAGGGGCTCGCGACGCCCAGGGTCGTGGCGGGGGTAGAGGCGGCGTCCTGATTGCGGACAAGCACCGCCGTGGGCCCGCCGGGCGGGGCGACGAAGGCGGAGCCGCTGTTGATCGCGGGGAACATGTTGCCCGCGGTGAAGCTGACCGACCCGTCTGCCAGCGTCTGGATGTTGCCATAGCTGGTGCCATAGAACGCATCGGGGATGGGGCTGGCATAGCCCTCGCCCGCGAGCACGGTGTAAGCGCCGTCGCGCTTGCGGATCAGGTAGCGCGAGGGGAAATCCTCGGTCGATTGGAAGCGGAAGGCGAAGTCGCCG
Organism: uncultured Tepidisphaeraceae bacterium; assembly: GCA_964493365.1. Taxonomy (GTDB): domain Bacteria; phylum Planctomycetota; class Phycisphaerae; order Tepidisphaerales; family Tepidisphaeraceae; genus CAZBOE01. Next base: position 4,815 of record CAZBOE010000200.1, on the reverse strand, counting down.
TCGTTGCCGGCGCCGACGACGACATCGACGGCGCTGGTCGCGGGCAGGTAGGCGATGCCGCGGTCGATCGACGGGTCGCCCGGCGTGACGAACGGATCATCGATTGCGATGGTGCCCGAGGTGGTGCCGGAGATGATCGACTGCTGGATGCCGTCGGCATTGCCATAGAGCACGGCCCGCTGGGCGTTGCCGCCGTTGTCGAGCAGCAGGGCGCCGATGCCCCAGTTCATGCCGTCGGGGCTGATGGTCGGGGTGCCGAGCGAAATGCTGAAGGAGAGCGTGCCGCCCCATGTCCACCCGGGGAGACCCTCGACGGCGCCGGTGCGGGCGAAAAGGGCCTGGGCCTTGGGTGCGGCATGAAGCGGTCCGACGGCCGCCGCGGTCAGCAGTGTGGCGGCGGCGATTGCGGCGAAGCGGCTACGGCTGTGGGTCATGGTTGAGACTCTCGGTGCATGCCGGCCCGGGGCCGGTCGCGTTGTGCAAGAGGCCCCTGCCGGCGGTCGGTCGGCGGGGCGCTCCTGCGGATAGAACGTCATACAGACCGCTCCTTGATTCATGCAGGCCCTGTCGGTCTGCAACGGGCCGCGCAGGACCCGGGTGGCCCTGCGCGGCCGATGGTCGGTAACCGGCTCAAACGCTCAGGCGCGTCGGCGGCGGAGCATCAGCGGCAGCCCGGCAGCGACCAGCCCGAGCGACGACGGCTCGGGGATCGCCACGCGAACCCACGCCTCACCATAGCTGACCGACCCTGCCGACGCGGCGGTGCTCCGCAGGCTGGCGGCGAAATAAGCGTAGCCGTCGTCCGAGAGCACGAGGCGGTCGGCGTTGGGGCTCACTTGGGTGATGTAGGCTTCGGTGTCGAGGATGCCGTCGCCGTTGAAGTCGATGCTGAGGCCGCGGAGATCGATCGCGTCGCCCGTGCGGGCCAGGACAAACTTGTTGTCGAAGACCAGCACTTTGTCGTCGATGAAGCTGCCGATGTTCAGCGGGTCGGGCCGGCGGGTCGATGCGATGTAGGCGAAGTTGTCCTGGTTGTCGGAGGCCGCCCCGAAGAAGCGGATCGACGTGCCCAACCCGCCGATGACTTCACCGGCAAGGCCGCCCTGCATGGCGCCGATGTCGGTGCCGGTGCGGGCGATGACATACGTCTCTCCGTCGCTGCGGGAGAAGAGCTGGAACGACGTGTCGTCGCTGAGCCGGCCGCGGACGAGATAGGCCCCGCTGGGGCTCATCCGCCCGAACAGATCGTTGCTGCCGGCCTTGACCGTCCGCGGGTCGGCCGACCCGGGCAGCGCGAAGCCCTCGCGGACGACGACGGTGTTGTTGACCGCCACCACTTCGTCGTCGGACACAAACTTGCCTGCCACGAGGTAGTCACCGTTGGCGGAATAAGTCAGCGAGCTGTCGCTGAATGACGTCCAATTGCCGGTCGTGCCACCGAGGGCGGCGGGAACGGTCGGCTGCGACGGGGCGTAGTTCCGGCCCAGCAGCAGGCCGGTCGTGCCCGAGACGCCGTCGCCGGTCCCCAGGAACGGGCTGTTGGTGGTGGGGCTCAGGGGCCCGCGGTAGGCGACGGTGCCCGTTGAGCCGTCGAGGGCGACGGCGCCGAACGTCGCGGGCGTGCTGATCACGCCGAGGACGGTCGTTCCGGGGATCGGGCCGCTGACGCCGCTCTTGACGATGACGCTCGCAGAGCTGCCGTCTTTCTTGACCACCAGGCCCGGGTTGCCCGAGACGCCGCTGTTGCGGGCGTTGAAGGCAAACAGGCCCGCGTCGCCGGCAGACACCACGATGTTGCCCGCGGAGGTCTCGGTGCCCTGGAAGGTGACGCTGGTCAACGGCGCCGCGAACGGATCGGAGACGCTGAAGGTTTCGCCGCTGATGATCACGTCAGACGCGGTCAGGCCCGAGCCGTAGAGGATGGCGTTGTTGGTCGTGATCGAGCCGGCGGCGCGGGTGAGGGCGCTGATGCCCCAGCTCATGCCGTCGGGGCTGATGCTGGGGACGCCCCACTGCACGGCGAACGTCGAGTTGGCGTTGAAGCGGGCTCCGGCGGGGGCGTCGGGAACCTGCTGACCGCGACCGAAGATCAACTCCGGGGCGGCGACGGCGGAAGACAGGCCCGTGCAGGTCAGGGCCGCGAAGGCGGCCGCCGCAACGGCTTGCCGGGTGTGCGTGAAGTGACGAAATGCGTGCATGGGTGTCGGGGTGAAAATCCCGCCTCCGGTACGAGTGTTCTGGCGACCCACCGGGCGACGATCCGACGGACCGGTGAGCCAGGCTACATAAGCAGATTTGTTACGCGGCTGGTTGCCCCAGAGTGTGAACCACAAATCCGCCCCGTCAACAGCAAATACAGGCGTCAACACGATTTAACGATCCCCTAAACTGTCACTTGGGTCACCTTAAACCGGCTGTGCTGGTTCGGGCGCAAAAACGCGGTTTCGGTCAGGATTGCGCTAGTGAGCCGAGACGGATTGTGCGCGGTGTCGCGCCCGGCGCGAATGCCGGAATATGGATTTGTACAAATTTCCGTTCGAGCCATTTGACACGGCGGGCGGAATGGGTCTAGGTTGTATCGACCAACCGCGACGAGGCGAGGCCGCATACTGCCCTGCCTGTCCGCACTGCCAGTCTGCCCGCAGCTCGCGAAGTGCCATCGAAGACGACCCACCTGTGACGACGCGCCGCATGCCGGGTGTCGCCAACGAGGGGTCGCGTGCCCGACCGTGGCGCGGCCACACCGCCACGGCGTTGAAGTGGAGAGCCTGTCATGCGCTGCCGTGTTGTTCCAGCGACCATCGCACGCCCGGGCCGCCGCGCCTTCACCCTCGTCGAGTTGCTCGTGGTCATCGGCATCATCTCGGTGCTGGTGGCGATGCTCCTCCCGGTGCTCAACCGCGTGCGCGACGCCGCCAACAACACAGCGTGTCAGAGCAACCTGCGGCAGATCTATCTCGCAAGCGAGATGTATGCGTTGGACAACCGCGACCGCTTCCCGCATCCCAGCGCCGGGGGGGATTTTGCATACCGGCGCGCGTACGGAGAAGACGACGGATTGCCCCCGATCGGGGGCGAGGGCGGGCCGGAGATTTACGGTTTTCCATCGATGTTTCAGCGGCTCGGGTATATGCCCGGCCGGGGAAGCGTATGGGTGTGTCCGTCGATTCCTGACCTGATGGAGTACGGCAACACGTATGTCGTCGGGTCGATTGCCGGAAGCTCGTACCTGAACAACGGCGATCAGCGATTTCGTCGGCGCTTTTCGAACAAGCAGCGGTTTACCGTGCCGCCTCCGCCATATTTCAGGTACACGACGGTGCCGACCGGACTGGCACAGACCGAATGGGTGTCCGACCATGTTCTCGCCTTCAGCCGAACCCCTCGCAAGACCGGCTCGTTGAGTGGATCGATTCCGACTGTCGGACCGACGTCGATATCGATTAAGCCGCACCGGCTGAGTTCCCGCTGGAACAACGACGGTGCGCGGACGCACGGCTACAACAGCGTGTTTATGGATGGTCACGTCCAGACGCGCCCGACCGGCGGCGTCCGCGGCATCGAGTGGTAACGCCGGCGTCCGGCGCGTCGAGGCTGGCAGGCACGAGGTATCGCTACTTCGCTACCGCTTCATCTGCCCATCAAACTTGAACTGCATCGGCTTGACGGCTGTGGGCACTTCCCAGACCAGGGTGGTCGGTGCGCCGGCCCAGCGTCGGCCGATGCCGGGGGCGATGCGGGCGAACCCGATGACGGCGCGGACGCCGTTCTCGCCCACGAGGGTGACGGTGTCGCCCTCGAAGGGTTCGGGGTAGGACGTGTGGCTGCGATAGCCCAGCGGGTAGCCGCGGGCGTCGAAGAGCTGGAGCGCAAAATAGGGGTTGCGCAGCACATCAATAGGCAAAACCGGGCTGCCGGTTTGGGTGAACGCGGCGGTGAGGTCAACCTCGTAGCTCTGGTTCGGCCGGGTCTCGGTCACCTGCCCGATGGTGAGGGTGAGCCCGCCGGCCGACTGCGTGGCGTTTCTGAGTTCGAGCGGGTTGTCAAAGCGGACGCTCTGGCTGGCGGTGACGAGCATCGTGCTCAGTGTGCCGACGATCGACCCGATCGACTGCGGCGCAGGCTCGTCGGCCAACGCCTGCGGCGAGAGCGGCACGTCGAAGGTCATGGCCCACGGGGCGGCGGCGGGGGTCGAGGCGCTGGGCGTGGTTGCCAGCGCCGGGGCGGTCATCAGCGGCCGGCCGGCGGGGTCGGTGATCTGGGCGATCTCCAGCGTGGTCGTCGGCAAGACCGGCTTGAGGTTGGGATCGAGCAGCACGGTGAGCCGCAGCGAAGCGGAGGCCGGGCCTGCGGGGGTTTGTGAGAGCGGCGTCGTCCGGGTGACGACGATCTGGTCGGCCAGGATCAGCAGCGGGCCTGCCTCGATGGCCGGGCGGGATGCCCAGGCCGCGTTGACGCCGTCGACCCGAAGCGCCCGGTTGTGAAACTCGCGCGGTCCGACGCCGGTCAGACGGGTGACCTCGCGGACGGCCACCCAGAACGGCACTCGTCGGAGGTCAACATCCACGCGGGTGGCGGCCGACTTTTCCCACGCATCGGGCGCGGCGGGCCCGATATCCACCCCCGACCACTGGGCGATCTGGGCGTAAAGCTCCTGGGCGTTGGCACCCCTGCCATAGACCGTCACGCGGGTGGGGCCGGTCACACGCGCGGTCTCGATCTGCGTGACCAGCGACTCGGCGGCGGCGCGGACTTCGGCATCGGCGTTGTCGCGGGCGGCGGCGCGCAACGCCGGCAGCGCCACCGGGCCGATGG
>CAZBOE010000199.1:0-8151 GCA_964493365.1 uncultured Tepidisphaeraceae bacterium | reverse complement strand
CGCGCCGCAAGCCCGGGCCTTCCAAGCTCCGGCGGCCCGCGCAGCGGAGCGTCAGTCGGCACCGTCCCATACGCCCGTAAGTCAGGTGGCGGCGGCTTTGGCTCCGGCAGCGTTGGCACTGTCGGCGCTGCTCCCGGCGGCTCTGCCACCGGCGTCCCTTGCAGCGGTGCGCCGGGCACTGGCGCCCCAGCGCGCCGTGGCGGCTCGCCTTCATCGGCGACGCGCCGGCTCGAGCCGGGGCCGAGTGGCGTCGGCCAGTCAGGCGGTGTCGCCGTCGGTTCCGGGCATCCCAGGGGAGCAAGACCAGGGCAGCCAGAACCTTGGCAGGCCAAACCGGCTCGGCCAGGGGCAGGTCAGCCAGCAGCAGGGCAGCCACTCGAACGCCAGTCACTACAGGGGCGGCCAGTGCAAGAGCGGCCAGTTGAAGTGCAGCCACCAGAAGAGGCCTCGGCGCGGCATCAGGCGAAGGGCGGATCGACCGGCGGGACGACACCTGTGCGCGACGGGTGGGGCCGCCGAGACGGCAGCCGCAACGGTGGCCCAGGCGGCGATCAACACGGCGGCCCAGGCGGCGGTCGATACGGTGGTCGAAATGGCAGCCAAGACGGTTTTCGAAACGACGGCCGGCACGGCGGTCGGTTTGGCGGGCGATATGGCGGTCGATCAAGCAGCGCTGGCGAACAGCCCGGCAAGGGCCCGCGCCGGGGCGGCCCTTTCGACGATGCCGAAGTGCTGTCACAGCTCTACTTCAAATCCGTCGGCCCGCGGACGTACGCCGCCCAACTAAAGCGGGCCGCCAACGGCAACCATGCGCTGGTGTTGATCGAGGGCCGGCGCGATGAGAAGTCCGGCGACATCCGCAAGACCAAGTTGCTGGTCTGGTCGGAAGACTTCAAGGCGTTTTTCGGCCTGCTCAACGACATGGCCGCGGCGATCCGCCAGCACCCGGTCAGCGACGAGGTGAAGGCAAAGCGGCAGGCCTACTGGGCCAAGGTCGCGGGCGACGCCCGCCGGGCACCGCCGCGAAAGAGTCGGCGACCATCGTAAGCCTGTCGAGACCGAAAGGGATCGGGGGTGAAGGCATGGCTGAGGCGTCGGGTATCGACATGACGCCAGATCGGTCGAGTCGTACGAAGTCTGCGACGCAGTGGGTGTCAGCAGGGATGCTGATTGCGGCTGGCAACTCGACCCGGGCGATCGGAGTCGCCCGGGCGGCGCGCGGTCCAGCGCTTGCGGCCCAGCGCGCTCGGCCCTGCGCGTGCGGGCCCGTGTGCGGGTGACTATGATCGCGGCCGACATGCCGCCGGTCGGTGACGGTTCCGCCGGTCAGAGGCTGTGCCAGTATCGGGACTCCGGCGTCGAGACTCCAAGCATCGGGACTTCCAGCATCGGGCCTTGCCGTATCGGGCCCTGCCGACTGGGACTCCCCGCATCGGGACTTGCCGTGCTGGGATTCGCCGTCCCGGCACTTACCGCATCGGCCACGCCGTGTCGGGCGTTGTCGTGTCGGGCGCTGGCCAGCCGCGCGATGCCGTGCCGGGCGGCTTGGTCGGCGCTGGGCCCCGAAAGGCGGCGGCGTCGCCTGTGTTTACGTATGGAAGGTCGGATATGGCCGAGTTGCATTTACTGTCGCCCAAGGGGTTTCGTGCTGCCGGTGTTCACGCGGGCATCCGAAGCAAACCCGCGCCCGATGTGGCGCTGCTGCTTGCCGACCGGTTGTCCCCCGCGGCGGCGGTGTTCACCACCAACCGGCTCTATGCCGCGCCGGTTGCGGTGGGGCGTGAGCATGTCAAGGCCGGGCGGCTGCGCGGTGTGGTGGTCAATGCCGGCAACGCCAACGCCGCGACCGGCCGTCAGGGCCTCAAGGATGCGAGGCGCATGTGCCAGGTTGCCGCCGCCGCGGCGCAATGTAAGGCCGACCAGATACTCCCGTGTTCCACGGGCATCATCGGTCACCTCCTGCCCATGGCGAAGCTCGAGCGCGGCATCATCGAGGCCGGCCAGTATCTGGGCTCGTCGGCCGAGCACGCGCTGCTGTTTGCCGATTCGATTCTCACGACAGACACGCGCCGCAAGACCGCGGCCGCCACGGTCAAGATCGGGCGACAGCGGGTCACCATCGCCGGGGTCTGCAAGGGCGCCGGGATGATCGGCCCGCGGATGAGCGTCGCGGGCCCGCCGCACGCGACGATGCTCGCATTCCTCACCACCGATGCCGGTGTGTCGCCGGCGCTGCTGCGCACAATGCTCGCGCGCAGCGCCGATGACAGCTTCAACGCCGTGACGATCGACGACCACACCTCGACCAACGACACCTGCTGCATGCTCGCCAGCGGGATGAGCGAGACACCGATCGCCAGTGAGAGGGCGAAGAAGAGCTTCGCGGCGGCGCTGGCCGAGGTCTGCCAGTCGCTCGCGTATCAGATCGCTGCCGACGGCGAGGGGGCGACCAAGGTCTTCAAGGTGGTGGTGAAAAACGCCCGCACCGATGCCGCCGCCCGGGCGATGGCGCGGGCCATCGCCAACTCGCCGCTGGTGAAATGCGCCATGCACGGCAACGACCCCAACTGGGGCCGGATCGTGTCGGCCGCGGGCATGGCGGGTGTGCCGTTCGATCCCGATAAGGCGAGCCTCACGCTCGCGGGCACGGTCGTTTTCCGCAACGGCCAGCCCCGCCCCTTCGATGCCGCGATCGTCAGCAGCGCCCTGCGTGCCCCCGAAGTGGTGGCCACGCTGGATTGCCGCATGGGCAAGGCCGACGCCACCGTCTGGACGTGCGACTTCTCGAAAGAGTACGTGACGATCAACGCCGATTATCACACCTAACTTCAAGCCGGGCAGCGACGGGAAACCGGCGAAGGGGGCAAGATGAACGACACGATGACAAGCGCAGCGGCTTCAGGGCCGATGGAAGCGCCGCCCAAGCCCGGCGTCGCGCCGTCTGAGCCGCTCCAAAGGCCCAGGCGTCGCGGCATTTTCGGCTGGCTGTTGCGGTGCTGCTGGGGCCTTTTCAAATGGATCATTCTGCCTGCGGCGGTACTGTGGGTGCTGGCGGAGGTGAGCGGTCACATTCATTTTGCGCGCAACCTGTCGGCGATCCGTGACCGGGGCGACCCGGTATCCCCCTCTGATTTTGTCACGGACGAGGTTCCGCCTGAGCGGGACGCCTTTGCCCCGCTGGTCGATCATCTCGACACGTGGGGGGCGATCAGCGTCCCCAAGCCGCTGGGCATGCTGGCTCGATTTCCGCTCAGGCCCGACGAAGCCGAAGCGGCGGCCGAATTCGCGGAGCAAGCCCGACCGCTGGTCGAGGCGTTCGCTGCGACGGCCCCGCGTAACCGGGCACATTGGCACGAGTTGGACCCGTCCCGTTCCAAAGACTCGTTTCTTGTGCTGACGCAGGTCCGCCAGAAGCTGCTGTTTTCCATGGATGACGCAGCACATCGTGGCGACTGGCAGACGCAGCAGCGCCTGGGTCGTGAGATGCTGCGCCTCTTCGAAATCGGGCGGGATGCAAATGACTTTGCCGTTCTCGTCTTGACTGATGCCATGGTCGAGTTTGTCGAGCGTCATGTGATGTATGCCGCCGCCATGCCCGACGACATGCTGAGCGACCCTCAAGGATCGGTGCGCCAGGTGATCATGCCATTCGCGCTCAATGACGAGCAGGTGCGGTCGCACATGAGCCGGCACATTTCATTCAGCCGCGCGATGTCGGTGTCGGGGTTCACCGCGCAGAACGGCTGGTTTTCGAGCCCCCTCTCGCCGGCACTCTGGCACGGTGCGGCGCTGGGTGTGGCCGAGAGCGACCGGGTGCAGGCCATGCTCGACGCGCTCGACCCGCGTGAGTTGCATACGCTCGGGATGGTGTACATGTATTGGCCTTACGCGATATTGGCCGAGGGACGCAGTTGGACAAGCTTTATGTCTGCCGCGTCGACGGCAATGGGTTTTCAGCTCGCGGCAAGGCAGCGGACGGCCGCAGTCGGGTTGGCCTGCCTGATCTATCGCGCCGAGCGGGGAAGTCTGCCCGAGAAACTTGAAGACCTTGTGCCCGCTTATCTGCCGGCCGTCCCGGTCGATCCGTACAGCAGGGAGGGCGAAGCGATTCGGCTGTTCGCCGATGCCGAGCGATACACTGTCTACAGCATCGGCAAAGACATGAAGGACAACGGCGGCGCCATCGTCGAGTTGAAGCCTTCCCCGCAGGGAGGCATGCCGCGCTTCTCTGAGCCGCCCGATATCGGCGTCGAGCTGCGTGATCGGGTTCATCCGGTCGATCGTTTTCTCGCCCGGCAGGCGGCGCAGGCCGAGCCGGCGGCGAGCGAATGAAGGTGTTGTTTTTCGCACCGTGGATCGCGTCTTCCGCGTCTGTCGCGTCTGTCTCATCTCGCGGGTTTGGCGAGTGCGAGTGGGCTGATTGAGCGAGCGGCCTCTGGGCGCGGGTTGCTGGTCGCGGCTCCCCGGTGTCAGGTCGCTGGTGTCAGGTCGCAGGTCGCGGTCGCGGTCGCGGGTCGCTGGTTGCGGCTCCCCGGTCGGGGCGGAGGGCGCGGTCGCGCGCTGCGCGGCCTTGACTGCTCGCCCGGTGGCGGGGCGGATTACCGCATGGACTTTGACCCCTTGGCGCTGTTAAGATGGGCAGGTCACATCTGCTGATCCCGCTTGTCGCGGGTGGGGTGGTCGGTGGTCGAGCAGGGTAGGATAAGACTGGCGGATGATCCGCCTGACGGGGTGCCGGTATGGTCCTGCATGTATTCCGAGCGCTCTTCGTGTTGCTGATGGCGGCCGTGGGCTGGTATTTCGTCAGCCCGCCCGGTTCGGTGGTGGTGTCGGCCAACTATGCCTACCTTGCCATCGCGGTGGCGATCGCGGTCGGCACGCTGGTGATCTGTGTCGACATTCTCGCTCCCCGGCAGAAGCTGGCGATTTTTTCGGGCACGCTGTTCGGGCTGTTGGTGGGATCGCTCATCGCCTATGCGCTGTCGTTCGTCGTCAACCTGCTTGTCGACAACGCCCGATCGAATGTCGCCAGCCTGACCGGGCCGGCGGCCGACCTGCTCAAAACCTACATCAACCTGCTGGTGGGCGTGACGGCGTGTTACCTCTCGATCAGCTTTATCCTTCAGACCAAGGACGATTTCCGCTTCATCATCCCCTATGTCGAGTTTGCCAAGGCGACCAAAGGCGCCCGGCCGCTGCTGCTTGATACGAGCGTGCTGATCGACGGGCGGATTCTCGACATCGTCAAGACCGGCCTGATCGACGCCCAAATGATCGTGCCGCGGTTCGTGCTCGAAGAGCTGCAACTGGTGGCCGACTCACACGATAAGCTCAAGCGCAACCGCGGGCGGCGGGGCATCGATGTGCTGGCCAAGCTGCGCGAAGATCGCCGGCTGGATGTGGTCATCTATGAAGCGACCGAGCGCGGCAAGGAACGCGCCGATGTCGATCAGCGGCTGGTCAACCTTGCCAAGGAGTTGTCGGGCAAGGTGTTGACCAACGACTTCAACCTCAACAAGGTCGCACAGCTCCGCGGCGTTGATGTGATCAACCTCAACGACCTGGCGACGGCGATGAAGCCGGTTGTGCTGCCGGGCGAGGCGCTGCGGGTGAGGCTGCAGAAGCCGGGCGATCAGCCGGGTCAGGGCGTCGGCTATCTCGACGACGGCACGATGGTGGTCGTCGAACAGGGTCGAAGCCACATCCATGAAGAAGTCGAGTTCGTGGTGACCAGCGCGCTGCAGACCAGCGCTGGCAAGATGATCTTCGGGCGTCTGGGGTCGGGCGCGTCGCACGAGTCGGCGGACGACGATGCGGACGCCGGCGCGGGTGAAGGTCGGGCTGGCGACGGACGCACCGGTGAAGGGCGGGCTGGCGATGCGAGGGCCGCAGAGCCGCGCGCGGGTGATGCGCGGGCGGAACTGCGCCCGACCGAGGCGCGAGACGATGAGCCAAGACCCGCGGGCGGAAAAGGCGGCGTCGCGCCACGTCCGACGCGGCGGATCGAGTCGGAGCCGCGCCACCGGCCGAACCAGACCCGCACTTCGGCCTGATCGGTTGCGCCCGCGCGCGGCCGTTCGCTGGTCCGCTGGTGCGGGCGATCCTCGAACTGATCGGTTGCGCCCTCGCGCGGGCGCAACCCCGACTCTCGGGCTTGGGCGGGGGGCCGGCGGCAAGAGCCGGCTGGCGGATGGGGCATCGACGGGCGGGGTGGGCGGTGGCATACTGCGCGGACATGAGCACACAATCGACCTCTCCCACTCAGTCGGCGACTTCTCCCACACCGTCGGGTTCTCCAAAGTTTGCGGTCATTCTTCCGGCGGCGGGCGGGTCGTCACGATTCGGACGCGACAAGCTGGCCGAGCCGCTGGGTGACAAGACGGTCGGCCAGCGGAGCCTCGAGGCGTTTGTGTCTCGCCAGGATGTCGCGGTGATCGTGGTGCCTCATGCCAAGGGCGCTCAGCCGCTGTCGTTCATGCCGCCGGCCGAGCGGGAGAAAGCGATGAAGTCTGGCAAGATCCGAACCTGCGTGGGGGGAAGCTGCCGCGCCCACACGGTCAAGCTGGCGATGGCGGAGGTGCCCCAGGAGATCGAATGGGTGGCGGTCCATGACGCGGCCAGGCCGCTGGTGACGCCCGAACTGATCGACCGGGTCTTTGGTGAAGCGGTTCGCCGGGGAGCGGCGGCGCCCGCGGTGGCGGTGACCTCGACGGTCAAACAGGCGACCGGCCCGCTTCCCGCGCGGGCGGAGCGCACGCTGCCGCGGTGGCGCATGTGGGCGATGCAGACCCCCCAGGCGATGCGCCGGGCCGACCTGGCTCACGCGTTTGCGGTGTGCCCGCTGTCGCTGGATCAGGTGACCGATGACGTGCAGTTGCTCGAGATCGCGGGCCGGGAGGCGTGGCTGGTCCAGGGAGACGAGCGCAACCTCAAGATCACGACGCCGACCGATGCCGAGCTGGTGACCTCGCTCATGGCCGGCCGAGGCGGTCTTGCCGAGGCGGCGGGGGCGAAGAAGTAGGGGGAGGAAGGGGAGGAGGCAGAAGAGGCCGAAGAGGCAGAGGAGGCAGAAGAGGCACGGAGGCACGGAGGCACGGAGGAGAGCAGAGGGGCGCAAGACATGGGGCGCGTGGAGAGGCAACGGGCGGCGCGGGGCCGCCCGTTGCTGGGTTGGCCGGAGGTCCTCTCCTACTTCCGGCGGCGCAGCAGGGCGACGGCGCCGAGCGCCATCGGGGCGAGCATCGAGGTCTCGGGAACGACGACGAAGCGGTAGGTGGTGGTGTCGCTGACGATGAGTTCTCCGCCCAGCGAGGCGGCGGCGACGAAGTCGATCTCGTAGACGCCGGGGGCGCTGAAGCTCCAGTTGTAGTGGGTGTGGCTGTCCTCGGGGACGAGCAGCTGATCGGTTGCACCGATGCCGTCGGCCGAGGTCATCCACAGGATCGGGCCTTCGTCACCCTGGTTCCACAGCGAGAAGACGCCGGGGCCGCGGACGTCGGCGAGGATCAGGTTGACCCAGGGCGTTGAGACGGCGGGGACGCGCGGGTCGAGCGAGACATAGGCATCGAGGGTGCCGGGGGCGATCTCTTCGGTGCCGATGCCGAAGTAGACCTTGGCGGGGTCTTCGACTTCGGGCAGGACGTAGTAGGGCTCGCCGGCGCCGACGCCGATGAAGCTGTAGGCCGCGTCGGCCGGACGCAGGGCGATGCCGCCCGAGCCGGCTTCGGGGACGAAGACCAGGCCTTCGGAGGCGTCGATCTCGAGGTCGTTGGCTTCATCGTGGAAGCCGAGTTCGAGTTCGGTTTCGCCGTCATGCTCGTGGAGGTGGATGTCGAGGTCGACATCGCCCGAGGAGAAGACGATGGTGGCCGAGGCGAAGCTGACAGGCGCGATGGCGGTGGCCATTGCGACGATCGCAGTAGCAGTGAAACGCATACGATTCTCCCATTCCGATGTGACACCGCTTCTCAGCGGGGTCGGGTCAGTAAAAAAGGCCGGCGGCTGATCCGAGGGTCAGCGTCGGCTTGACGTTGTTCGTTTCTCACACGCCGGCCGACAAGCTCCTCGACGCACCGCGCCGGGCGGCGGGGCTCGCGTCGGCGGGGCTCGCGTGGGCGCGGCGGTTTCTCGCGTGGTCGTGGTCGATCAGGG
>CAZBOE010000198.1:8098-8325 GCA_964493365.1 uncultured Tepidisphaeraceae bacterium | reverse complement strand
CCGACGACCACGGGGCGTACCACACGCGGCCTGCACCTTCGCCAACGGAACGCGGCTTGTAGATGTTCGACGCGCCACCCGCGGCCACCACGACAGCCTTGGCCTTGAATACATGGTAGTTGCCGGTACGGACGTTGAAGCCGACGGCGCCCGCGACGCGGTTCTCCTTCGATTCGTCCATGAGAAGGTGCGTGACGCAGATGCGGTTGAACACCTTGTCAGCCGAT
>CAZBOE010000198.1:2110-8054 GCA_964493365.1 uncultured Tepidisphaeraceae bacterium | reverse complement strand
ACCGTGAATCATGATCTGCCAGCGGCCTTCGCGCTGGTAGGCGCCGGTCTTGGGGTTGCGCATCAGCGGCAGGCCCCATTCCTCGAACTGGTGCACCGCCGAGTCGACGTGGCGGGCCATGTCGAACAACAGGTCTTCGCGCACCATGCCCATCAAGTCGATCCGCGCATAACGGACGTGGTCTTCGGGGTTGTTTTCACCGAAGCGGGTGCCCATGTAGCAGTTGATCGCGTACAGACCTTGCGCCACGGCGCCGGAACGATCGATGTTCGCCTTTTCGGCCACGACGATCTTCTTGTTCTGCCCCCAGTAGCGCGCTTCCCAGGCTGCACCCGTGCCACCCAGACCGGCACCGCAGACCAGAATGTCGATGCCGTCTTCAATAATCGTATCGTAAGCCATCAGTAGTAGACCCCCGCTTTCATTTTCAGACCGTTGGATTCGAGCGTATGCAGGCCGCCGTCGTCCATGCGAATGTATTTGGGCTCATTGAAGAGCAGCTGGCTCTTGCGCATTTCTGCCGAAGGAGCGGGCACGCTGCTCAGTTGGGGAATGCAGGTTCCCCAGGGCTTGGTGGTAATGGGAGCGAGCAGGTCCATGTCCTTCTTGCCGTTACGGAACTTGATCCGCCAGGCGATCACGCCTTTTTCGGCGTCGCGTTTAACGCGCACCGAGTGGCCGAGGGGGGCGAAGTCCGCGTAACCGCGCACGTCGATGGCCTGGTGCGGGCAGGCCTTCACGCAGGAATAGCATTCCCAGCACATGTTGGGCTCGATGTTGTAGGCGCGGCGGGTGACTTTGTCGATGTGCATGATGTCGGAGGGACAGATATCGACACAGTGACCGCAACCGTCACAACGCGTCATGTAAACAAAGGTAGGCATCAGTAGGCTCCTTGTGTGTGTTTGCGGGTCAGTAGTGGCTGGGACGCTCGGCGGTAAAGCCTTTGCCCATGTTGGGCGGGTTGGTGCCCATGTAGGTGGGAATGTCCGGATAGCGCTTCTGCACGACCGGATCGGTCAGGTCGTAGTCGTCGGGCAGGTTTTCACGCGAACCGTCGGCTCGGGTGCAGTGCTTCTGATACGCGGCGGCGGGCTTGAAGAACATGTGGGCGAACTTGGACCAGTAGACCGAGCCGAAGAGCACCGTCGTGCAGAGGATGAAGAGCGCCAGGAACAGCATGTTCAGGCTCCCGCTGCCCTGCGTCCACGACCACAGCAGGCCAAAGGTCGCACTGGTGATCAAGCCGACGATAAAGATGTCGCCGCGGCCGTTGAAGTTGTACCACTTCACGCCTTCCGCCGACACGTCAACACGGATGAAGAACCAGAACCAGTAGCCGCCGATGGCCAGCGACAGCGCGCCGAGGTGCCACAGCACCGGCCAGATGCCGGCGTCAGGATTGGTCGGGTGGGCAAAGATCAGCACGGCGGTGCTGACTGCGAACAGGACAAAGCCCCACATGGTCAGCAGGTGAGACAGTCGGCGGCGGGTGCTCTTGAATTCGCCCGAGGTCAGCACCTCGTTGACGACAACTGACATGGCGATGCCGATTTTTTCGCCCCCGCCCAGTTCGCGCTTGGCGCTCTGGCGAGCCTTCTTGGCGTTCTCGAAGAAGTAGGTCGCGCTGCCTTTGTGCATCATGTCCAGCACGGTGCCGAGGAAGACCAGAACGGCCATGAGAATGATGTAGCCCTGCATGACCGCTGATGGAATCAGGGCCGACAGTTCGACGAAGGGATTGGTGCTGAACATCGATGGAGCTCCTTAGCGTTTACGAGTCACGAAAAAAGAAATGGTTCGAGCGAAGGCTGGGTGAATGGCTCGGCATTCAGGGCCGTAAAGCAGGGTGTCGGGCGATGCGGACGGTTTTCCCGAAGAACTCGGGCAGACAGCAAGTGTGCAGATGACACGAGTCAAGCATGGTGCGGCGCCTCCAGATGGTTAACTATTATTTTCGGCATTCATGGTAACCATTCTTTGCGTGCCCGTAATATCGAATGCTTGAATGCGGCCATTAGACGCCTGAATCTTCGTGGGTTCGGGGGACTCGCCGCAGGCCGAGGATAGCGTCATGACTGGGGGGGCGGAGAGGCTGCTGAAGAAGTTTTATTGCCGATGCAAGATTATTTATGGCTCGTGTGCGGCTGGGGATGGCGTCGTGGTCGGCTGCCGGCAGGCAAGACCCAAGAGCTGGGGCGAAGCCCGGGTCTGCGGGCGTTCCGGGTTTTTTTCTGAGGGGCCTGTGTCGCTGAACGGCACAGGCGCCCTTCGGCGACTAAAGTGCGCGTCGATCCGATAACGCGGATGGCCTCATGTGGATGGAGTCATAAGAGCCGGAGATCTTGGCCGGTCTGCTGACCGTTCGCCGAATTAAGGCGGCGGGCACGGCCCGGTCGGGCCGGCGCGGGTTTATTTGAAGTCGTAACTGAGGCTCAAGGTGTAATTGCGACCGGGCTGGGTGAAGCGGTCGGGGCCGGTGTTAGAGCCGGCGATGTGTGCGGGATCGGAAACGGGCACGTCGGCCCATTCGGTGTATTTGCGGTCGAGCGCATTGAGGATGCCAAGTGATACGCGCCCATTCTTGGCGAACAGCCAGTGCGCGCGCAGGTCGAGCACGCCGTAGCCCTCGGTGAGGAACGAACGGCGCAGCGCAGGACTGTCTGCGCTCTGCCGGCGGGCGTCCTCGCGGCGTTTGGCGGCGGCCATGCGAAGATCGGCCGACACGCTCCAGCGCGCGTGTTCGAAGGCCAGCCCGAGTGTGCCTTTCAGTGGGTCGATGCTGTCGAGCGGGTTGCCCTCGAAGTCGCGGCCGCGCGCGTAGGTGAGCGTGCCGCGCGCGCGCCAGTGCCGGGCGTCGTCGAGATGCCAGGCGAAAGCGGCTTCGAGGCCCCGGATGGTTGCAGCGGGCAGATTGACCGACTGGAACACCGAGGTAACCAGCGGATCGGCCGTGCAGATGGCAGGATCGCTCGGCGAAGGCGGCGACGAGCAGAGGTTGACGCTTTCGATGAAATCTTCGTACTGCGTGGAATAGGCGTTGACGTTCCAGTACCCCCGCTCGTTGCGGAATTCGAGTTTGGCTTCCGGCCCGCGCGAGTATTCGGGTTCAAGGTCGGGGTTGGGCAGGCTGATGTAGCCGCCGTCTCGATTCTCGAAACCGGAGTTGACGCTGTCGTAAGGCGCGACGCGGAATCCGAAGTTGTAGCTCAACGACAGCGCAAACCCCGGCCTGAACCGCCAGGTGGCCCCGAACTTGGGGGACAGTGCGCTGGCCTCCTTGCCGGAGGGGGATGTTTTCAAGATGCCGTCCCGCTCGGGGTCGAGGTAGATCGTGTCGGGCGAGACCTTGAGCGTGTTGCGGTCATAGCGGGCCCCGAAGGTGAGCGACCACGTCTCAGACAGCATCCAGTTGTCCTGTGCAAAAGCGCTCCACTCGAAGATGCGACTGTGCGGGAAATCACGGTCTGGGTAGGGCAAGCCATTGACCTGATCGACCCTGCCCGGCTGGTCGATGCAGCGGGTCGGGCTCAGGCTGCTGTCGTAGCAGATGAACGGGCCCTGGTTGGGGCGACGCGTGAAGCCGTCGCGCATCTGTTGGGTATGCCTGCGCCCAGCCTCCATGCCCCACAACAGGCGATGGGCGCCTGCGGCCTCGATGCGTGTGTCGCCGGTCAGGCGCAGCCCCAGGCTGTCCTGGTCGTAGTCGAACATGCGGCGGGCGTCGTCCCAGGTGGCGGGCGCACCCCGCCGGCGGATGTCGTCGGTGTCCTGGTGGGTGTTGCTGCGCTGCGCGTAGATCTGCAGATCGAGTGTGCCCACGGGCAGATCGGGGAAGCGCTGTTCGAAGGACAGCCGCTCGCGCCGGTAGCGGTCGGCCCCATACAGCTCGGTGGTACGTGGGCGTATCTGCGAGAACACGTCGGTGTCGACGTCGCGGGCATAGGTGTCGAGCGTGAGCACGCTGCGCCATTGCGGCCGGGGCTCGTAGACCAGTTTGGCCAACCCGGATCGGAGCCGCTCGGACTGTGGGTTGGCGACGGTGCGCTGGACGCCGATGCTGGCGTCGGTTCCCATGGTTTCGGTTTCCGTGGCGCGTTCGGCGACCCCGGCCAGCAACAATCTGAATGCGCCCGTCCGGACGGCGAGGGCGGGAATCACGGCTTTGCCGTCGTTGGCGCTGGCGTACTGCGCTTCGATGCGGCCACCCAGGGCGTGGCCTTCGCCCAGCAGGTCTTCGGGATCGAGCGTGACGTAGCCCACTGCGCCGCCCAGCGCGCCGGAGCCATAGAGCACGGAGCCGCTGCCGCGCTGGATATTGACCGCTTTCAGCAGTCGCACATCGACAAGATTGCGGCCCGCGTTGGCATAGCCGCCGGTCTTGAATTCGTCGGGCAGGCGCACGCCGTCGATCTGCATCGCCACCCGGTCGCCGTCCACGCCACGGATGTTGAATCCGGCGTTGCCGAACCGGGAGGGGTTGTTGGAGACGGAGACACCTGCTTCGTAGCGGACGGTGTCCTTGATGCCGCGCGCCATCTCGCGGCTCAATTGCTCGCGGGTGAGCGTCGATTGGGTGGCGGTTTCGTCAGCCGCCTCCTCTTCCTGCACGGTAGCCACCACCGAAACCGTGTCGAGCACGGTGTCGGCCGCTGCGGGTTTGCACAGGCCGTGGCCACAAAAGGCCACGGCGAGTGCGAGCGCCAGTGGGCGGCGCGTCATGCTTCACGCGGGAGGGATTGATTGCGGCGACGCACCTGCCAGCCGACGAGCCCCAGACCGGCGAGCAGCAGGGCGTAGGTTTCGGGTTCCGGTACCGGGGCGGCGGCGATGTCGACCGCCACTTGCGCCAGGCTCATTGAATGTCCGTCGCTTTCGAAGCCGAAGACATAGCTGGTCGGAGTGCTGGCCAGATCCCAGTAGAAAAGACGCTGCGTCAGTGTCACGACGCCAAACGAGGAGTTGTAGTCGGGATCCTGGAACGTGATCGTGCTGACCGTGGGGGCCATGCCATTCAATAGCACGGTCGCAAGATCGAAATCGGTGCCCCATCCTTCGGTTTGCAGCACCGCGCGAACCGGGCCGCCGGGCACGCTGCCACTCAGGTTGACCTGGAAGACTTGATCCACACTGAAGCTGTAGAGATTGCCCGACCCCGCCGCGAAGGTGCCGGCGTTCCAGCTGATGTGTGCACCGCTGGTCCCGGACGAACCCACGTCCGGCGCGGCGGTTCGTACCCCGGGATAGCTCGCGTCGCTGAACGTATCCCATTCGGCGTAGAGGGTGCCGGCGCTGCCGCGCGTCCAGCCGCCCCAGCTGGCTTCGTCCGGTTTGTCGAAGCCGAAGCCGGCAGCGTAAGGGTCGGGGCCGTTGGTGAAGTCGGCAAAAACAGACGAGGCGGCCAGCATGGTTGCCAGCGTGACAAGTGTGCGTTTCATGATTTCAGTTCCCTTTGCAGTGAGTTGAACAACCAACAGAGCGCCCATGCGGGAAATAACCCGATGGACGGATTGCGCTGGCTGGTCTCGGGGACTGGCTGGCAGAAAGCCGTCAAGATGCACGCATGCCGGAGCCGCGTGCAGCCGCCGGCGGAAGCGGCAATATTTGCTCAGGCGCCCTGATCCTGCAGGGCGTCTGCTGTCTGTCTTGCTTCGGCGCTGCCGGCCCGGTGGCCCACCTCGTTGAGGTGGCGCATCTTGTGCAATTCATCGCCCTCGACGACGAATGCACGGGCAAAGCCCGCGACATAGGTGGCCTTGTTCGGATGCAGACGATAGAGATGAAAGTCCTGCATGTCTTTCAGCACGTCCATGGTGCTGCCGAACTTGTCCAAGAAGGCGTCGATGATTCGGGTGAATTCGGGGTTGCTGCGCGGCACGTGTTGAGCGGTGCACTGGTAGGTGGTGCGGCGACGCGCGAAGAGACTGGCGCTGTCGGCCTCGTT
>CAZBOE010000198.1:0-2093 GCA_964493365.1 uncultured Tepidisphaeraceae bacterium | reverse complement strand
TGGCCTTGCCCTGTTCGCGCAGATTCCGGGTGTGCGCGGCGAGTTCGCTCACGTAGACGCAGAAATCCGCGCCATCCCGCACATAGGCGGCGTAGCTGGCGTTGGGTTCGCCCTCGCTGTTGACGGTGGCCATCAGGAGGGACTGGAAGCGTTCGGGAAAGACTTCGAATTCGGCGCGGACGGTGTCGAGATCGATCGTTGTGGGCATGGTTTGCTCCGGAGTCGGGTGATGGGTTTAACAAGAAGGGTCAATGCACGCTTCCGTCATGATCTGCCGCGTCGAGCAGGCCCTGTCATTCCTCGCTCAGGCGCTGCGCGGCGTTGCGCAGGATGTCGGCATGGCGCGGGTCGTTGGCCACGAAGCGGAAATGCGCGGTGATGGATTCGGCCAGGGTGCGGCAGCCGGTGGCGTGCTGGCGGCTGAGCATGAAGAGCAGCGACACCAGCGCGAGTTCGGGATGTCGGGTGTATTCGGACGGGATGGGCATGGGGCGGGACATGAGATGAGTGATGGCGTGAAGGATCAGGCGGCGGCGCGGGTGTGGATCCAGAGCTCGCCGGTAGGGCTGGTGTGGCAGTCGGCGGCGACGTGGTAGGTCGCCATGAGTTGTTCCGGGGTGAGCACCTCGGCGGGGGTACCGAGCGCGGCGACGCGGCCCTGGTCGAGCAGGGCGATGCGGTCGGCGTAGCGCGCGGCGAGGTTGAGATCGTGCAGCACGGCGATGACCGCAAAGCGGTGGGTGCGCGTGAGCCCGCGCCAGCGTGAGCACGCTGTGCTGGTGGGTGATGTCGAGCGCGGCGGTGGGTTCGTCGAGAAGCAGCAGACGCGGCTCGGCACTGCCCGGCCACACCTGCGCCAGCGCGCGGGCGAACTGCACGCGCGCTTTTTCGCCGCCTGAAAGCCGCGGATAGGGGCGAGTCGCCAGATGGGCGGCGTCGGCGGCGGCGAGCGCCTCGTCGACGATGTCCCAGTCGCGTGCGGTGGTATGGCGTGTGCAATGCGGATAGCGGCCCATCATCACGACTTCGCGCGCTGAGAAGGCAAAGTCGAGGTACGTGTCCTGGCGCATCACGGCGCGGACGAGGGCAAGCTCGACAGGCAGCCAGTTGGCGAGCCGCCGCCCGCCCAGCGCCACCTCGCCGGCGTCGGGTGCGAATTCGCCGGCCATCACTTTCAACAGGGTCGATTTGCCCGCGCCGTTGGGGCCGAGCACGGCGAGTAGCTCGCCGGCCCGCGCCGATACGCTGACGTCATCGAGGAGGTGGCGCTCGCCGCGTGTGACGCGGATATGGCTCGCGTAAATCATGATGTTCGGCTCCGCTGGGCAAGGAGCCAGAGGAAGAAGGGCGCGCCGAGCGCGGCGGTGAGGACGCCGAGCGGCAGTTCGGCGGGCACGATGAGGATGCGCGCGCCGAGGTCGGCCAGTACCAGGAGCAGCGCGCCGAGTAGCATGGAGACGGGCAGCACGCGATGGTGGTCGGGGCCGAGCAGCAGGCGCGCGAGATGCGGCACGACGAGGCCGACGAAACCGATCATGCCGGTAAACGCCACCAGCACGCCGACGGCGGCGGCCACGCCGAGGAAGATGCGACGTTTCACGGCCTGCACGTCCACGCCCAGATGCGCGGCCTCGGCTTCGCCCAGCAGTAGGGCGTTCAGTGCGCGCGCCTGGCGCAGGAAGACGCCGGCCACGAAGGCGACGACGATGAGGCAGAGGGTCACCAGCGTCCAGTTCGCCGCGCCCAGGCCGCCCAGCGTGAAGAAAGTGAGATTGCGCAGCTGCGCGTCGTCGGCGAAATAGCTGAACGCCCCGAGGCCCGCGCCGGCGAGGGCATTGATGGCGATGCCGCCAAGCAGCATGGCGGTGATGTCGGAAACGCCGGCACGGGTGCCCAGCCGGTAGACCAGGAGCGCGGCGGCGAGCCCGCCGCCGAACGCGGCGAGGGGCAGCAGCCACATGCGCAGGGCGGGAAACAGCAACGGGGCAACGAGCCCCCCGGCGACGATGACGAGCCCCGCGCCGAGCGCCGCGCCGCCGGCGACGCCGACGAGGCCGGGGTCGGCGAGCGGATTGCGGAACAGGCCCTGCATC
>CAZBOE010000197.1:7476-8419 GCA_964493365.1 uncultured Tepidisphaeraceae bacterium | reverse complement strand
GCGAGCAGGCCGGACGGTCCCGCCGCGGGCCGAGCACGAGCTGACCGCGGCCGTCGGGCAGGTAGAAGCCGACCCACGACACGCCGGTGGGGTGCAGGTGTTCCCAGAGCAGATCGACGACCTGCTGCATGCGTTCGCGGTCGTCGCCCGCGGGCCGAAGGGCGTCCCGGATGGCCGCATAAGGACGGTTCACGGCGGCAGTATCCCTCGGAGGCGGCGGCGCGGCAAGGAATCCATCCGCCGGGTGCCATCGTGCGGCCGGGCGTTGGGGCCGAGCGAACCGCGACCGCTGGCCCGATCTGGGCAGCGGGGCGGCCTGCGGGTAAGTTGTGCCGGGCGCCCGTCGCGGAGGAGCGATCAGGGCCGAAGCCCAGCGGCGGACGCCGAGCGGCGCATTGGCGGCTTCAGGATCACGCTCCGCGGCGCCAGGCCGCCGAGCGGAAGAAACCTGTAGCGGGCGGACGGAATCCACTGGTCGCCTGGATGCATAGGGAGACGACTCATGGCTGGCGCACTGAAGGCCGCGGTGGTTCTGGCGGGGTTGCTGTCCGGCGGCGGTGCGGGGCCCGTCGACCCGCCGAAACCCGCCGGGCGGCCGGCGACGACGACCGCCCCCGCTCCGACCAAGGCCCGCATCCTCTTCCTGCACCACAGCACCGGCGAGTGCGTCTGGAACGGCGGCGTGCCGGACTGGTTCGAGGCCCACAACCGCAAGGAGAAGACCGACTACCTCATCACCGAGCAGGCCTTCCCGAAGGACTCTCCCTACGGCTGGAACAACTACCCCTATGACTACTGGAACATCTGGGTGCGGCACGCCGGGCCGAAGCCCTACCGCGGAGAGCCGACGCTGGAGATGCTCACGCGGAAATATGACGTGATCGTCTTCAAACACTGCTTCCCCGTCTCGGCCATCGAGCCGGACGAAGGCCCGGGCGAGGTC
>CAZBOE010000197.1:4863-7461 GCA_964493365.1 uncultured Tepidisphaeraceae bacterium | reverse complement strand
GCAGACAAACGCGTCGCCAACTACCAATTGCAGTACGAAGCGCTGAAGAAGAAGCTCCGCGAGTTCCCCAAGACCAAGTTCATCGTCTGGACCGGCGCCGCCCTGCTGAAGGGTGAAACCGACGAGGCTTCCGCCAGGCGGGCCCAAGCCTTCTTCGAGTGGGTCCGCCGCGAGTGGGACCGGCCCGGCGACAACATCTACCTCTGGGATTTCCACGCCTTGGAGACCGAAGGCGGGTTGTACCTGAAGGAGGCTTACGCGGCGGGCGACTCGCATCCCAACGAGGCGTTCTCGCGGAGGGTCGCGCCGTTCTTCTGCCGCCGCGTGGTGGACGTGATCCAGGGCCGCGGCGACACGGCGAGCCTCACCGGCGAGAGCGGCCCGAAGCCGCGCGTGACCCGTGAGGAGTCCGCCACAGCCCCGGAGAAGCCCGCGCCGGCGACGACGCAACCTGCCGTCGTGCCGGGGCCGGACGCCTGGGTCTTCGACGATGCCGAGAATCCCGCCGGGGAACGGCGAGTCTGGGGTCCGGGCGCCGGATACGTGCCCGCCGACGGCGGCAAGGTCATCGCCCTGCGTTTCGCCGAGGGCCGCGAGGAGGACTGGGGCGAGTACGGCCCGCAGCGTCTGTTGGCCACTCGGCCTCCGGAGAGGAATCACGACCTGCGGCCGTATCGCTATCTGAGTTGCCGCGTCCGCGCCGATCGGGAGATGGAGATCGTGCTGAAGCTGGTTACTCAAGGCGAGGGCCGGACCGGCGACGACGATCCCCGCTTTTCCTTCGCGGCGTACCTGCACCCGCAGCCCGGCGCCTGGCAGCAGGTGGTCCTCGACCTGACGAAGCTGGAGTTAAGCGTGGAAGGAGAGGAGCTTTACGCCGCGGCGGGCCGGCCGACCCGCTGCGAGCAGCTCACCCGCCTGCAACTGATCACCCACCGCCGAAACGAGAAGGCCGTCGTGGCGATTGACGACCTCGTGTTCCAGCGGACGCTACCGAAGGCGTTGGAGGGCTTGCTGCCGACACCGTAGGCCGGTTGGAGGCGAAGAGGGCAGCGCGGTATTCCGTCAATCAGCCCGCCATGACCGTGGGCGTGTTCCCCAGACCTGGGGATATCGAACGGTGCCACCCCGCCGAGCGATCGGGCGGTCCGACCTGCGGCCGCGGCGGCCGGGCCAGTCCGGTTACGCCAGCCGCCGTTCCTCCTCGTGACAGGTCATCTGGTCATGGGCCAGGACCACCGCGCGAATCGCCGGTTCCTCCGCATCCGGCCCGAAGGTTTGCAGCAACCTGCAAACGCCGTACTCGCCGGCCTTGCGTTCGTATTTCTTCTGCCATTGCCGGTACTTCTGTTCTTCCTTTGGCGTCTCCCAGGGGTATCGGTTGGGCGGGTTGCGGCACCCGCACCGCCACGGCTTGGGGGTGAGGCGGGCGCGGAAGCTCTCCTGCTTCGTGGTCAGGCGGCGGTAGAGCGGGTCGCTCCCGAGTTCCTCCAGCAACCGTGTCGCCTCGGGGGCAGTCGGTTCGTACAGGCGGTCGGTGAAGAGCAGCCGCAAGCCGGCGGCCGTTTCGTACAATCGAGAACAACGGCGGCGATTCCGGCTCGCCCAGTCTTTGACCCCGGCCATCACGTCTTCTCGCGTCGCGGCATGGTGTTCCTCCCGAGATCGTCGCGAGAAGAGCCGTCGCAGGCCGTCCAACAAGCCGAGGGATTGAGCCACCGGGTAGTCGACGTCCACGAAGCAGACCGACGCGGCATTCAGCACCAGTGCGCCATAGCGGTTTCGCGTGATGATGCCAAACGGCTGACTCGCCGGGCCGATGGTCTGCACTATCTCTTCCCGCAGGGGGTGGTCGAGGTAGTCGTACGCCTTGGCCCCTGCGTCGCCGGTCAAACGTTCGAGGATCTGCTTCGCTCGTCTGGCGGCGTGCTGTCGGGCCTCGGCCGGGCTTCCTGTGGACCAACCCCACGCGGAAACGGTCTTGCGCCTGCCGGAGGCATCGATGCCGTTGTAGACCTCTTTGCTCCAATAAGGGAAGACTCTCATGTGCGGCCTCGCGGAGGGCGATCGGTTTGCGTGCTCCAGGCGGCAATCGGCGACTGCGGTGACGGTCATCACCCGCTGGGCGGAACCGCTCCCTGCGGCGCCGGCTCGGTCGCCTTGGGCAGGAAAGGCGGCAGGGGGCAGCCCAGCGCGTCGGCCACTGCCCGCAACAACTCCGCTTCTTTCACCGTCACGCTGCCGTCGGCCAGCACGCAGCGGGCGCAAGCGTCGAGTACCCGCTCTTTAACGATCGGAGCGGCTCGGGCGAGCTTGTCCAGCGCCTGATCCACGGCGTTCAATCCCGAGGCGTTGCCGGTGAGCAGGCCTGTCCCGCCGTCGCCGCCTGCGGCCGGGACCGGAGTTCGGCCCAGTTTTCGCCAGCCGGCTTCAAACGCCCGCCGAGCGGCAGCCGAATCGCGGGCACCGGCCCGCGCCAAAGCCGAAAGCAGCACTTGGCACTGCGGCAGCACGCCGGTGATGGCCCGATACTGGATGCTCTGCCGACGGGCGTGCTCGACGGCCGGGGCGAGGCGGATGGTCAGTACCTTCATCAGG
>CAZBOE010000197.1:0-4840 GCA_964493365.1 uncultured Tepidisphaeraceae bacterium | reverse complement strand
ACACTGACCAGACGGTCCGACATCACGAGCCGGCGGACATCGTCCAGCAGGGCTTGCCGCTGGTCGGCATTCAGCGCACGGAGCGCCGGAACCGCCAGATCGAGCAGTGGCAGCCGTAAGGCAGCGTCGAGACCGGCAACCCACGCGCTCAGGTCGGGCACTTCCTGATGGAAGAGGGAATCGGGCCGCGCGGCAAGAAGGGCTAGTTGGCGAGCGCGTTCGTCGGGATCGGTGCTGAGCAGCAACGCGTACACGACTCCCACGGCCCCGCGGGCGTCGCGAGCTGCGTCGCGGAGGGGGTCCGGCACCGCCGCGATCAGGGAGGCGCCGTATGCCAAGTGGTCGATCGTGGGGGCGGCGACCTGCGAGACGATCTCATCGGGGTCGATTCGCAGCGTCGCATCGCCGGCCAGCCCCAAGGCTCCTTCGACACCCACCGGGCGGGCGGTGGTCGGGCGGCGAGCGGCCCGTGACGAGGTGAGCTTCGGAAAGACCCCGTCGAAACTGGGGTCGATGCGGCGGATCCGCTCCACCAGCGGGGGATGTGTCGCCAGGAGGCTTTCGAAGAAGACTGAACCATCGAAACCGCTGGCGAAGAACATGTGGCTGGCCTGCTCCGCCGCGGGAGCCATCACCGCCGAGCGGCGGGAGTGCCCGCCAATCTTCTTCAGTGCCGTGGCCAGTCCGTCTGGATTGCGGGTGAAGGCGACGGCGGTGGCGTCGGCAAGGAATTCGCGTTGGCGGCTGACGGCGGCCTTGATGACGCGGCCGAAGAAGACGCCGATGTATCCGATCAGCATGATGAGCCCGCCGAGCAGGGCGACGAGGAGGAGTGCTCCGCCGCCGGACTTGCGGCTGGTGCGGACGCGAGAGCCTTCGGCGATGCTGCGAAGCACACTCTGGCCGATGAGACCGATGACGAGGATGCCGTGAATAAGTCCGATAAGCCGTATGTTCAGCCGCATATCGCCGTTGCAGATGTGGCTGAACTCGTGGGCGATGACACCTTGTAACTCATCGCGGGACAAATGGTTAATGCAGCCTTTGGTGACAGCTACGGCAGCATCGTCCGGGGAATTGCCGGCGGCGAAGGCGTTGATGCCCTCCTCCTGGTCGAGGACGAAGACTTCGGGGACGGCGGTCCCAGAGGCGATGGCGATCTCCTCGACGACATTGCGGAGCTTTCGCGCGTCTGGGTCGCGGGTGTCGGGGGGTACATATTTGCCGCCGAGTTGCGTGGCGACGACCGCCCCGCCGCCGGAGAGGCTATGGATTTTCCAGAGGCTTCCGACCAGGACGACGGAGAGGACGGCGGCTGTGGTCCAATAGAAGATATCCCAACTCCACCATGGGAAGGGCTGCGGGGCCGCGAGTTTTTTCGCGGTTCGTTGGAACTCGAAGAAGTAGAAGCCGAGCAGAGCGACGAAGTAGCAGGCGGCGATGATGGCGGCGACGGTGATGACAAAGAGGATGATCAGCCGGAAGGTCTTTTTTTCAGCCTGGGCCTGGTGCTGGAAGAAATTCATCGCCATGCGGCCCTCGCCTAAGGATGCCGGAATCATTCTACAACATCCCCGCGTGGTCCGTGATTATAAAGGCCGGTCTCGTATGGAATTGCCCGCCGACGGTTTATTCGGCTCATTGACAGGAGCGAGCAGAGGGGGCTAGACTCCGCGTCGTAGCAGTAGCTTCCGATAATAGGACGGAATTGAGCGTTAGAATGTGGCAGTAATCGTGTGTTCTCGGACGCTGTGGTGCCAGTCTGTTTGGGGCGTGAGGATGGGTTGGTTCTGGGTCCTGGGGGCGTTGTTCGGTGCCAGGTTTGTCGGCTTCGCAACTCGCATGGGCGAGGACGAATGATACACAGATGTCAGACCCCCAGGAGAAAGATCAAAGACTACTTGCCGAGGGACTGCGCTACGGGAGCCTGGTGAGTGAGTTCGTCATCATGACGTTGGGCCCAGGCTATCTCGGATACAAGCTGGATCAACGGTACGGGTGGTCATCATGGGGCATGTTGGGAGGCATCCTCTTGGGGATGGGGCTAGGGCTGTGGATGCTGATTCGACAATTGAACAAGCTTAACCGGTAGCGAACCCTTGCGACTTCTGCTTTCCAGTATCGCTGTGCTTGTCATGATCTTGACCGTTGCCGTGGGTCTTGGCCAGGGTCCCACGCAGTCTCGTTGGGGTGATGACGGTGTTCGAGCATTGTGGGCGATCGGCGGGATCTGCCTGATCGCGGCGGTCGTGGGGGCCTTGCCATTGGGCATCGTTGCTCCGCGGTGGCCCGCCCAGATCGGCCAGGCGGTGCTCGCGGGTACGGTCGTGCGGCTTCTGTTGACGATGGTTTTGGGAGGCGTTTATCAAGTGTTGGCGCGGCCCCACATGACGGCGTTCCTGTTTTGGGCGGTGGTGCTGTATTTGCTGTTGCTGGCGGTCGAGACCGGTTTTGGCGTTCTGGCCGTTCGGCGGTACTATCCGCCGCCGAGGACACGCAGCGAAGGGAGTCACGCGTGATTCAAGCACTCCTGGCGGCGCACGATCCCCTCGACCACGTCTTGCCGCATCGTTTCGGCGAGGGCATCTCCTTCTGGCGTTGGACCATTGAAGCCCCGCTCAACATCTTCAAGATCGAACCCCACCAGACCTACTTCACCAATCAGATGCTGATGA
This sequence comes from uncultured Tepidisphaeraceae bacterium, assembly GCA_964493365.1. Taxonomy (GTDB): domain Bacteria; phylum Planctomycetota; class Phycisphaerae; order Tepidisphaerales; family Tepidisphaeraceae; genus CAZBOE01. Next base: position 2,165 of record CAZBOE010000197.1, on the reverse strand, counting down.
CCATCGTCGCGGCGGTCATCATGCTGCTGATCTTCCCGCTGCTGGGTCGCCGTTATGCTGCGATGCAGGCACGCGACTCCGATTCCGCCGTTCCCCGGGGCTTTACCAATCTGATCGAAGCGATGATGCAATACATCCGCAACGACGTGGCCCGCCCGGTACTCGGCGACAAGACCGACCGATTCATGCCCTTCCTGTGGACGATGTTCTTCTACATCCTCATTTGCAATCTACTGGGGATGATTCCGCTGGATTCGATCGTTTACTTTCTTTCCGGGATGCGGCTCCGCCACATCGGCGGAACCGCAACCGCGAACATCATGATCACCGCCGGTCTGGCGTTCTGCTCCTTTGTCATGATTCATTACAGCGGCGCTCGACAGGTCTATCTCGACCTCGTGGCCGGCACCTACGGCCACCACGGGCATGACGAGGAGCGCGGCGGGCACAGCCACGACCATGGGCACGGCGCCCACAGCCGAGCGGTTCGCGGGGACGCCGCGGCTGTGGCGGTGGTGAAGGCACCCTTTCTCTACATATGGAACTTCGCCCCGCACGTGTTCGCCCCCAAGGGCAAGGCTGGTCCGCTGGCCGCGTTGCTCTGGGTGGCGGACCTGGTGATGTGGGTGATTCTCCTGGGGCTGGAGCTGATCGGGGCGGTCATCAAACCCTTCGCTTTGGCGATTCGCCTCTTTGCGAATATGGTGGCTGGGCACGTGGTGCTGGCCTCTCTGCTGGCGCTGATCTTTGCGTTTGAAGGGGCGGTTGCCATGAACTGGGGTATTGGGGTTATCAGCGCCCTGGGCTGCGCCGCCCTGAGCCTATTGGAACTGTTCGTCGCCTTCTTGCAGGCTTACGTCTTCACTTTTCTGACGACGCTCTTCATTGGGGCGTCCGTGGCGCCGGAGCATTGAGCACCGGCAAGGTGGACCGCGGCTACGGCGACTGACATAGCAGCTTGTGGGTTGGGGCAGCCGGGCGCCCCGGCCTCTTGAACTTGCGTCCCGGCAAGACGATCCATCCGACGCTGCGGCGTCCACAACAGAGGAGTATTCATCATGGTCGAAATCCTGGCGGAAGGCATGCAACTGATGGGTGACAAGGGCTTGATCGCCCTTGGCGCCGGGCTGGGCGCCGGACTCACCACCATCGGGGCGGCAAAGGGCATCGGGCATCTGGCCGGCGAGGCCATGGGCGGTATTGCCCGCCAACCCGAGGCTGGCGGGCGTATCTTTACCTCCTTGATCATCGCCGCCGCCCTGATCGAGGGCTTTACCTTCTTCGCACTGGTTATCTGCAACGGCATCATGGGCAAGGTCGGCTGAGGCGAGCCCACCTACCGGTCAACCGCACGCAGAGGGATGGTGAGAGTATGAATTGCCAACGTCGGTTCCGGCAGATCACAGTCGTGGGCTTCGCAGTGATCTTGGCTGTGGGGACGGCGGCAGTCCCGTTGCTCGCCGGAGATGAGCACGGTGACGCAACAGGACACGCTTCCAAACCGGCACTACTTGATTGGGACATCGGGGCGGCCTTCTGGTCTATCCTGGTGTTCGTCGTGCTGCTGTCGGTACTCCGCGCATTCGCGTGGAAACCGATTCTGGAAGGGCTGAACCGACGAGAGGACTTCATCCGGGATTCGCTCGTTTCGGCCAAGGCCGAGCGGGAGCAGGCCCAGCGGCAACTGGCCGAGTACACCGAAAGGCTGAACAAGGCTCGCGAGGAGGCCACCGCCATTGTGGACGAGGGCCGACGCGACGCCGAGGAGGTCCGTAAGCGGATCGTCGCGGAGGCCAAGGCCGAGGCGGAGGCCGCCGTCCGGCGGGCCAAGAAGGACATCGAGCTGGCCCGCGACGCGGCCGTGAAGCAACTGCACGACCAGACCATCCTGCTGGCGACCAGCATCGCCGGCAAGATCGTTCGACAAGAACTCAAACCGCAGGACTACGCCCGATTGATGGACGAAGCCCTGCGGGAGATGGGCGGCTTGAACTGACCGACGCCGGCGGCGGTGAGACCCGACCATCCGGAGTCCACGGGCGACGCGGTCTCGGCGGTCGGCGACAATGAGGGCGGAGCGGCGAGTCGTGATGAAGGAATCGCTCTCTCGTCGTCCCGGCCGAGCGGGTCGATCCCGCGGCCGGCGGGGGGCGCGGCGGTCGGCC
>CAZBOE010000196.1:0-8468 GCA_964493365.1 uncultured Tepidisphaeraceae bacterium | reverse complement strand
CATTCACAATGAAGATGGTATCTCATGCGGCGACGGATGAGCAGGGCGGTGTGAGGCGGGTATGCCCAGACCGGGCGGCCCGGCGGGGCGGTTGCCGGGCGGCCGAAGGTGGCTCGCCGCGGGCGGCTTCCACAAGTCTTGGGCGCCCGCTGCTGGCGCCGGTTGTACGAAATGCCGCTGACTATGAAGCCCCGGACCGAAAGAGCCCGGGCTTGAATGCCGCGATAAATTTCTGATGATCGCGGCTTGCGGGGTTGCCGACGATTGTGAGTGCAAATATAGTTGGACGAGGAAGCGGGGATACGACAATTAGAGCAGGAGTCATTATGCCACGCCCCAAGCGGGTTGATGGATTGAGCATCGGTGATCTACAGGCCATGATCCGGCAGCGTAAGAGCCGGATCGGCGATCTTCGCAAGGCGCGTCGGAAGCTGCAGAAGCAGCTCGACGCGGTCGACCGTGACCTTGCGCTTCTCGAAGGCGCCAACGGGCGCGCCCGCGGCGGCGGGACGGGCTCGCGTCCGCGGAACGACGTGAGCCTTGTCGATGCCATCCATGCGGTTCTCAAGAGCAACGGCAAGCCGATGCGGGTTGGCGACATCACCGAAAAGGTTCAGGAAGCCGGCTATCGATCGAGCAGCGCCAACTTCAAGGGCATCGTGAACCAGACGCTGATCAAGGATAAGCGTTTTGTGCAAGCCGAACGCGGCGTCTACGGCCTCAAGTGAGGATTGCCGGGCAGCGCGCCGGTCACACTTGATCAGACGGCCGGTCGCATGATCCGCTTTCGACTCAACAGCGAACGGGTCTGTGTCGCGGTGCGAAGCGATCTTGAATAGGCGTTACCCCTAGCCTTGCGGGCTCTGCCTCAAAGCCGGGGTGTTGTTTGATTGCTCCGTGCCGGCTTCGATCGGCATGCCGCTGGCGGCAATGATGTGCCATAAAGCGAAGGGTCAACCATCCGGTTGGCCCTTCTTTTATTGCGCTATTTCAACTTGGGGGGTTGTTATGGCGACTCTGCTCCCGAGCCGCGGCGGGCGATTCGCCGGGCGGACCCGGTGGCGAATTCGGTGGCGATGGCGCGGTTTTGCACGTGACCCGCGGGTGCAGCGTCGATATGCGCGTCGCCCGCTCACGCGTCTTCAGCCGGCGGATCGCGAGAAGTCGCAGCGGGGGGCCCGATCGGCCGGGGCGGCTCGGCGGGTGTTCGGTTTCACGGCGCGGCGGGTGACGGGGCGGCCGCCGGTGATAGGGCCGCAGCGGGCGAGGGGGCCGCGCCCGTCTCGGGCACTGGCGTGCTCGAAGGAAGGGTTGCCGGCGGCGGTGTGAGCGTGGGCAAGCCGGGCGGCTGTGCGCGCTGCGGCGTGAGCGTGGGGGGTTGTGGATCGGCTCGGCGGGCGATGACGACGGTCTCGCGGTGGCCGCCGTCGGCGTAGGCGATGCCACTCAGTCGATGCACCTCGGTGAGCGCGCGGCGCGTCGGCTCGAGCAGGCGATCCCACACCACAGCGGACATAACCAGCCACGGCGGCAGCGTCTGTGGCTCAAGCAGAATGCCCTCGTCGGCTTCGCGGATCGTTCCGCCCTGATAAAAAGCGAGCGAGGGCTCCTTGAACTCGATCATGACGACCTCGCCCGGCGCCGTGTCTTTGGCCCCCGCGCCCGCGGCGATCAGCCACTGCGCCGTTCGCTGGGGCAGACGCAATGACTCGACCTGCGGGAGGACCAGGGTGTAAGCCACGATCACCACCACCGCCATGCCCAGGCCCATCGCCAGCGCGGCTCTGCGGATCCGCCGCCGGGCGAAGAGTGCGAAGACGGTCGATCCGTAGATGACGGCGGCTGTCGTCAGTGCGACGGTGCCTGTGATCGGCAGGCGGTCGGGCCCGAGCAGCATCAACCACGGAGCGAATCCGAGCCCGATCGCCGCCAGGGCCCAGATACCCGCCGCCACGAGGAAGGGTCGATCGGAGAGGGCGGGGTATTGACCGTTGGCGCAGCGGTGAATGACGTCGGCAGTCAGCAGCGCCAGCCACGGGTAGACGGGCAGGAGATAGTGCGGCAGCTTGGTCTGCACGACTTCAAACATCAGCCATGGCCCGACCACGGCGGCCAGCGCAAAGCGGATGAGCGGGTCAGAGCGGTGCCAGATTCCCATCACGATGGCCGCGGGGAGCATGAGGCACCAGGGAAAGTAGGTTCCCCAGATGGTCAGGAGGTAGTAGCCCGGGGGGCCGCGATGGCCTTCCTTGGCGCCGCCGGCGCGTTGGAAGATTTCGGTCCACAGGGTGGAGGTGAGATAGCCGGGGATTCGCCGCTCCATGAGCACGAGCCACGGCGTGACGACCAGGGCGATCAGCAGGATGACCACCGCCGCCCGGGCGACGATCGCGCCGCGGCTGAGCTTGTCGGGCGAGCGGGGCGGCGGCGCGGGCTGGCCGAATCGCCTGTCGAGCGTGCGCATGAGCCACAGCGCCACCAGCGTCATGCCCATCACGCCGAGCACGACGGGGCCCTTGGTCAGCCCCGCGAGCCCGACCGAGAGGCCGAAGGTGATGACGATCGGCCACGAGGCCCTTCCGCGGTAGAAGGAATAGAGGCACAACTGCGACAGGGTGATGAAGACAGTCAGCGTCGCGTCGGTGATGCTCATCTTGGCGGCGGCGATGACCAGCGCCGATGTGCCGAAGACAAAGACGGCCCAGAAGGTGCGCTGCTCATCGACCAGCGTGCGCAGCCAAAGGGCCAGGATGATGAGCATGGCGAAGGTGGCCAGCGCCGACGGAAAGCGGGCGGCAAAGGCGTTGTCGCCCATGACCGCCATCGAGCCCGCCTGGAGCCAGTAGATCAGCACAGGCTTGACGACGCGCGGCTCATCGAGAAAGCGCGGCATGACCCAGTCTCCCGACTGGAGCATCTGCCGGCTGGCCTGGGCGTAGCGGGGTTCGTCGCGGTCCCAGAGTGAGACGGCGTCGTTGCCGAGCAGGTAGAGCAGGGGCGACAGAGCGATCAGGATCAATAAGAGTCTGCCCATGGGGGAGCGGGAGTGTATCGGCGGGCCGGGCAGTTCTGAAATGGGTCGGGCGCAGGGCATGGCGGCAGTGCCGGTGAGCGGCCGGCCCGCGCGCGGCAACGGTATTAGCTAGCGTGCTCGTTTGATGATGGCCGCCATGGCGACGCCGCAGGCCCGTCGGCAAGGCGGGTCAAATCGGCTGTGCAAGGTCGAGGCGCGGGGTTAAGATCGCGATCGGTCTGGCGACCAATCGGGGGCGGCGCGGGGGTGAGCGCGGGTCTCTGGTGCGTATTTGCGGCGGTGTCGGGTTGCTGTAACGAGACGTTATGACGCTGGCTTGGACGTTTCCGATCATCCTCGAATTCATGACCTGGTGGCAGGCGTCGCTGCTTTCTGCGGCGGTCGGTCTGCCGGTGGTGTTGCTGGGGCTGAGGTCGATGGCCGGCCTGGGCCCGACGCGCCAATGGGTGGCGATCGGACTGCGGCTGGTGGTCTTGCTGCTGCTGGTGCTGATCGTCGCGGGGGCGAGGTGGCAGCGAATCAACCGCGATGTCGAGGTGATCGTCTTATCCGACATCAGCCGCTCGACGTCGCTCGTGCGCAACTATCCGGGCGAGACGCTCGACGCGTCGATCGACCAGTTCGTGCGCGAGGTGGCTGACAAGAACAAGCAGCGCCAGGACCGCATCGGGATGATCAGCTTCGCGTCGTCGCCGCTGATCGATGCGATGCCCAACACCACCTTCATGCGCGGGGCGCGGGCCGTCCGCGACACCGGCACCGGGACCGACATCGCCTCGGCCATTCAGCTGGCCATGGCGACGCTCAAGCAGGACGCCATGCACCGGCTGGTGCTCATCAGCGACGGCAACGCCAACCAGGGCGACCTGGAGTCTGCGATCTCGCTGGCGGCCAGCGCCAATGTGCCGATCGACACCATCCCGCTGCGCTATGACGTGACCAGCGAGGTGGTGATCGACAAGTTCGTCGCGCCCACTTGGCGGCGCGAGAACGAGCCGTTCACGCTGGAGGTCATTCTCAACAGCACCAACCCGCGGCCGGTCACGGGCCGGCTCGTGGTGACCCACCAGGGCACGCCGATCGATCTCGATCCATCGACCCCGGGCGTGCAGGCGGCCCGGGCGGTGACGCTGCAAAGCGGCGCCAACGTCGAGCGCGTCAAAGTGCCTGCCCTGCGCAGTCAGGGCGTCCATCCCTTTAAGGCGATCTTCGAGCCCGACGGCGCGGCGGCGGGCGTCGATGCCGCGGTCGGCGGAGCGGGGATTGGTGGCGGCGGCGTTGGTGGCGGGGGCGGCGCGGGGCGCGAGCTGACCGACACCATCATCGAAAACAATCAGGCCGATTCGTTCACGTTTGTTCGCGGTCGGGGCGAGGTGTTGTATGTCGATTCCGCCCGCGACGACGGCGGGCGCGTGCTGGCCGAGGCGCTGCGCCGCGAGGGCATCGAGATCAGGCCGGCCAACGTGATCGCGCCCGAGCAGTTTCCGGTCGATCTCATTGCGCTGCAGAACTATGACGCGGTGATCCTCAACAACGTCTCGCGCGGGCAGGGCGGCCTGAACGAGACGCAGCAGCAGGTGCTGGCGTCGTATGTGCACGAGCTGGGCGGCGGGCTGGTCATGGTCGGCGGCGAAGACGCCTTCGGCGCCGGGGGCTGGAGCGGCAGCCGGCTCGAGGAGGTTCTGCCGATCAACATGGATGTGCCGGCTCAGCGGCAGTTGCCCAAGGGGGCGCTTGTGCTGCTGATGCACTCGTGCGAGATGCCCGAGGGCAACTATTGGGGCGAGCAGTGTGCGATCAAGGCCGTCGAGACGCTCAGCGCCCGCGACGAGGTGGGCGTGCTCAGCTACGACTGGGGCGGGGGCGGCTCGCAGTGGGATTTCCCCCTCCAGGAGAAGGGCGACGGATCGCGCGTGACCGCGGCCATCAAGAGGATGAAGCTCGGCGACATGCCCAGCTTCGACGACTCGATCGATGTCGCGCTCAACGGCAAGGGCGGCATGCCCGGCCTCAAGGACACCAACGCCCGCCAGAAGCACATCATCGTCATCAGCGACGGCGACCCGGCCTTGCCGCGCGACGAGCTGATCAAGCAGGCGCAGTCGCTCAAGGTTTCGATCAGCACCGTCACCGTTTATCCCCATCCGGGCATGGTGCCCGATACGATGACGAAACTGGCCCAGCTGACCGGAGGCCGATCTTACGGGCCGATCAACGACAACCCGGAGCAGCTTCCGCAGATCTTCATCAAGGAAGCGACCATCGTCCGGCGCAGCCTGATCTTCGAAGACAAGAATGGCATCGCCCTGCGCACGACGCCCACCATCAGCGACCTGATGAAGGGGGTGGAGGTGCCCGGGCTCATCTATGGCCTCGTGCTGACCAGCCGAAAGCAGAGCCCGCAGGTTGAGGTGCCGATCGTGGCCGGGAAGAACAATGACCCGGTGCTGGCTTACTGGCAGACCGGCCTGGGCAGGGCCGTCACCTGGACGAGCGACGCCCACAACAAGTGGGCCGCGGCGTGGGTCGGCAGCAGCGTCTATGACAAGTTCTGGGCCCAGGTGGTGCGCAGCGTGTCGCGGCCGCCGATGAGCAGCGACCTTGATGTGACGACCACCATCGAAGGCACGCGCGGCAAGATCGTGGTCGAGGCGCTCGACCGTGACACCAGTTTCAAGAGCTTCCTCAACATCCGCGGCACGGTGGTCGGGCCCGACCTCAAGCCGCGCGAGGTGAGGCTCGTGCAGACGGGCCCGGGCGTGTACACGGCCGAGTTCGATACGACGCTGCCGGGCAACTATGTCGTGTCGATGCGCTACAGCGGGCCTGACGATCAGCAGGGCTTCCTGCTTTCGGGCGTGGCGATGAACGCGGCCCCCGAACTCCGCGACCTTCGCAGCAGCGAATCGGTGCTCAGGCGGATCGCCGACGCCACGGGCGGGCGCGTGTTGCCGGCGTTCGACATCGGCAGCAACACCTGGTTTGACCGCGAAGGCCTCAAGCGCACCGCGGCCCCGCTTGCTGTGTGGGACATCCTGATCCCCATCGCCCTGGCGATGCTGATCATCGACGTCGCGGCGCGGCGCATCGCCTGGGATTATGCCTCGATCCGCAGATACGCCCTGGCGGCGGTCGGCGCGGTGCAGGGCTATACGCACACCACCCGCAAGGTCGAGAGCACGCAGTCGCTCGATGCGCTCAAGACCGCCCGCGGCGAAGCCCGCGAAAAGATCGTCGCCGGCGCGACCGGCAAAGCCCCGGCAGGCGATGCCGGCGCGGCGCCGGCCCGGCCCGACCCCAAGGCCAAGTTCGAAGCCGGCGAGGGTGTCGAAGGCGACATCAGCATGGTCGTGGGCGGCGCGGCCGACCAGCCGACGCCCTCGGGACGCAAACCCGCCGGCGGTCCCGGCGGTGACTCGGGTTCGTCGCTCGACAGCCTGATGGAAGCCAAGCGGCGCGCCCAGCGGAAGATGGAACAGGACAACCAGTAAAGAAGATCACGCTCGCCCCGCGGCCCGCGGAGGCGATCGCAGCGGAGCCCCCATGACGCAGATGAGTCAGCAGATCGATCCCAGTATCGAGCAGCAGTGCGACAACTTCCGACGCGATTACGCGGCCGTGCAGGCCGAGATCGGCAAGGCGATCGTCGGGCATCGCGAGATCGTCGACGGCGTGCTCACGTGCCTTTTCGTGGGCGGTCATGCACTGCTCGAGGGCGTGCCGGGGCTGGGCAAGACGGCGCTGATCCGCTCGCTGGCGTCGGCCTTGTCGCTCAAGTTCAACCGCATCCAGTTCACGCCCGACCTCATGCCCGCCGACGTGATCGGCACCAACGTCATCATGGAAGCCGAGGGCGGGCGGCGAGAGTTCACGTTCATGGCCGGCCCGATCTTCAGCCAGATCGTGCTCGCCGACGAAATCAACCGCGCCACCCCCAAGACCCAGGCGGCGCTGCTCGAGGCGATGCAGGAAAAGCAGGTCACCGCCGGCGGATCGATCCGCAAGCTCGAAGCGCCGTTCTTCGTCATGGCGACGCAGAACCCGCTCGAACAGGAAGGCACCTATCCGCTGCCCGAGGCGCAGCTCGACCGCTTCTTTTACAAGCTGCAGGTGCAGTACAGCGGCCGCGAAGAGCTCCACGAGATCCTCAACCGCACCACCACCGGCCGGCAGGACGACATCCAGCCCGTGCTCGACGGGCCCAAGATCGTCGCCTATCAGCAGCTGGTGAAGCGCGTGGTGATCGCGCCGCACGTGCAGGATTACGCGATCCGCTGCACGCTGGCCACCCACCCGCAGGGCGTCTATGCGATCCCGATGACCAACCAGTTCCTCCGCGTGGGCGCCAGCCCGCGTGCGGCCCAGACGATCGTGCTGGCGTCGAAGGTGCGGGCGCTGCTCGACGGGCGGTTCCACGTGAGCTTCCAGGATGTGAAGGAGGTGGTGGTCCCCGCGATGCGCCACCGCGTGATCCTCAACTTCGAAGGCGAAGCCGAGGGCATGACCACCGACATGGTGATCGAGAAGATCGTGGCCGACACGCCGACAAACGCCCCCGATCCGCTGCCGGGCCAGCCCGCGCTGGCGGGGGCGAGAAGGTGAGCTCGCGCCGGCCGCCGCGGCAGTGGTCGCCGCTGTATCTGCTGCTCGGCATCACCTTGCCGACGGCGCTGCTGCTCATGCTCGCATGGGCATACTCGCAGGCAATGCGAAACTTTTAGCCGTGCCATCGATCAGGTCGAGCCGGCATGTTGAGCAAGTATGGCGTCTCTCGCTGACGACGCGTGGTATAAGGTTTTCGAATGCCCAAGTATGAAGTACCAGCCAATGTCGGGCGGGTCCGGGTGGTGATGGCCATCGCGGGCAAGTACGCCGTCTGGAACGGCAAAGACCGCAAGGAAAAGTTCGAAATCCTCTGCCGCACGCGCAAGCAGGCGGAAGAGGTGGCGCTGAAGATCAACCGCAAGGAACATGACGGGTTTGTCGAGGTGTATGATTGAGGGCCGGGCTCTGAGCGGCAAGACGTGGCATGATCGACGTCCTGCTGATCGTCGGCCCGGCAAGGTCGGCGCGGCAAGGTCGGCGCGGCAAAATCGGCGCGGTGATCGGGCGGTGACTGTGCCGAAACACAGGACCCTTCGGGTTGGAACAAGCGCGGCCGTGATCGATGAAGTGGCAGACCATTCTGGGCACGACCGGCCAGACGGCCTTCAACGGTTAGATCTCCGATGACCATCGCAACCAACCCAGTCTCCGCCCGGCCGACCTCGTCGCTGCTCGATTCGGGCTTCATGGCCAAGCTCGATCAGCTCGATCTGCTTTCGCGCAAGCTGCTGGCCGGCAAGCTCAAGGGCGAGCGCCGCAGCAAGCGGCGGGGGCAGTCGGTCGAGTTCGCCGACTATCGCAACTACGTCGTCGGCGACGACCTGCGGTT
>CAZBOE010000195.1:4745-8514 GCA_964493365.1 uncultured Tepidisphaeraceae bacterium | reverse complement strand
CGGCCATGTGCACCGCCCGCGCTGCCGCCGTACCGCGCGTCGCGTTCAGCAGCCCTTGCAGCTCCTCCCGCGTCGGGTGCCGCGGCACGGTGAAGCCGGCCACCTTCGCCGCTTTCTGCAGTTCGGCGGACTCGTTGGGCGTCGGCTCCGGATGCGTCCTGCGCAGGATCGGTACGTTCAGGTCCTCGAACAGCCTCGCCAGCACCTCGTTCGCCTCCACCATGAACATCTCGATCAGCGTGTGCGTGAACGACGTATCTTCCTTCGCCGTGCCGACCACGCGCCCCTCGTCGTCGAGCACGAGATCCACCTCGGGCAGGTTCAGCACAAGCTGCCCCGCCGCCAGCCGCCGCTTCTGAATCACCTTGGCCAGCCGATCCATCTCGCCCAGCAGCGCCACCACCTCGCGCGGATAGTCGCTGATCTTTCGATCGCCCTCCGGGTGCGGCACGAACGCCGCCCCGTCGATGATCGCCTGTGCTTCCCGATACCGCAGCCGTTTGGCCGAACGGATCACCGTGTTGGCCACCCTCGATCCCAGCGGCCGGCCGTCTTCGTCGAAATCGATGAACACCGACTTGCACAGCCGAGGCACCCCCTCCTGCAGCGAGCAGACCCCGTTCGACAGGATCTCCGGCAGCATCGGGATCACATACCCCGGGAAGTAAACGCTGTTGCCCCGCTCGCGCGCCTCCACATCCAGCGGCGACCCCTCCACCACGAAATGCGACACGTCCGCGATATGCACCCCCAGCTCGATCGTGCCGTCGTCGAGCCGCGTCAGCGAGATCGCGTCGTCATAGTCCTTGGCGTCGTCCGGGTCGATCGTGCAGATCACCTGGTCAGACAGGTCTTCGCGGTGCTCCGCCTCTTCGTCGGGGGCGAACGCGTCCACCGCCCGCCGCGCGTCATCGAGCACATCCTGCTCAAACTTCTCCCGCAGCCCGAACTGGATGATCACCGACCGCAGGTCGACGTCCTTCTCCCCCGCCTTCCCCAGCACCTCGGTGATCACCCCCACCGCCGCCTCGTATTCGGTCGGATAGCTCGTCAGCTCGACGACCACCTTCGTTCCCGGCTTGATGTGCCGCGCCGCCGCGTCGGGCGTCGCGATCGGCGCCGTCAGCGTGTTGCCGTCGGGCATGACCACCCACTGGCCCGCCGTCTTGGTCAGCGTGCCCACAAACTGCTTGTTGCCCCGCGTGATGATCTCGGAAATCCGCCCCGCGTTATACGCCTTGCCGTCGCGCTGGCCCCGCTGGGTGATCTTCGCCCGCACAGTGTCGCCCGTGAGCGCCCCCATGTTCTCGCCCGGCGGGATGAACAAATCCTCATGCCCCGACGGGTCGCGCGGCACCACAAACCCGAACCCGCGCCGGTTGTGCCGATATGTGCCCACAAACTCGTCCGACGCCCCGTGGCTCGGCGGCAGCACGATCGCCCCCCGCGCCCCCTGGATCACCCGCCCGCTGTCCATCAGCTCGCGCAGCGCCTCGCGAAACGTCCCATACGACTCGTCCTGTGCAAACCCCAGCTCCTTCGCCAGCCCCCTCGCCCGCTGCGGACGATAGCCCGACGACTTCATGTGGTTCAAAATCCGTGACTCAATCGGCTCAGCCATGCCGGCTAGTACACCGCAAACCGTGGGCACTTGCCAGTTACCGGTGATGAGAGAGGAAATCGGGAGCAGGCCGCGGTCACAGGACAGCCGGCAGCGGGCAGATGGCAGCGGGCAGGGAAGACGCCGTGTCATCTCGCGCCGGGTGCAGGCGAAGACGCGCAGAATCCAGCGGAGACTGCATGGGCGATCCGCGGTCGGCGGCGCGGAACGTGCGGGCCGAGTGCGGGCCGCATGGCGCAACGCCTCCGGCAAGCGGCCTCTTGCTTTTTGAAGCGGAGCGCTTCACTTACTCCACCGACAGCTCTAGATCTTCAGGCAACTCGTCGCCCGCGTCGTCCGCCGGCTTCTTTCTCCCCTTCGCGCCGCCGGGCTTGCGTGCCTTCGTGCCTTCGTCCGACTTCCCTTCCTCCGCCTTCTCCTGCCCGCTGGCGGTCAGGCCCAGCTCCTCGAGCAGCTTCGCCGGAACCTCGCCCGTGTTCTTGCACTTGGGATATCCCGAGCAGCCCAGGAACGGCCCGCGCTTCCCGCTCCGCACAACCATCGCCTTGCCGCACAGGTCGCAGTCGATGTCCGTCGCCACGTTCTTCGGCTTCGTCGCCGACCCCGCGGCCGCCGGGATGCTCGCGGTGATCTTCTCGGCCATCGCCGCGGCGTCTTTTGTGTTCTGCTCCAGAAGCGGCATCAGCGCGTCCACCTGCGCCAGGTCAGCGCCCACGAGCTTGCTCTTCTGCTTCGAGCTTCGGCACTTCGGAAACGCCGAGCAACTCAGCCACGGACCCCGCTTGCTCTGCCGCAGAAGCATGTCAGAACCGCACTTCTCACACTTCACCGTCGTCTTCACAGGCGGCGCCTTGGGCGGCTGCGGATTGCCGTCCTTGTCCAGCTGGATGATCGTCGAACATGCCGGCTCGCCCGCCTCATTCTTCTCCGCGTAGCCCGAGCACCCGAGGAACATCCCGAACCGCCCCTTGCGCTTGATCATCGCCCGGCCGCAGTTCGGACACTTCACCTCCGACACCTCGGCCACCTTGGGCTGACCAAACTCATCCACGTTCACTGTCGTCGCGCACTCCCGGTCCTGGCACGCCAAAAAAAACCCGTTCTTGCTGATCCGATACAACATCCCCTTGCCGCACTTCGGACACGCCCGGTCCGACGGCGCGCCCCCCGCGTGCTCCAGCTTCTCCAGCGCCAGATCAACCGACGCGTGGAACGGCCCATAAAAATCGCGCAGCAGCTTCACCCAGTCCGCGTGCTTCTCCTCGATCTCGTCGAGCTGCGATTCCATGCGCGCGGTGAACTTCACGTCCATCACGTTGGGGAATCCCTGCACCAGCTTGTCGGTCACCACCTTGCCCAGCAGCGTCGCGTGAAACCGCCGATCCACCTGCGCCACATACTCCCGCGCCTGGATCGTGCTGATAATCGACGCATAGGTCGACGGACGCCCGATCCCCGCCTGCTCCAGCGCCTTGACCAGCGACGCCTCCGTATACCGCGCCGGCGGCTGCGTAAAGTGCTGCGTCGGCGCCAGCTCGATCGGATAGACCGCAGTCCGCTCCGCCAGCTCCGGCAGAAGCTGGTCGTCCGACGCGAACCCCGCCACGCGGGTATAGCCATCGAACACCATCTTGCGCCCCGCCGCACGGAACGTCGCCTTGCCCGACTTCGTCGCCGTCTCGATCAGCACCACCGTCTGGTCAAACTCCGCCGGCGACATCTGGCACGCGACAAAGCGATTCCAGATCAACTGATACACCCGGAACTCGTCCGCACCCAGCTTCGACTTCGCCATCGCCGGCGTGAAGTTCACGTCCGTCGGGCGGATCGCCTCGTGCGCCTCCTGCGCCGACTTGTTCGAAGAGGCATAGAAATTCGGCTTCTCCGGCAGATAGTTCTTGCCGAACTCGCTCGCCACATACCCCCGCACCATCGTCAGCGCCTCGCCCGACAGGTTCGTCGAGTCGGTACGCATGTAGGTGATGTGCCCCGCCTCATACAGCGTCTGCGCCACGCGCATCGTCCGCTGCGCGCCCATCGACAGCTTCGAGGCCGCGCCCTGCTGCAGCGTGCTCGTGATAAACGGCGCCGGCGGACGGCTCGACGTCCGCTTCTTCTCGATCGACACCACCTCAAACTTCGGCGCCG
>CAZBOE010000195.1:0-4735 GCA_964493365.1 uncultured Tepidisphaeraceae bacterium | reverse complement strand
AGTTTCACCTGCCGACGCGCCGGGCCCTTCGCCTCGGGGTCTTCCGTCACGTCGACCTTCGTCACCACAAACCCGATCGCCTCGGCCACCGCCCGCGCCGCCTCGCCCGAGTCGGGCTCAAACTTCTTCCCATCCACCTCGATCAGCTCGGCCGTGAACGCGCCATGCTCGCCCAGCCAGCGGTCTTTCACCGCCTTGCTCGGCGTGCCGTCGTCGGTCCCTCGGCAGAATGCCTCCCACTGCTCGACCAGCCCCGCCGCCCTCGCCTGGTCAGGCGTGAACACCGCGCCCAGCTTCCAATACTCGCTGGGAACAAACGCCTCGATCTCCCGCTCACGCTCGACGATCAGCCGCACCGCCACGCTCTGGACCCGACCGGCTGCAAGGCCACGCGCAACTTTTCTCCAAAGAATGGGCGAAATCTCGAAGCCTACCAGGCGGTCAATGATCCGCCGTGCTTGCTGCGCGTTGACCCGGTTCATGTCGATGCGTTGTGGTTTAGCGAACGCCTTCTGGATCTCGGTCTTGGTGATCGCGTTGAAGATCACCCGCTGCACTTTCTCGTCCGGAATACCAAGCGCCTCTTTCAGATGCCACGCGATCGCCTCACCCTCACGGTCCAAGTCGGTCGCCAGATAAACGCTGTCCGACTGTCGGGCGAGTTTGCGCAGTTCGCCGATTAATTTCTCACGATCCGGCAAGACTGTGTAGGTCGGCATGAATGTTTCGAGGTCGACCTGCAAGCCCGACCGCGGAAGATCCCGCACATGCCCCATCGACGCCTTCACCACAAAGTCATCGCCCAGATACTTGTTGATCGTCTTGGCCTTCGCAGGCGACTCCACGATCACCAGATGTTTTCCGCTGTTCTTTGCCATTGCATCACTTCTTGGGGACAGCCGCCGGCTGCCTTACCATGGGCACGTATCGGTCGATGCGTGCGCGTTCTTTGCTTAACATTAGGCCCACACGGTCAAGGCCACCCGCTTCATGGCCTCCCGCTCCGAAGCGTCCCGGGCCGGGCAGACCCGGCCCGGAAGATCCCGTCCAAGCCCGCCGGGGCAGCCCCCGGCCCGACCCACGGGGCCGGATAACAACCGCATCCGCCCCACCCTGTCAAGCGCCGCCCGACGCCATCTGATGATACGATCCGCAGTGCAGCCGGGTTTTGCCAATGAGTTAAATACCGTCCAATCCATAGCTTATAATCCAAACACCCCCTCGCGATCCCGCCCGTCCCGCCCCGCCGCCCCAAAAGGAGCCACCGTCCTTGAGCCAGCCCCATCGAGATTTCGAAGTCTTCAAGTCCCAGGAAGGCCAGACCCTCGGGGCTGTCGTCCGCATCCTGCTCAAGGACGCTTCGTGGGGACAGGTCCGCAAGCTTTTGCATAGCCGAAAGATCATGGTCAACGGCAATCTTTGCACCGACGACGCCCGCCGGGTGAAGAAAGGCGACCGCATCCGCATCTACCAGCAGTCGCTCGCCAAACCCGCCTCGGCCGATCGGCTGGCCATCCGATTCATCGACGACCACCTCGTCGTCGTGGAAAAGCCGCCCGGCGTCACCACGCTCCGCCACAAGGACGAGCGCGACTGGTCGCCCCACCGCAAGGAACTCCAGCCCACGCTCGAAGAACTGCTCGCAGACGCCCTGGCTCATCGTGAATCCTCCGCGGCCACGCCCGACGGCCATGCCGCACACCAGCCGACCCCGAATCTTCCGCCCACCAAACAGCCCGGCGGCGGGCACAAAGGCCATCCGCTCAACCGCCGCCAGCCCGGCAACATGCCCGGCCCACCCCCTAAGCGATCGAACCCGGCCGATGTCCGGCGCGATTCGAAACAATCCGCCGGCCGCTCGCCCGGCGCCCCCAGGCATGCGACGCCCTCACAACCGCCGCCTTATCGGCCGATCCGTCAGACCGTCCGCGCCGTCCACCGCCTCGACCGCGACACCAGCGGGCTCATGGTCTTCGCGCTCACGCCCACCGCCGAGGCCGCCCTGATCGAGCTCTTCAAGACGCACTCGATCGAGCGCCGATACCGCGCCGTCGCCCTCGGCCGCGTCGAGCCGGCCACGTTCGACACACTCCTCGTCCGCGACCGCGGCGACGGCCGACGCGGCTCCCTCCCCCACGACGCCACCGACGACCAGAAGGCCGAAGCGCAGCGCGCCGTCACCCACGTTCGACCGCTCCAACACCTCGGCGACGCCTACACCATCGTCGAGTGCCAGCTCGAGACCGGCCGGACCCATCAGATCCGCATTCATCTCTCCGAAGCCGGCCACCCCCTCTGCGGCGACAAGATCTATCGCGCCCCCGCAACACGCCCCCCTCAGCCCACCCACCCCAATCCCGACGCGTCGCTGCCTCCCACCGCGCCACCGCCGGAAAACCCGCCGTCACCAACCCCGCCCCCGCTGCGCGACACCAGCAACGCCCCGCGACAGGCGCTGCACGCCGCCGTCCTCGGCTTCACCCACCCCATCACCCAGAAGCCCATGCGATGGGAATCCGACTGGCCGCGCGACCTCAAACTCTGGCTCGACAAACTCACCCGCCAGTTCGACACCACCGACTCGTAACGCCGCCTGCGCGGGGATCTCATCCTCAGCGGTCTCGATTGCGCACGCCGGGCCGCCCGATCGCCAGACGCCGCACAAGCCAACCGCCGCCCGAAGAGCTCGGCAAAACAAGAACCCCGACGGAATGACCGTCGGGGTTCGATGATTCAAACTCGATTGAACAACGCTTACGACCCGGCCTGCGGCGTCAGCGGCGGGTTGGGATTGAACGACATCTGTTCGACGTCGCGCATCGACACCCGACCTATTCCCGGCTCCATCGGCTCTTCCGCCGGCGGCTGCGCCAGGTGCTTGATCCGCAGGTTGAGGTGCGTCGTGAACGCCGTGCCCGCGGGGATCAGGTGGCCCAGGATCACGTTCTCCTTCAGGCCCACCAGCGCGGCGACCGCGCCGGCCAGCGCCGCCTCGGTCAGCACCTTGGTCGTCTCCTGGAAGCTCGCCGCCGAGATAAACGACTCGCTCTGCAACGACGCCTTGGTGATGCCCAGCAGCAGCGTCTTGCCACGCGCCGGCTTCGGACGCTTGGCCTTCGCGGGATCCTTGCCACCCGCCTCGGCCGCCTCGTTGGCTTCCTTGAACTCGACCTTGGTCACGACGTCGCCCTCGCGGAAGCTCGTCCCGCCCGGCTCGCCGACACGCACCGACTGGCCCAGCATCTCGTTGCCCTGGCGGAAGCGGAACTTGTCCACCGACTCGCCCGGCAGGAAGCGACCATCGCCCGGGTCTTCGACCTTCACCTTGCGCAGCATCTGAGCCAGGATGATCTCGATGTGCTTGTCGTTGATCTTCACGCCCTGGCTGCGGTAGACGTTCTGCACTTCGGTCAGCAGGTACTGGAACAGCGACTCTTCGCCCTTGATCCGCAGGATGTCGTGCGGAATCAGCGGCCCGCGGACCAGCGGATCGCCCGCCTCCACGAAGTCGCCCGTGTGCACCTGCAGTTCCTTGTCCTGCGGGACATGGTGCTCCTTCTCCATGCCCGTCTCGTTGCGCACGATGATCGTCATCTTGCCGCGACGACGGTCCGAACGCAGTTCGACCGTGCCCGAGATCTCGGCCAGCACCGCCGGATCCTTCGGCTTGCGGGCCTCGAAGATTTCCGTCACGCGCGGCAGACCGCCCGTGATGTCCATCGTGCCCGCGGCCTCCTTGGGCTGACGCGCCAGCAGCGTGCCCGCCTCGATCCGCTGTCCGTTCTTGACCTCGATCCGGGCCTTGGCCGGCAGGTAGTGGAAGTCGAGGATCTTGCCGTCGTCGCCGACGATCGTGATCCGCGGGTGGCGCTCGCCCTTGTGCTCGATGACCACCATCTTGGCGTCACCCGATCCGCGCCGCTCCTCTTCGACGCGCACCGTCTCGCCTTCTTCGATGTCTTCATACTGCACCACGCCGCCCTTCTCAGCGAGAATCGGCGTGATGTGCGGATCCCACAGCACAAGCTGCTGACGCGGCTTGACCTTCTCGCCATCGGGCACGAGCACCTGCGAGCCGTAGGGAACCTTGTATTTTTCGACCTCCCGGCCCTTGGCGTCGAGCACGGCGATTTCGCCGTTTCGCTTGAGGGCCACCATGATCCGGCCGCCCTCGGGGTTGCTCACCTCGACCGCGTTGATGTCGCGATGCTGCACCGTCCCGCCGACGACAGCCTTGATGTCGTTCTCGATGAGCGAACCCGTCGCCACACCGCCGGTGTGGAACGTGCGCATCGTCAGCTGCGTGCCCGGCTCGCCGATCGACTGGGCCGCGATGATGCCCACCGCCAGGCCCTCTTCGACAAGCTGGTTCGTCGACATGTCCACGCCATAGCACTTGGCGCACACGCCACGCGGGCTCTCGCACGTCAGCGGCGAGCGCACGCGGATCGACTCGAGCTTGAGCTCTTTCAGCCGGTCGGCGATCTCGTTGGTGATGATCTGGTTTTCCGACACGATCACCTCGTCGGTGATCGGGTTGCGGATCGTGTCGCGCGCCGTGCGCCCGACGATCATCTCCTTGAGCTCCACCTCGACGCTCTCGCCCTTGTAGATCGTCGTCTTGGGGATGCCGTTCATCGTGCCGCAGTTGATCTCGTTGATGATCACGTTCTGCGCCACGTCGCACAGCTTGCGGGTCAGGTAGCCCGAGTCGGCGGTCTTGAGCGCCGTATCG
>CAZBOE010000194.1:0-8517 GCA_964493365.1 uncultured Tepidisphaeraceae bacterium | reverse complement strand
GGGCGCGGTGTCGCCGATGGGACACCCCGGCGCTGCCGCCGACGGGCCGATTTGGCCCGGGAGCGGCCGGGGCAGCGGGGCCTGCGGGTGGGCCGGCTAACCGGTTTTCACGCGGTCTCAAACGTTGCCGTAGAGCGGTTTGACGGGTAGCGTGACGGGGCTTGTGCGAAGCGCGTCACCCGGCGTCGTCTTTGCCGGGCGTCGTAGCCTGTTGGCTGACCCGTCAACATCCTCTGAGCGAGAGTCCGAAACACCATGGCCTCATCCAAGAAGCGTACGTCCAAGTCGTCCACCCTCCGCAAGCCCACCAAGACCGTCGCGGCCAGAAAGACAGCCGGCAAACGTCCAGCCAAGCCGGTCAAGCCGGTGCTCAAGGCCATTTCCAAGGTGGCTGCCGGTCGAGCAACGTCTCGCGTGGTCAGCCGCAAGGGCTCGGCAGCCAAGGTGCGCCTGCTGCCCCCGCGCGATCGCGTGCCCCAGGCCGACACGTGGGATCTCTCGTCGCTTTTCAAATCCGACTCCGAGTGGGAAGCCGCCTTCACGCAATGGGAAGCCCAGATCGGCAACTATGCCAACTACGTCGGCAAGCTGGGCGAATCGGCCGAGATGCTCGCGGCCTGTCTCCGCTTCGACGCCGGCTTCGATCGCGCCGGCGAGCGGCTCGCGGTCTATGCCTATCTCAAGACCGCCGAAGACCAGGCCAGTTCGCCTTATCAGCGAATGAAGGGGCGCTATCAGCATGTCGCCACCAAGGCCGCCGAGGCGTCGAGCTATATCCGTCCTGAGGTGATGGCGATCGACCCGGCGCGGCTCGCGGGTTTCCTGGCCGACCCCGTCCTGGCGGAGTGGAAGCTGGTCATCGATCGCCTCGTCCGATATCGCCCCCACACGCTGAGCGCCCGCGAAGAGCAGATCCTGGCCATGCAGGGCCAGGTGGCTCAGACGGCATCGCAGGTTTTCGGGCAGCTCAGCGATGCCGACCTCAAGTGGCCGCTGGTGCGCAATGAGAAGGGCGAGCAGGTCGAGCTGTCGCATTCGACCTTCTCGGCGTTGCTCCACTCGCCCAAGCGCGAGGTGAGGGCCGAGGCGTTTCACACCTATTACAAGCAGTACGACGCCCACAAGAACACCATCGCCGCCACGCTGGCCGGCTCGGTGCAGCGCGACGTCTATTACGCGCGCGTGCGTGAGTATCCGTCGGCGCTCGAGTCGGCGCTGTTTCCCGACAACGTGCCGGTGAGCGTTTATGACAACCTGATCTCCTCGGTGCGGGCGGCGCTGCCCTCGCTTCACCGCTATTACGACGTCCGTCGGCGGAAGATGAAGCTCCGCGACATTCACCACTACGACACCTACGTGCCGATCCTCGCCTCGATGCAGCGGACGACGCCCTGGGAGGAGGCGGTCAAGCTGGTGCTCGAATCGCTTCAGCCGCTGGGCGACGAATACTGCAGCACGCTCGCCGAAGGCCTGACCACCGCCCGCTGGTGCGACCGCTATCCCAACCAGGGCAAGCGCAGCGGCGCGTTTTCGTCCGGCTCGTTCGACGGCGCGCCCTACATCCTGATGAACTATCAGCCCGACGTGCTCGACCACGTCTTCACGCTCACCCACGAGGCGGGGCACTCGATGCACTCGTGGTATTCCGCACGCAACCAGCCGTATCAGTATTACGACTACACGATCTTCGTCGCCGAGGTGGCCAGCACGTTCAACGAGCAGTTGCTGGGCAAACACCTGATGGACAAGGCCCAGTCCGACAAGGAACGCGCCTACCTGATCAACAAGCAGCTCGACGAAATCCGCGGAACGATCTTCCGCCAGACGATGTTCGCCGAGTTTGAGAAGCGCATCCACGCGATCGTCGAGGGCGGCGATGTGCTCACCGTCGATCGGCTGCGGGCCGAGTATCGCGAGCTGCTGACCGCCTACTTCGGGCCCGAGTTCACGATCGACCCTGAACTCGAGCTCGAATGCCTCCGCATCCCGCACTTTTACCGCGCGTTTTATGTCTACAAGTATGCCACCGGCCTGTCGGCCTCGATCGCGCTCAGTCAGCGCGTCCTGCACGGCGGCCCGCGCGAGCTGGGTGATTACCTCACCTTCCTCAAGGGCGGCAACAGCAAATACCCGCTCGACCTGCTCCGCGACGCAGGCGTCGACATGGAAAAGCCCGACGCCGTCAACGCGGCCATGAATCAGTTCGACCGTCTCGTCACCGAGCTCGACGAATTGATCTGACGCGGACCGACGCCCGGGCCGTCATCTAAACACGACGGCTCGCGCACCGGTTGGTGCGCGAGCCGTTTTGTTTCCATCGCGAGGTGACCCTCGGCAGGGCGAACAACCGACCGACACCCGGCCTGGCGCCCGGCATGCGCCGGTTTGCTCGCTAAGCCGACGCCTCGGCCCGGCCCTTGGCCTCACTCGCCCGGCCCGCTCGCTCCAGCGCGTCTCGGCCCCGAGCGAGTGAACCGCACGGCTCAGTGGGCGGTGCCGCGGGCATCGGGGAAGCCTTCGCCCACGCCGCTGGTCGTGTCGAAGGCGCTGCCGAAGTGATAGCCCACTTCGCCGTGCAGCGCCAGGTCAAGCCCGACTTCTTCCTGCTCGTCGGCGGCGCGGAGGCCGATGGTCTTGTGAATAGCCAGCGCCAGGATGTAGGAGACGACAAACGCGAACGTCGCGCAGGTGAACAGGCCGATCGCCTGCTTGCCCAGCTGCTCGAAGCCACCGGCGGCGGGCCTGAAGGCGAAGACGCCCACCAGCAGCGCGCCGATAGCGCCGCCCACCCCGTGAACGCCGAATGCGTCGAGCGAGTCGTCGTATTTGAAGACGTTCTTCAGCCGGCATGCGAAGTAGCAGGCGCCGCCGCCGATCGCGCCGATGATGATGGCCGCCCACGGCAGGACATGCCCGGCGCAGGGGGTGATGACCACGAGCCCCGCGACCATGCCCGAGGCGAAGCCGAGGATGGTGGGTTTGCCCCCGTGGGCCCACTCGACCAGCATCCAGACAGTCGCCGCGGCGGCGGCCGCAATCTGCGTGTTGGCAAACGCCAGCGCCGCCACCTTGCCCGCGATCGGCAGCTCCGCACCCGGCAGCGCCACCGCCGAACCGGCATTGAAGCCGAACCAGCCAAACCACAGCAGCCCCGCGCCGATCAGCGTGAGCCCCAGCGAGTGGGGCGGCATCGGCACCTTCCCATATCCTTTGCGCGGGCCGATCACGAGGCACACCGCCAGCGCCGACACGCCCGCCAGCACGTGCACGACCGTGCCGCCGGCGAAGTCCATCACGCCCATCCCGAAGAGCCAGCCGTTGACGTTCCAGACCCAGTGCGCCACCGGGTCATAGACGACGGTCGCCCAGACCAGCATGAACAGCAGGAAGGGCCCGAAGCGGATTCGCTCGGCCAGCGCGCCCACGATCAGCGCCGGGGTGATGATCGCGAACTTGCCCTGGAACATCACAAACGCCAGCTCCGGCACGCCCGTGCTCAGGGCCCCGACCGTATCGCCCGACGTGAGCAGCCGGCCGAACAGGTTTTCGTCAAAGGCCCAGAGCAGAAGCAGGTTGGGGTCGAAGGCGAGATAGCTGGTGATCGGATCGCCGAACCCGATCAGCGCCGTATCCGGACCCACCACGGGAAAGGCGATGGCATAGCCATAGACCACCCATTGCAGCCCGATCACCCCGATGGCCGCCATGCAGCAAAGGAACATGTTCAGCACGTTCTTGGCCCGCACCATCCCGCCATAGAACAGCGCCAGCCCCGGGACCATGAACAGCACGAACGCGCTCGAGGCGAGCATCCACGCGGTCGAGCCGGTGTCGATGAGATCCGCCGACGCACCGGGCGCCGATGCACCGAGGGGCAACGCACCGGTTGCCGCTGAACCGGGCGCCACTGTCGTCGACTCGATGGCCGACAAGTCCGCTGCCGGCGGCGTCAGCCCCGCCTCGCCCGCGGCTTGCGGCTGCCCCCACGCCGTCGCGATGGTCAGGACCATCACGCACAGCATCGCGACACACATCAGCGAAACGATCGACCGGCCGCCCGTCCGGTCACCTGCCGCGGCCGACAGCGTCATCGGCCGACCACTCCCATTTTTCATAAACGACCCTCGTGACGCGCCGTGGGGTTCGGCTTGCCGCCCGAGGTCGGCATGCCGAGTCAACAGCGCGAAAGAACACTCCGCCGCCCGACACCGTGGTCACACGACCATGCCTGTCGGCCGGGAACAAGCCCCTTGAAGATCGATCTCTGTGGAGATGACACGCTCGATGCGCCGCCCGATGTGCGGTGACGCCCGTCGCCCTTGCTTGCACGCTCGCCTGGTCTGGCCGACCTATCTTCTGCTCAATCAAACCGATTTCAATGGCTCGATACGCGGACCCGCACCCGCCCTCGTACCCGAGAGCCCTTGCACCCCAGAGCCTGCGCACCCGACAACTCGCGCACCTGGCAACTTGCGCACCCGTCAGCTCGCGCATACGGCAGCCCGCGAAGACGCCGGACCGCGAAGGCGAGCGAATCCCCCGTTCGAACTCCCTCGCCAATCCCCGCCTTGCCCCCCCCTCAAAGCCCCGCTCGAACTCCGCGCTCGAACCCCCGCTCGCACTCCGCGGCCCGCTCACCCTGCAATGCCCGTCGCCCCAACGGCGCGCTGGGGTGGGGGCCTTGCCTGCCCCGCAAAAGCAGATCGGCCGGCGCTGCCATCGCAGCGCCGGCCGACCTGATTTTGCAGCCGTGGTCAATCTCTCACGACCGTTTGCAGGTTGGATCACGCATAGGCAGGCTTGCCCATGCTCGAGGATGTTGACGATGACTCGGATGAGCCGACGATCTCGCCGCCGAACCCGGGGTAGGCTTCCATCCCGTGTTCGCCGATGTCCAGACCTTCGATCTCCTCCTGCTCCGAGACTCGGATACCGACAGTCGCCTTGAGGATGGCCCAGAAGACAAACGATGCGGCCAGCACGGTGACACCGACAACTGCTGCACCGACGATCTGCGCGATAACCTGAGCGGCGCCGCCGCCGTAGAAGAGCCCGGGCTGGCAATAAGCACCCATCGCATACTCAGCGATCACGGTAGGCTCGGCAAACAGACCGACGGCGACGGTGCCCCACAGGCCGCACACCAGATGCACGCTGAGCGCGCCCACCGGGTCATCGATCTTGATCTTGTCCCAGAACAGAACCGAGACGACCACGAGGATACCTGCCACCAAACCGATGATTGCGGCGCCGCCAACCGAGACCACAGCACACGGCGCCGTGATACCGACCAGCCCCGCAAGACAGCCGTTGAGGATCATCGACAGGTCGGGCTTGCCCAAGAGCACCCACGCCGTGATCGTTGCGGCAATGGCCCCAAAAGCAGCGGCGGTGTTGGTGGTCACGGCGATGTGACCGATCTGGGTTGAGGCGGTCATGGTCGAGCCGGGATTGAAGCCAAACCAACCCAGCCAAAGGATCAGGCAGCCCAATGACGCCAGACCCATGTTATGACCGGGGATCGGATTGACACTACCGTCGCTCCTGTACTTGCCGATGCGGGGTCCAAGAAGCACCACGCCCGCCAGTGCGGCCCAGCCGCCGACACTGTGAACAACGGTCGAGCCGGCAAAGTCATGGAACGCAGAGAGTGACCCGCCGAAGCCGGTCGAGAGGAAGCCGCCGCCCCAGATCCAGTGACCGGTCACGGGGTAGACGAAGGCGACTAGCAGGAAGCTGAACAGCATGAACGTGCCGAACTTGATGCGTTCGGCAACGGCACCCGAGACGATCGTGGCCGCGGTACCCGCGAACACCAACTGGAAGAAGAACTTCACAGACGCCGGCACCGCCGCCCATGACAGCCCCGGCGCGATATCGTCCCCGCGCCCGATAAGGCTCGACAAGAAACCAGTCGTGCCGAACCACCCGTTGCTCACGCCGAACATCAGCCCGAAACCGACAAACCAGAAGGCGATCGAACTGATGCCGAAGACCACAAAGTTCTTCGCGAGAATGTTAACCGCGTTCTTCCGGCGGCAAAGGCCCGCTTCAAGGGTCGCGAACCCGGCGTTCATGAAGAACACGAGCATGCCGGCGATCAACACCCAGACCGTATTGGCAACCACTTGCAGGTCATCAATTTTGGTCAGCGCCGTGTCGACCGTGGGAAGCGGCTCCGCAGGTGTTTCTGCAGCAGCAGCTGCTGCTGCCGCGGCCCCTTCGATCACGGTCGCTGGATCCTGAGCCATTGCCGCCGACGGCAGCATCGCGACGCCCACGCCGCACAGCAGCGCCAGCGGCAGCACCCACGCACATGCCTTACGCAAGTTCATAACAGTTCAACCCTTCTGTTGGCGCCGGCGACGGCGCGGCCCATGACATGACCGGCTGCCGCACGAGTGTGCAGCCCGTCCACACGATCTTCCCTGCCCCTCAGACCGGCAGCCTCGGCAGGCCGACCAAGGGGGAACCGATTGTCAGACTCGTTACATCTCCACAACGGCAGGACACCCAGTGTCTGGCGGGGTGTCCAAATGCCGCAGATACAAACCCAATGCCAATCAACGGATAACGTCCAGACCCCCGTTTCTGCCACTGTGGATGGGGCTTTGGCACCCATTCCCTACAGCTTGGGTGGGTAGTCGAGCGACCAAAAAATAAGCGGTCGGGTAGACCCGATAATCGGATGCCTCTTTAGTAGGCGGTCGGCTCCCCGCTGCCGCCGAGTGCCGGCGCTGCCGAAACATCGGGCATGGTGAAACCCGTGGCGCGATTGTGTTACGCCGGGCGGGTCCTAGAATGGTGGCGGGGCGAATCAGACGCCGCGGATGACGTAAGTCTATGCAAATTCGGAACTTCTCCATCATTGCGCACATCGACCATGGCAAGAGCACGCTCTCGGACCGTCTTTTAATGGCAGTCGGGGCGATCACCGAGCGTGAGTTTCAGAACCAGATGCTCGATGACATGGACCTCGAGCGTGAGCGGGGCATCACCATTAAGGCGTCGGCCGTCACCGTGTTCCACGAGCACCACGGCGAGAAGTTCATGCTCAACTTCATCGACACGCCCGGCCACGTCGACTTCCACTACGAAGTCCGAAAGGCCCTCCAGGCGTGTGAAGGCGCGATTCTCGTCGTCGACGCGACCCAGGGCGTGCAGGCCCAGACGGTGGCCAACGCCTATGCGGCGCTCGAGGTCGGGCTCGACATCATTCCGGTCATCAACAAGATCGACCTTCCCAGCAGCCAGCCGACCGAGGTGGCCGAGGAACTGGAGCAGGTGCTGGGCTTCCCGGCCGAAGAGGCGACGCTGGTGTCGGCCAAGACGGGTCAGGGCATTCACGAGCTGCTCAGCAAGCTTTGTGAAAAGCTGCCCGGGCCTTCGGGTGAGAAGAACAAGCCGACGCGGGCCCTGATCTTCGACTCACTCTACGACGACTACCGCGGGGTGATCGTCTATGTCCGCGTCGTCGACGGCGAACTGACCAAGGGGCAGAAGATCCTGCTCATGGGCACGGGCAAAGAGTATCAGGTCACCGATCTGGGCAAGCTCATGCCCCGGCCCAAGCAGGTCGACCGCATCGGCACGGGCGAGGTCGGTTTCATCGTGGCGGCCATCAAAGACCTGCACGACGTTCGCGTGGGCGATACGCTCACCGACGCCCTCCGCCCCGCGCCCGAAGCGCTGCCGGGATACAAGCCCGTTCAGCAGATGGTCTACTGCGACTTCTATCCGTCGGGCAAGACGCAGTATGACGAACTGCGCGACGCGATGGATCGCCTGAGCCTCAACGACAGCTCATTCAGCTTCGAGCCCGAGAACAACGACGCCCTGGGCTTCGGCTTTCGCTGCGGCTTCCTGGGCCTGCTGCACATGGAGATCATCCAGGAGCGGCTCGAGCGCGAATTCAACATCGAGGTGATCCAGACCGCGCCGACGGTCACCTACGAGGTCGCCCAGACCGACGGCTCGACCAAGCGCATCGACTCGCCCAGCGAGCTGCCCAATCCGACGTTCGTCAAAGAGATCCGCGAGCCGTTCATCGACATGCAGTTGATCGTCCCGCAGGACTCGGTCGGAATGCTCATGAAGCTATGCGAAGAGCGGCGGGGCACCTACAAGAAGACCGAATACCTCGGCAACTCCAACCGCGTGATCCTCGCCTATGAGATGCCGCTGGCCGAGATCATTTATGACTTCTACGACCGTCTGAAGTCGGCCACCAAGGGCTACGGCACGATGGACTACGAGCTCATCGGCTTCCGCACGGGTAACCTGGTGAAGGTCGACATCCTCGTCAACGGCGACCGCATCGACGCCCTGAGCCTGATCGTCCATCGCGATCACGCCGAGCAGCGCAGCCGCAAGCTGCTCGTGCGGCTCAAGGAGGAGATCGACCGCCACCTGTTCGAGATCCCGCTGCAGGCGGCGATCGGCGGCAAGATCATCGCCCGCGAGACGATCAAGTCCGTCGGCAAGAACGTGACCGCCAAGTGCTACGGCGGCGACGTG
>CAZBOE010000193.1:2505-8522 GCA_964493365.1 uncultured Tepidisphaeraceae bacterium | reverse complement strand
GAAGCCATCAACCCGACCGACGAAGAAGCCTACTGGCGTGATAACTACAGCCGCCGACCCTACTACACCTCGGGCGCAACCTACGAGCAGTACGGCCCGGCCTATCGCTACGGCTGGGAAGCCTACGGCCGCCACTCGGGCAGGCAGTTCGACGAGGTCGAGGGCGATCTGCGCAGAGACTGGGAAAGCCAGCATGCCGATGAGCATGGCGACTGGGACCGCAACCGCCACGCCGTGCGCGACGCCTATGACCGCGTCCACATGCAAACCGGTTCGTCGGGTGACAAAACCTCGGGCGAAGAAGGCGCCTATCGGCCGATCGTCTGAGTTGGTCGACGCTCACCCGACTCACGCCGCAGGTGCCTCGACCAGACGCCCCATGCGCCCCGACGTGTCGACCCAGCGCCGTGACGTGTCGGCCGAGCCCGATCTGCCTCGAGACCCCGTGCTTTTATATCTCGGCCCCGGTCGCCCGATCATTCCTCGGGCGATCGGGGTTGCCGCGCGGTCAGAACAGGGAGCAGCGCCGCAAGGGGCTGCCGAGATGTGCGCGTCGACGCCCGTAGGTGTCGGCGGGAAGATCACCGCGGCAATTCCTACGCCTTCGGCGGCGTCGGATCGGCTTCACTCAAAAACGTCAGCAACATGCGGCGGTGAGGGTGACTGGCCAGCCAGTTCCTCACCCGGGTGATCTCGTCAAAATCGGCCTGGCCCACCCGCTCGAGCAGGATCTGATTCCGCGCCCGCGTCTGCTTCTCACGCAGAAGCCCGGCCTGCCATGCCGCCGAAAAAACGAAGTGAATCTGGTCGGCCAGGCCCAGCGACCGAAGCGACTCAAACTCGGCCGCATCGAGCCAGATGCCCGCGCAGTTGCCGCAGCGGTCGATCTGAAACGCGACCCCTTTGCCGACATCGTATCGCGTCATCAGTCGCCCGCACTCGGGGCACAGTTTGGCTTTGGTCGACTCCGGGCGTGTCGCATCGACGACATCGGCCGACACGTCGGCCGACGAACGGTCGGGGTGATCGAGCCACTGGTAATAGCGTTCGCCGGAGATCCAGTTACCACGACACTGCGTGCAACGCCGCGAAGGCAGCGTGGGAAACAGCGAATGCGGCTCGAGCGGCCGGTCGGTGCATACGGGGCAGATCATGACGGCAGTATGCCCAAACCACCGATGAATTACACGACCCAAGTGACAGCCGCCCATGTCGGCTCGCACTGCGTCGCCGCCCACCACGGCTGCATAGCCACCACGACAACCCGCCCGCCGCCACAGCCGGCCCATCGCGGCAGCCCGCCCGTCGCGGCAACCCGCCCGTCAGGGTATTCCGCCCGTCACGGTGGCATCACCGCCGACGCCACCCGCCCGTCTTGCCATTTGGCGCCCCCGGCAGCCGGCGACGTCATGCTTTGGTCGCCGGCGCGATGTAGTCGATCTCGCCGATCGCCGGCACGATGCCCGCCCGCGCCCCCTCGGCCAGCAGACGCGTAATCGCCTCACGCCCGCGCTGGCCATAGTCGACCGTCCAGTGATTCACATACATCCCGACAAACCGGTCGGCCAGGGCGTGGTTGAGGTCGCGACCATACTTGAGCGAATAGGCCACAGCAGGCTCACGGTGGTCGAGACTGTATTGAATCGACTCCGACAGCACGGTGGTCACTTCGATCATCGCCTCACGCCCCATGTCGCGGCGGATGCAATTGCCCCCCAGCGGCAGCGGCAGCCCCGTGCGCCCCTTCCACCACACCCCCAGATCCACCACCAGGTGAAGCCCCATCGACTGATACGTGATCTGACCCTCGTGGATCAGCAGCCCCGCATCGGCCCGGCCCGCTTTGACGAAAGCCGGAATCTCGTCAAACGCCACCACCTCATAGTCGAACGCCTCGCCCGCCTTGCCCAGGCAAAGCTGCAGCGTCAGGAAGGCCGTCGTCAGCCTGCCCGGCACCGCGATCTTCTTCCCGCGCAACTGCTCAAGCGACATCGGCTCGGTGGTGACGATCATCGGCCCATAGCCGTCGCCCATGCTCGAGCCGCAACTGGTCAACGCATATTTGTCAGCCACATACGGATAGGCGTGAATCGAGATGGCGGTGATCTCGAGTTCGCCCTTCATCGCCCGCTGGTTGAGCGTCTGGATGTCCTGCAGCACATGCTCGAAAT
Organism: uncultured Tepidisphaeraceae bacterium; assembly: GCA_964493365.1. GTDB lineage: Bacteria > Planctomycetota > Phycisphaerae > Tepidisphaerales > Tepidisphaeraceae > CAZBOE01. The sequence continues at coordinate 6,351 of CAZBOE010000193.1, read as the reverse complement.
CCCACCCCCGCGTGTCGATCAGCGGCGGCCTCTGCGCCAGCGCATAAAACATGAACGCGTCGTCGGGATCGGGGCTGTGCCCGAGCTTGAGGGTGCGGGCGGGGGCCGAGGTCATATCCAAAAACTCCTTCGCAAGTGGCAACGGTCGAACCGGTGATTGTATGAACTCCTGACCGTCCGGGCAGGGCGGGTGCGGCCGGCCGATCCGATTTCACCGGTTTTGGCGGTTATGGCCCCACCCGCCACCCGGCTACCCCTGCCGGTCAACCCCCTGCGGATTGCCCGGATTTGGCTTGGCCCGCCCGCCGTGCCGAAATATCCTGAGCCCTTGGGCGTTTGGCTCGATGAGGGCTGACGGCCGCGGTTGGCTGAACGCGGCACTGGAGGATCGATGGCACGTCTGCATCCCATGCTGGAGCCATACTCGCCCACCAGCGACGACCCCTGGGACCGCACAAAGGCTCACCACCTGCTCGCCCGGACCGGCTTCGGCCCCACCCCGGTCGAGGTCGATCAGGCCGTCGCCGACGGGCCCGCCAAAACCGTCGCCCGCCTGCTCGATTTCCCCGACGCGGGCGTCGACGAAACCACCCGAACCGATGTCCCCGATCTCTCGAGCATCGAGGGTGTCCCCGCGAGCTTCGCCGAGCTGCGCGAACAGATGCGCGGCAAAACCCAGGAGGAACGCCAGCGCCTGCGGCAGATGCTGCAACGCGCCAACCGCGAAGCCGTCGGCAAGATCGGCGAGTGGTGGATCGCCCGCATGGCCGACGGGCCCTACCCGCTTCAGGAGAAACTGACCCTCTTCTGGCACGGCCACTTCACCACCAGCGCCCGCGACGAACGCAGCGCCTCGCTCATCTGGCAGCAGAACGAGTTGCTCCGCAGACAGTCGGCCGGCAGCTTCGAGACATTTGTCCGCCGGATCTCGCGCGACCCGGCCATGCTCGATTACCTCAACAACAGCCAGAACCGCAAAGCCCACCCCAACGAAAACTACGCCCGCGAGCTCATGGAGCTCTTCACCCTGGGCATCGGCAACTACACCGAGAACGACATCAAGGAAGCCGCCCGCGCCTTTACCGGCTGGGCCCACGACGGTGACGACTTCATCTTCCGCAGCTACGACCACGACACCGGCGAAAAAACCTTCATGGGCCGCCGGGGCAACTGGGACGGAGACGACATCATCTCCATCATCCTCCGACACCCGCGCTGCAGCCCCTACATCGCGGGGCGGCTCTGGCGCTTCTTCGTGAGCGAAGAGCTGCCCGAAGCCGTCGAAGAAGGCCTGGGCGAAGTGCTGCGCGACAACGATTACCAGCTGCGCCCGCTGCTGATGACCCTGCTCCGCAGCAAGGCCTTCTACCAGCCCGACCACATCGGCTCGCAGATCAAGAGCCCCGTGCAGCTCGTCGTCGGAACCATGCGCAAGCTCGAGATGCAGCAGCTTCCCCCGCCGCGACAGATCACCAACGCGCTCAACCAGATGGGCCAGATCCCCCTCATGCCCCCCAACGTCAAGGGCTGGCCCGGCGGCCGCGCCTGGATCAACACCGCCACGCTCTTCGCCCGATACAACACCGGGCTGTGGCTCGTCGGCGCCGCGGGCCCCGCGCTGGCGATGGACCCCAGGCTCGGGCGTCGTGTCGGTCTTCGCGGCCGCGACCGCACACCCCAGGCCGCGCCGGTCAACCAGGCGATCGTCCAGGCACAGGCCCTGCCCCCGACCCAGACCGTCAACGCATGGATCGACCGCATGCTCGGCCGGCCCATCGCCTCCGAGAAGCGCGACGTGCTGCTCGAAGGCTACGTCAACGCCGGCCAGGGCGAAGCCGGCGCCAGAAAACTCGCCGAGCTGATCGTCAGCATGCCCGAATATCAACTGACCTGACCGTGTTCCGACGCCGGGCCGGTCAGCCCGGCCACAACGTCTCGACCGTCTCGACCGTCTCGCAGTGCCGAAGCGCAACCGAATCGGCAAAAAAGGATGTGGATGTCATGGACCACCTGAGCACACGACGTGTCTTTCTCTCGCGCGGGCTGACCATGCTGGCCGCCGCCGGCACCGTCCCGGCGTTTCTCGACAAGACCGTGATGGCCCTGGCCGCCCCCGACGCCCTGCGCCAGAACCAGGAGTCGGGCAAGGACGGCAAGATCCTCGTCGTCATCCAGCTCTCCGGCGGCAACGACGGCCTCAACACCGTCGTCCCCTATGCCGACGACGCCTACCAGCGCGCCCGCCCCGCCCTGGCCAAACGCGCCGCCGACGTCTTGCGCATCAACGACCACATCGGCCTCAATAGCCAGCTCACGCCCCTCAAAGACATGTACGACAACGGCCAGCTCTGCATCATCCAGGGCGTCGGCTATCCCAACCCCAACCGCTCCCACTTCCGCTCGATGGACATCTGGCACAGCGCCGACCCGAAGGAAGAACAGCCCACCAGCGGCTGGCTCGGCCGATTCTTCGACAACACCTGCGACGGCGCCGACCCCCACGTCGGCGTCTCCATGGGCGAAAACCTCCCGCTCGCCATGCAGGGCGACCGCATCACCCCCCTGAGCTTCGAGCGCGCCGAGGCCTACCGCTATCAGGGACGAGACCGCAGCGCCTATCTCGAGCTCAACAAACCCGCCGCCGGCCCCGCCACGCGCCCCGCCGAGCCTTCGCCCCAGATCGTCCGGCCCGGCGGCCGCAAAGACACCATCGAGGTCTCCCCCGCCAGCGAGCTCGATTTCCTCACCCGCACCGCCATGGACGCCCAGGTCAGCAGCGAAAAAGTCGCCCGCATCATGCAGCGCCGCGCCGACGTCAACTATCCCAACGGCGAGTTCGGACAAAGCCTCCGCACCATCGCGAGCATGATCGCCGGCGAAATGCCCACCCGCGTCTACTACGCCAGCCTCGGCGGCTTCGACACCCACGCCAATCAGTCCGGCCGACACGACCAGCTCATGGGCCAGTTCGCCGCCGGCGTCAAAGCTTTCTGGGACGACCTCAAGATCCAGGAAAACGACGGCCGCGTCCTGATCATGACCTTCAGCGAGTTCGGCCGCCGCGTCGACCAGAACGCCTCCGGCGGCACCGACCACGGCGCCGCCGCGCCCATGTTCCTCATGGGCAAATCCCTCAAGACAGGCCTGGCCGGCAAACACCCCTCTCTGACCAACCTCGACCAGGGCGACCTGCGCTACAACGTCGACTTCCGCCAGGTCTACGCCACCGTCCTGGAAAACTGGCTCGACACCCCCAGCCGCCCCATCCTCGGCCAACCCTTCAACCCCCTCCCCATCGTCAAAGGCTGACGCCCAGGCCGGCCAGCATGGCCCGCGCCTTGGTCAGGGTCTCATCGTATTCGGGCGCGGGGCTGCTGTCGGCGACGATCCCGCCGCCCACGGACAGGTGGGCCGTGCCGCGCTGGATGACCATCGTGCGGATCGCCACGTTGAGCTCGATCCGCCCGGCCGAGATCGTTCCGACCGCCCCGCAATAAGGCCCCCGCGCCACCGGCTCGAGTTCGTCGATGATCTGCATCGCGCGGATCTTGGGCGCGCCGGTGATCGAGCCGCCGGGAAAGGTCGCCTTGAGCAGCGCGGGCAGGTCGATTTCCCTCCGCAGCACGCCCTCGACACTCGCCACGCCGTGATACACCGTCGGGTGCGCCTCGATCACGCGCGGCTGCGTCACCCTTACCGAGCCCGTCTCGCACACCCGCCCCAGGTCGTTGCGCTCGAGATCGATGATCATGTGCAGCTCGGCCTGATCCTTGATGCTGCGGCGCAGCTCGTCTTCCATGCCCGGCGCCAGCGGGCGCGTTCCCTTGATCGGCCGGGTGATCACCC
>CAZBOE010000193.1:0-2433 GCA_964493365.1 uncultured Tepidisphaeraceae bacterium | reverse complement strand
AGCAGCGCCCCATAGCGCGCGCCGCCCGCCCGCCCGAGCCGGCGATACACCTCGGCCGCCGGGGGAACATCGTGCACGCGCAGCCGCTGCGCCAGGTTGACCTGAAACACATCGCCCGCCGCCACATAGTCGATGCACCGCGCGATCGCCCGCTCATATGCCTCGCGCGGCAGCAGCCGCTCTACCACCGGCGGCCGCGGGTCATAACACGCCGCCGCCGGCACAGCGCCCGTCACACCCGCCGAAGCGCCCGCGGAATCGCCCGCCGATGCCTCACGCGACAGGTCACCCCACACGCCCGTCGCCCGATCGGCCGACCTCTCACCACGCGGCTCGCCGCCCGCAGGCAAATCGCCATGCGCCGCACCCCCAGGCATCAGCCCCGCTCCCTCGGCCAGCACCATCGCCATCAGCGGCACGTCCAAATCGTTCTCCGGGCCCGGCCCGAGATCTTCAAACCACCGCCCCAGGTCGTATCCGAGATACCCCGCCCACCGCCGCGTGCCCAGCGCCATCTCGCCCATCCACGCCAGCGCGGGCACCGGGTCATCCCAGCTCATCACGGCCCCGTCTGACGAGCGATAGGTCGTCTTGCCCGATCGATCGGCCCAGAGCCACCCGTGAACACGGTCGCCCATCCGCCAGTTCCACGAGGCCGCCACCTCGCGGTCATTGCTGTCAAAGCGAATCTGGATCGGGCGCTTCATCATCACACGTCGGCGAATGCGGCATCGGCTGGCGAACGCTGTCGGGCGGTCGTCGCTCGGCGGTCGTCGCTCGGCGGCGCTCATCGCTCGGCTGGCGCTGTTCGGCCGGCATCGACTCCGCGCGCCCGCCCGATCATAGCCTCAGCGTCGCCCACACCACGCAACCCACGCCTCGCGATAGCACCCCTCCACCGACCTGACATACCCCGCCTCGTCGCACAGCCGCGACCGGGCGACACGCTCGCGCATGCCCGCCCGCAGCGCCCTGAGCTTATTGCGGTCGCGAGCCAGTTCGACCACGCGATTCACGTAATCGTCTTCGTCCGCCGCGACCAGTTCCGCCTCCAGCCCGGCCGCCCGCGTCACGCTCAGCCCCAGCCGCGAAGGCCCCGCCTCGCCCGGCAGCGTCACCACCGGCGTGCCCATCCACAGGCAGTGGCAGGTGGTCGTACCCCCGTTGAACGTGAGCGGATCGAGCGCGATGTCGATCTCGCCCAGCCGCGCAAGATACGCCTTCAAGGGCCTCCCACCCTCGAGGCTCAGCCGCCGACGCGGCAAGCCCGCCTGCTCACACCGGGCCGCGAGAATGTCAACCGTCTCCCGGTCATCCAGCACCCCGGCCGACAGCACCAACTCCGCCTCGGGCAGCGCCGACATCACCCGCGCGAAAAGCCGCAGCGTGCGATCGCCCAGCTTGGTCAGCCGGTTCAAACACCCCAGCACCAGCGGCGCATCATCGTTGACCGTCTCCCGGGCCGGCGGCGCATCGGCCGGCGGGCGATAACAGAAATAGCTGCCCAGCAGCAGCGGCTTCTCGCTGTGAGCCGCGGGCGAGGCCGACGTCCAGAGGGCCGCATCGGTGAGCGTGTAATCCGCCGCGGCAAGTCCGCTCGAAGCCGGATAAGCCAGGTGACACACCTGCACCGGCGCCGGCCGCTGAGCCATCGCCCGCAGGCCGTTGCCGGGCGTGTGAATCGCCAGTTCGACCAGCACGTCGATCTTCTGCCGCCGGATCTGCTCGGCCACCTGCACCGGCTCGCGGCCCGCCAGGTCATGCCAGCGGTCCGCCGCCCGGCGCAGGCCCGCGGTCACGGCGTCGGGGTTGTGCGTGAAAAAACAGTGCGTCTCAAACGCCGCGCGGTCATGGCCCTCGAGCAGTGGCGTCATGAACAGCCCGATCGGGTGCTCGCGAAAATCAGGCGAGAGATAGCCGATCCGCAGCCGGCGACCGGGGTCGCGCGATTGGTCAAACACCTTCCGCGGGTTGACCGGCATCGCCCGCCGGACGAGCTCGCGCGTCTCTTCGAAGGCCGACCGGGGCGAGAGCCGGTCGTCATACTGAAGCGCGTGGCACAGCCCGTGAAGCGCCTCGGGATAATCCAGCAGCGCATCGCCCGCCGACCGCCAGATATCCACCGCCTCGCTGATCGGGCCGGTATGCAGCAGATAGCCCGCCAGGTTGAGCCGCGCCGCCTTCGACGACGGATCGAGCGCGACCGCGCGCCGCGCCAGCCGAACCGCAGCCCCGGTCTGCTTCGCGTCGCACGCCGCAATCGCGGCCGCGAACTGGGCCGTGTAATCATCCGGCAGCAGCGCCGCCGCGCGCAACAGCGCCGCATTGGCCTCCGCCGCCTTGCCCGCCCTGCCCAGCACGATCCCCGCCTCCCGCAGCACCGCGCCGTCATCCGGCTTCGCCGCCGCCGCGGCGTTCACCAGCGCCACCGCC
>CAZBOE010000192.1:0-8652 GCA_964493365.1 uncultured Tepidisphaeraceae bacterium | reverse complement strand
GGGCGTCGCCGGGCGCTGCGCCGCGCGGCGCCGGTTTGCACACGCCGGCGGGGCAGATTTTCTTTTGTGTATGGCTGTCGATCTCGTCTTTGAAGAATTCGAGGAGCGAGAGCATGGGGCTGGGGACGACCTGGCCCAGCCCGCAGATGCTGGTCATGACCAGGGTGTCGGCCAGCCGGGGAACGGCGGCGATGTCTTCGTCGCTGGCGGTGCCCAGGGCGAGCCCGGCGATGAGGTCGACGAGTTTCTGGCTGCCCACGCGGCAGGGCACGCATTTGCCGCAGCTTTCGTTGCGATAGAAGCGGGTGAAGTTGAGGGCCAGGTCGAGCATGCAGCGGGTGTCATCGACCGCGACGACCGCGCCCGAGCCGAGAATGCGGCCGACGGGCTTGACCGCGGTCGACCAGTCCATCTTGAGGTTGAGCATCGAGGCGGGCAGCAGCCCGAAGCTGGGGCCCGAGGGGGCGAAGCCCTTGATCGTTCGGCCGGGGGGCGGCCCGCCGGCGAGGGTCATGATGGCGTGCTCATAGGTTGTGCCCATGGGCACTTCGAAGACGCCGGGGCTGACGACATCGCCAGAAACGCCGATCCACTTGAGGCCTTCGCAGCCGTTGACGCCCAGTGATTTCCAGTGGTCGGTGCCGCGCGACAGGATCAGCGGCACATAGCCGAAGGTTTCGACGTTGTTGACCACCGTGGGCTTGCCGAAGAGCCCGCCCTGGAAAACCGGTGCGGCCTTGAACAGGCCCTGGTCGACCGCCTTGTTGCGCGGCTGGCCCCGGTTGCCCTCGATGGCCTCGATGAGGGCGGTCTCCTCGCCCTGGACATAACCGCCCGGCGAGACGAAGACCTCGAGGTGGAAGCTGTGGCCGCTGCCCAGGATGTTGTCGCCCAGCAGGCCCAGGAATCGGGCGCGGGCGATTTCCTTTTCGCAGATCTCGATCTGCTCGTGGTATTCGTGGCGGATGTAGAGGTAGCCCTTGGTGGCGCCGGTGACCAGCCCGGCGATGGTCATCGCCTCGACGACAAGGAAGGGGAGATTCTTGAGGATCTCGCGGTCTTTGAACGTGCCGACCTCGGATTCGTCGGCGTTGCAGATCACGTATTTCTGGTCGGCCTGCTGGTTGCGGACGGTTTCCCACTTTCGCCCGGTGGGGAAGCCCGCGCCGCCCATGCCCTTGAGGCCCGCCTCGTTGAGCCGGGCGACGACACCGGCAAAGTCGCCGCTCTGCACGAGGGCGCGCAGCGTGCCGTATTGCTCCTGTTCGCTGGCGTAGGGGTTGGTCTTGAAGGGGCCCTTCACCGGCTCGAAGTGCTGATGGGGCACCTCGCGTCCGGCGATCGCGAGGCGGACGAGCTGCTCGATCTCGGCCACGCTCTGGCGGGCATAGGGGTGATCGTTGATCAACAGCGCCGGTGCGCCGTCACATTGGCCGAGGCAGGAGCAGTTTTTGACCTCGATGTCCATCCCCGCGGGGGTCATGTCGCTGATCTTCTGCTTGAGGCGCTGCGCGCCGTTCATGTGGCAGGAGATGTCGGTGCAGACATGGATGGTGGCTTTGGGCGCAGTCTTGAGACGGTAATGGGGGTAGAACGAGGCGACGCCGTGGAGGTGATGCACCGGCACATTGAGCCGGGCGGCCAGGTCGTGCAGCTCTTTGGAGGGGATGTAGCCGAAACGCTGCTGGATGGCATGGAGTTCGTGGACGATCACGCGCAGCGCCCTTTCGACTGTTGGTGTCGCGATGCCGAGGTCGGCACGACGGCACGACGTGTTGCACAGAATCCCGACTGACGCCCGCCGCGACCGAACGCCGGGCGAGCTGCATTGCCCTGAGTGTGCTCGTGAGACGATGTGCGAAGTTGCAACGCCCGCTCACCGCCTGTCTTCCCCGAGCACGACCCAAAAGGTACCCGCGGTGCTGGCGCGAATGCAAGCACAAGCCGTTATCGGTGGCCGCGCGTGGTCGCATGTCTGGTTGCCTGTGCCGGCAACATCGGCGCGCGGCGTGGCTCGGGTGGGGCGGGGATTGTAGGTTTGGCGTGCGGGCCGTGCGTGTCGCCCGTTACACTCGGGATGCCGACGCGGTCGGCGTCACGCGCTGGCACGGATCGGCACGGCGGGATGATCATGACTCAGCGCAGCCCACGACAGCTCGAGCCGGTGCTTTATCCCAACACTTATACGTGGTTCGTGCTGGTGTCGTCGCTGGACATCATGCTGACGTGGGTCGTGCTTCACTACGGCGGCGTCGAGGCCAACCCGCTGGCGGCCAACGTGATCTACCGGTGGGGGCTGCCGGGGATGGTGGCTTACAAGTTCGCGCTGATCCTGCTGGTGATCGTGATCTGCGAGGTGGTGGGCCGGAGAAATCCGAAGGCCGGGCGGGGCCTCGCGCTGGCGGCGATCGGGGTGACCTGCATTCCGCTGGTGATTGCGTTGACGCTGGTGGGCGGCAGGCTGAGCTGGCAATACCCGCGGCACCTGATCCGTCACGAGCCGCCGCCGCGCTCGACCAACACGACACCCAGCGAAACGCCCGCGGAATCGCCTGTGGAAGAGCCGCCTTCCGAATCACCGCGTGACGGGGCGAGCGAAGCGACCGAATCGCCCGCCCGCAGGTAAGCCGGGCGGATCAGCCGCATCAGGGTGTCGCCCGGAGCGACGGCGATCCTCTTGCCCGGCACGACTCCATCGACGCTGGAAACCCGCTCCCTGACCAGCAGCGCCGTTGCGCCGCCCGGCGTGACCGGTATCGACCACTCGGCGACAGCCTGATCGGCCGGGCTGATGCGGATCTCGACCGGATCGGCCGACGCGAGTGCGGCGCTGCGCGGGTCGAACAGCCACGCGGCGGCGGGAAGATCGACGGTGACGCGGCCGGGCCGATATCCCTGGAGGAAGACCAGTCGATCGCGGATCGCCGACTGCCCGTCGGGAGCGACGACGATGACCTCGCCCCACCGCACCGCCGCGACAGGGAGCGTGCTGCGCCATGCGAGCAGCAGCGCCGCTGCGACGAGCGTTGCGACGGCGACGGCCGACGCGCGAAACCGCCGCAGCAGGAGCCACGCCCCGGCGATGACCAGCGCATAGATCGCGGCAATGGCAAAGACGCCCCACCGCGTGGCGGCATCGCGGGTCGGACGCCAGCCCGAGACGGGGGTGGTGATCCAGGGCGACATCGCCGACGGGAGGGGAAGGCCGAGGGAGGGGCCGTCGTCGGGGAAACCGGCTGGGGCGATGGCTTCGCCGGGCTCGGCCTGCCGAAGGGGCAGGCGGATCGGCTGACCGGCTTGCGGCTGCCAGACCAGGGCGTCGCTCGCACGCGGCATCGGCACCTTCACCAGCCCGGGCCGATCGGCAATCACCGCAACGCCCGGCGTCTCGACCCGGCCGGCGGCTTCGAGCCTGACCACCACATGACTGCCTGGCCGATAGACGTTGCCCTGGGGGAGTTCGGCGGCAAGCAGGGGCGAGGCCCAGAGCATCAGCCCGGCGACGCCCAGTGCCGCGGCGCCCAGTGCGGTAGCGCCCGGTGCGGTGGCGCCCGGTGCGGTGGCGCCCGGCGCAGCTCGCGCGAACAGGCGCTTCACATGCCCACCTTGAGGGCAATTCGCAACACCTCGGCGACGCTCCACGCCTGGGCGCAGCAGCCGACGGGTCGGTGCGGTGGCTCGGCTTCGAAGACTTCGCTGATCTGGCCGACGCAGGCCTGGGTGTTCATGTGGTCGATCAGCGGCGAGAGCCACTGCCTGACCTGGGCCTTGGCGTCGTCGCTGTGGTCGTTGACGCGAAGGTAGGCCTCGAGGAACGGGCCGATCAGCCAGCCCCAGACGGTGCCGTTGTGATAGGCCTCGTCGCGCTGGGCCTGTGGGCCGGTGTAGCGGGGGTGATAGTTGGCGTCGCCCCGGGCCAGCGAGCGCAGCCCGTGGGGCGTGAGAAGCTCGCGACGGACGACTTCCACCACCGCCTTGCGCTGGTCGAGGCCGAGCGGGCTGTGTTCGAGGCTGGCGGCGAAGATCTGGTTGGGGCGGGTCGCGGCATCGCGACGGCTGTATCCGTCTCCGTCGACCACGTCATAGAGACCGCGGAAGGGGCTGATCCAAAACGCCTTGCGATAGCTGTCGGCCACCGCGGCGGCGCGGTCGTGTTCGCCCATCAGCACCAGCGCGTGATGCCACAGCGCGTTGATTTCGACGGCCTTGCCCTGCCGGGGCGTGAAGGCGCGGCCCTCGAACTTGGCATCCATCCAGGTGAGCTGGGTGTGCTCGTCGCCCTGGGTGACCAGCTGGTCGGCCGGATCGACGCGAATGCCGAAGCGCGTGCCGCGGGTGTAGCCGTCGAGGATGGCGCGGCAGGCCGGCTTGAGCTTGCGGTCGAAGAAGGCGGCGTCTTCGGATGCCCTGAGGTATTCGTGCGACGCGTGGATGAACCACAGGCTCGCGTCGACGGTGTTGTAGTGGGGTTCGTTGGAGTAGTCGTCGAAGACGTTGGGGATCATGCCCTCGCTGACATAGTCGGCAAAGACCTCGAGCACGCCGCGGGCCTCGTCGAATCGGCGGGTGGTCAGCATGAGGCCGGGCAGGGAGATCATGGTGTCTCGCCCCCAGTCGGCGAACCAGGGATAGCCCGCCATGATGGTGGCGGCGGGCTTGCCGGTCGGAGTCTTGCGGCGGACGACGAAATCGCCCGCGGCCCGCATGAGGCGTCGGACCGTCACCGACGACTCGCGTGGCACCGTCGGTGTGTGCATCGGCCCGCCCAGCACGGTCGGGGCCGGATCGACATAGGCCCGCAGGGTCACTCGCCCCGGCTCGTCGAAGCGCGCGGTGAATCGGCCGGGGGTGTAGAGGTCTTCGCTGTCGTCCTGGCCGCGCTCGGTCTCGATCGGGTAGTTGTGACCGAACCACCAGTCGGGCGATGGCGCGAAGCGGGCGTTTTCGCCGTCGAGGGTGAGGGTCCATCGGCCTTCGGTCATGCTGACGCTGTGTGCCGACGAGCGGGTGTCGAGATGGGTGCCGCCGTAGCGCCGCAGCGCGTGGAAGTCGCGCAGCGCCACGAACGGCAGCAGCCCCAGATCGACCCGCTGCCCTTTGTCGGGCGTGACGTCGTAAGTGATCTCCACCACGTTCATCATCGGCATCAGCCGGACGGTCTTGACCACCGTGGCGCCGTGCACCGCGTAATGCCAGACGGCGTCGTCGCCCAGCTCAAACTGCCGTAGAAAACGCTCGCCGCGCGGGTGAATGTGGCCGCCGCCGAAGAGGTTGATCGACAGCTCGTGGAGGGTGTCGAAATCGCCGTTGAGGTAGACGATCTCGCCGATGCGCGAGAGCGCGAGGATACGCCCGAGGGGGGGCGTGGTCGCGGCGCACAACAGCCCGTGATATCGGCGGATGTTTGCACCAACCACCGTGCCCGATGCGAAGCCGCCGATGCCGTTGGTCAGCAGCCACTCCTGCTCCACAAACGGATCGAGCCGGCCGGCGGTGTCGATGACATATCGGGCGGGATCGGCGTCGGTGGTGTCGTGTTTTGGCATCGTTCGCAGGAGTGTAACCAGATGAGGTGGGCGTGACGAACTGATGGGATGACGGCGTGACAGGCCGGTCGCGCGGCGGGAGGGGCGCGTGACGGGCTGACTGTGATAGGCTGACTCGCGACGGGACAACCCCGTGATCGATTCGGCCGGCGCGAGTGCGGACTGTTGCCCTGTCGCGCTACTTGCCCGCGTGGCCTTCACGGAGCCGTTTGATTTCCGCCTCGAGGTCGGCGATCCGCGACTGGAGATTGTCGATCAGGGGGGCGACCTGTCGCTGTGAATAACGGGGGTGGATGTGCTGCTGGCAGTTGACGTCCCACGCCTCGACGGTGAACAGGATGGCGCGCTCCACCTTGCCCGGGTAGGCGGGGTCGCGAAGACGCGTCTCGAGTTCGGCGTCGCCCTCGACCACCTTGGCTGTGCCCCAGACCTTCACCCGCCGCTGGCTGGCGTAATCCATCAGGAACAGAAACGCCTTGGGGTTTTCGGAGAGGTTTCCGAGGGTGATGTATTGACGATTGCCGCCGAAATCGGCGAAGCCGAGCGTGTGTTGATCGAGCACGCGGAGAAAGCCGGGCGGGCCGCCGCGGTATTGCACGTAGGGCTGACCGTCGGCGGTCGCGGTGCCGAGATAGAACATGTCGAGCCCCGCGAGGAAATCGGCCAGCTCGGACGTGATCGCGGTTTCCCACCCGCGGCCTTGCTCCATTCGGGCGTAGCCCGTGCGCGAGCCTTTCTGTGCCTGGATCGCTTTGACTGCCGGCGTGAAGGCGATGTCGCTGGGAACGCTGCTCACGGGCGCCTCCGGTGTGGATCGGGTTTGCGGTCTGGGAACACTGTCATTCCCACAGACGTCTGGGGGGCGATGGCTCGGAGCGCGGCGCGGTGGCGCTATTCAAGCTCCGGTCGCTCGGGTTTGCAACCGCAAAGATTGGCAGGGCGACGCGCGGCTCGCGCTAATTCATCGCCCCGACACTTCCCTTGGTCGGGCGATCGTGAGAAAACAAGGCTCTATGCCAGAAACCAACACCCTGCTCGGCGGCGGCGGATTTCACCACGTCGCGATGCGCGTCAAAGACATTCGGCGGACGATCGACTTCTACACCGCCACGCTGGGCTTCAAGGCCCGCCTCATCTGGGGCAAGGACGGCCAGCCCACCGGGGCACTGCTCGACACGGGCGACGGCAACTATCTCGAAGTCTTTTCCGGCGGCACGGGCCCCAAGCCGGAGGGGACGATTTTCCACGTCTGCTTCCGATGCAAGGATGTTGACGCCGCGATCGGCCGGGCCCGCGATGCGGGGATGAAGATCACCATGGAGCCCAAGGACATCGTGATCGAAGGGCTCACCACCGGAGAAAAGGCCCACGCCCGCATCGCGTTCTTCGAAGGACCCGACGGCGAAAGCGTCGAGTTCTTCGCGGGCAACGACCTCTGACCGAGATCGGCAGCCGATCGATCTCCGACGCCGGGGCGAGGGACGCTGTGCGCCCAAGCGGCGCGCGGCCGGGATGACAGATCGACACGACCGCAGCGGGTGAGGGCGGAGGTCGAATGGTCGTCCCGGCAGATCGTCAGGCCGTCATGCTTTGACCAGTTCGGCGGCCTTGGCGTTCTCTTCGACCTGCTCGACGCTCTTGCAGCCGGGAATGACGCTGGTGACGGCCGGGTGGTTGAGGCACCAGGCCAGCGCCCAGTGCGCCATTTCAACGCCGGGGGGCACTTCCTCGCGGGCGATGCGCTCGACTTCGCGGAGTTTGTCGTCGAGGTCGCCCGGCTTCCACTTGGCGCGGACATCGCCCTGCGGAAAGGTGACGCCCGGCTTGTATTTGCCCGAGAGGTAGCCGCTGGCGAGCGGCACCCGCGCCAGCACGCCGAGATTCTGACGCGTGCAGACATCAAAGACGCCTGAGGTCGCGGGGGTCTGGTCGAGACGGTTGTAGATGATCTGGATCACCTCGATCTTCTTGGCGCTGCTCGCCTCGATCTGCTTGACGTTGGCGTTGCTTCCGACGCTGTTGCCAAGGTGTCGGACCTTGCCCTCGCTCACCAGCTTTTCCAACTCGGCCTGCACGTCCTGCGCGAAGAACTGCTCGTCGCCCCAGGAGTGGTATTGCAGGATATCGAGGTAGTCGGTCCGCAGGGCCGACAGTGAGTCTTCGACCTGCTTGCGGGTGTCGGCGGGTGTGCGGGGTTCGGTGCGCTCGAGGTGACCCACGAAGTGATGCCCGAACTTGGTGGCCAGCACCCAGTCGGCGCGGTCTTTTTCGATGGCTTTTCCGATGAGCTTTTCAGAGAGGTGATCGCCGTAGCACTCGGCCGTATCGATCAGGTTGATGCCCAGCTCTTTGCCCCTGCGGAACATCGCATCAACTTCGGATTGTTCGAAGTTCTTGTTCCATTCGCCGCCGAACTGCCAGGTGCCGATGCCGACGACCGACACGCGAAGACCGGTGGAACCGAGGGTGCGGTATTTCATAGATGTCTCCCTGCATGACCGAGGCGAGGCGTCGCCCAGAGGACAGGATCATCCATCCACCGGGCAATATCCAGTCGTGACAGTATCGTCGATAAGCGGCGTTGGGAAAGTGATCGTAACGAAGCAGGCCGCCGGTGCGGGTGGACAGGGCAAATCCCGACGTTCCCGGTTCGGCGTGGTTAATTGCAGCGTGGCTCGATCCGCCCTGGCTTGGTCTTGCGCCAATTTCCGCCCCTCCATGTGGTTCGTGGCTGCCCATGCTAACGCTCCTGCCCCGGCCGCGATAACCTCATCGGCCATGTTGTCCGCAGGGCCGCGATTGCCGTCGCTCATCTACGTTCTGGCCGCGCTGGCGCTGGTCGTGCGTGTCGGCTATGTCTTGTCGCTGTCGGGTGATCCGGCTTCGTTGGCGGCGCTGCCCGACCAGGCGGAGTATCACCGGCTGGCGTTGTCGATCCGTGACGGGCAGGGGCTCACGCTGCTCGACGAGCGCTTTGACGATGTGGTCTATGCCTTCCGGATGCCCGGGTATCCGGCGTTTGTCGCCATGCTCGGGGGAAACATCGCCCTCGCCCGCGTGGCGCAGGCGGTGATCGATGCATCTGTGGTGATCGCGGCCGCCCTGC
>CAZBOE010000191.1:7528-8744 GCA_964493365.1 uncultured Tepidisphaeraceae bacterium | reverse complement strand
AGGAACACGACCTGAAGCTCATGCCCGACGAGAAGGTCGATGGGAAGGACGCGTACGTGATCGAGGCGACGCCCAAGAAGCCCGGCGGCGGGAAGTTGATCAACTACTTCGCAAAGGACAGCGGCCTGCTGGTCAAGATGGTCACCTTGACGCCCGAAGGCAAGCCGATGCAGACATTGAGCTACAGCAACGTCAAGCTGAACCCCGACATCAAGCCCGACCGGTTCGTCTTCAAGGCGCCCGAGGGCGTCGAGGTCCGGGACATGAGCAGCATGAAGCCGGGCGGACAGCCGTAGCGGCGGCACGACAGCCGCTGCACGCTAGCGACGGGGATCGGCGGCGCCGGCCGCGACCGCCGGTCCCCTTCTGTTCGCGCCCGGTGCCGCCCCTACGACCCCTGGCTGTCGAAGAACACTTTCAGCTCGCGCGGCCGAATGAAGACGCGCTGTCCGGGGGTTAGATTCAGCGTCCGGCGGCGCTCCTGCGAAATCTCGACCTGAATCGTCTCGCCGGCGGTACTGAGAAGCTCCACTTTCGCCTGTGGGCCGGCGGCGTTCACACGTACGACGGTCGCTTCGAGCAGCGTCGTTTCGCCCGACTCCAGGTCGATCTCGAGGTCGTGCGGACGCACGAAGCCCCGTGCCTCGAGCGACCCGGTCGCCGGCGCGTGCGGGTAATCCAGCTCCAGCGTTCCGAAGAACGCCTTGCTGCCTTCAACGCGGCCGCGGAACACGTTCACGTGCCCCAGAAAGTGCAGCACGAATTCGGTCGCCGGGTGATGGAACACTTCCTCCGGCGTCCCGACCTGCTCGATTCGGCCGGCGTTCATGACCACGACCCGGTCGGCCACCTCCAGCGCCTCTTCCTGGTCGTGGGTGACAAACACGCTGGTGATGCCCGTTTCGTCGTGGAGCTTGCGCAGCCACTTGCGCAGTTCGCGCCTCACCTTGGCGTCCAGCGCGCCAAACGGCTCATCCAGCAGCAGCACGCGCGGCTCGACCGCCAGCGCCCGGGCCAGCGCCACGCGCTGCCGCTGCCCGCCCGAAAGCTGGGACGGATACCGGTCCGCCATCGAATCGAGCTGCACCATCCGCAGCAGCTCGTGCACGCGCCGCTCGATCTCCTTGTTGGCCGGGCGGTCTTCCCGCTTCTTCACCCGCAGGCCGAATGCCACGTTCTCCAGCACGCTCATGTGCCGGAACAGTGCGTAGTGCTG
>CAZBOE010000191.1:0-7457 GCA_964493365.1 uncultured Tepidisphaeraceae bacterium | reverse complement strand
CGTCGGCCTGCTCGAGCCCCGCGATGATCCACAGCAGCGTCGTCTTCCCCGACCCCGACGGCCCCAACAGCGCCACCAGCTCGCCCTGCCCCACATGCAGCGACACATCCGCCAGCGCCGTAAACGCGCCAAACCGCTTGGTAATGTTGCGAACTTCGATAGCCATAGGTGGGGGACGAAAATTGCCAGTTTTGGGGTCGCCTGCATTCAGTCGCCACTATCCAGTCGCCCGGTTGCCAGTCGCCCGAGCCCAGTCGCCCGTATCCAGTCGCCCGTATCCAGTCGCCGGTTTCCGGCACGCAGCCGCCGATCACCAACCGCCGCATCCCGGCGCGTCACGCGGCTGATCGCGCGACACGCGCCACGCATCACGCCTCATCGTTCCACCTTTCGTCCCACGATCTCCTTTGCCACCAGCGTGACGATCGCCAGCAGGGCCAGGAGGCTCGCGACGGCGAAGGCCGCGCTGAACGCGTATTCGTTATAGAGGATCTCCACGTGCAGCGGCAGCGTGTTGGTTTCGCCGCGGATGTGTCCCGACACGACCGACACCGCGCCGAACTCGCCCATCGCCCGGGCGTTGCACAGGATCACGCCGTAGAGCAGCGCCCACTTGATGTTGGGCAGTGTCACCCGCCAGAACGTCTGCCAGCCCGACGCGCCAAGCGACAGCGCCGCCTCCTCTTCGTCGTTGCCCTGGCTTTGCATCAGCGGGATCAGCTCGCGCGCCACGAACGGAAAGGTCACGAAGGTCGTCGCCAGGATGATCCCCGGCACGGCGAAGATGATCCGGACATCGTGCCCCGCCAGCCAGCCGCCCAGCCAGCCCGATCGGCCGAACACCAGCACATACATCAGCCCCGCGATCACCGGCGACACCGCAAACGGCAGGTCGATCAGCGTGATCAGCACGCTCTTTCCGCGAAACTCGAATTTCGCGATCGCCCACGCCGCACAGAGCCCGAAGACCACGTTGAACGGCACCGCCACCGCCGCGGCCGTGAGGGTCAGGGCGATGGCGCTGCGCGCGTCGGGCTCGGTGATGGCCGCCCAGTAAACACCCACCCCCTGCCGCAGCGCCTCGTAAAACACCGCCACCAGCGGCACCACCAGGAACAGCGCGACAAACCCCAGCCCCATCGCCACCAGCCCCCACCGCACCCACGAAGGCTCCGCCGTCGCTAGAGGCGGACGAGTCGTCGAATCAGGAAGATGTGCAGATGAAGCGGGCATGGGATGAGGTTGGGTGCAGTACGCAGCAGGCAGCGGGCAGAAAGCGGTCGGGAGTGGCCAGTGGTCAGTCGGCGGTCGGCAGAAAAGGTGCCGAGCGCGGCGTATTCGGTAAGAGCCGAATCATCGCTCATGGCCACCGACGAGTGAGTGCCTCATCTTCACGGCCGACTACCGACTACCCACTGACGACCACCCACTGCCAATCGCAACGGCCGACGGCCGGCTGCCGGCGACTCGCCTACCCAGGCCTCCTTCCCTGCAACCAGTTGATCAGAAGCAGCATGGCAAACGACACCACCAGCATCACCACCGCCACCGCGGTGGCCGCCTGGTAGTTGAACTCTTCGAGATAGCTCATGATCTTCAGCGGGGCGATCTGCGTCTTCATGGGCTGGTTGCCCGCGATGAACACCACGCTGCCGTATTCGCCGATCGCCCGGGCGAACGCCAGCGCAAAGCCGGTGACCATCGCCGGCCACAGCTCGGGCAGAATCACCCGCCGCAGCGTCTGGAATCGGCTGGCGCCCAAACTCGCGGCCGCCTCTTCGAGCTCCTTGCTCAAATCCTCGATCACCGGCTGCACCGTCCGCACCACGAACGGAATGCCGATGAACACCAGCGCCACCACGATGCCCAGCTGCGTAAACGCCACCTTGACGCCCAGCACCCCTTCGATCCACGACCCCAGCCAGCCGTTGCGGGCATAGAGCGTGGTCAGGGTGATGCCCGCCACCGCGGTCGGCAGCGCGAAAGGCAGATCGACCAGCGCATCGACCACCCGCCGCCCGGGGAAGCGATATCGCACCAGCACCCACGCGAGGATCAGCCCCATCACCGCGTTGACCGCCGCCGCCACCAGCGACGCGCCGAAGCTCAGCGCCAGCGCGTGCACGACCGACGGGCTGCTGACCACGCGCCAGAACTCGGCCGGGCCCATGCCCGCCGTCTTGAAGACCACCGCCGAGAGCGGGATCAGCACGATCAGGCTGAGATAGACCACCGCGTATCCCAGCGAGAGCGAAAACCCCGGCAGCACCGAGGGCCGACGAAGCAGCCCGTGGCGCAGCCAGCTCTGCCGCGGGCGGCGCGTCGGGGGAAGCGTGTCGGGCGATATGGCGGGTTGAGACGCGGACATTCACGTTCTTTTCATGCAGGCACGACGCGGTCACATCACCTGCGCGTGTAAATCTGGTCAAAGGTGCCGCCCTCGTCAAAGTGCTCGCGCTGCGCGCGGGCCCATCCGCCGAACACCTCGTCAACCGTCACCAGCGTCAGCGGCGGGAACGTTTGACCAAACTCGCTCGCCGCCGCCGGATCGGTCGGGCGATAAAAATGCTTCGCCGCCAGCCGCTGCGCCTCGGGCGAATAGAGGTATCTCAGATACGCTTCGGCCGCCGCCCGCGTGCCGCGCCGATCGACCACCTTGTCCACCACAGCGACGGGCGGCTCAGCGAGGATGCTCACGCCGGGAACGACGATCTCGAACTGGTCCTTGCCCAGCTCTTCCCGCGCCAGCAGCGCCTCGTTCTCCCAGGCGATCAGCACATCGCCGATGCCGCGCTGCACGAAGGTGGTCGTGCTCGCCCGCGCGCCGGCGTCGAGCACGGGCACGTTCTGGTAGAGCCGGGCCACAAACTCGCGCGCCGCCGCCGCATCGCCCCCGCTCTTGCGCAGGGCGTGGGCCCAGGCGGCAAGGTAATTCCACCGCGCCCCGCCCGAGGTCTTGGGGTTGGGCGTGATGACCTCGACGCCGGGCTTCACCAGGTCGTCCCAGTCGCGGATGTTTTTGGGGTTGCCCTTGCGCACCAGCAGCACGATCGTGCTGGTGTAAGGCGACGCGTTGCCGGGCAGCCGCGCCTGCCAGTCATCGGCCACCTGCCCGCCGTGCTGGGCGATGGCGTCGATATCGACCGCCAGCGCCAGCGTGACCACATCCGCCTCGAGCCCGTCGATCACGCTGCGCGCCTGCTTGCCCGACCCGCCGTGCGACGTGCGGATCTCGACCGCCCCGCCGCCCTGGGCGCGCCAGTGCTCGACGAACAGCGCGTTGTAGTCTTTGTAAAATTCGCGCGTCGGGTCATAGCTGACGTTGAGCAGCGTCACCGAGGCCGCGCCGTCGCCGCACCCGGAGGCCCAGGGGCCGATAACCGCGCACAGCATCAACAAGGCGGCCGCCAGCAATCCGTTTTTCATACGCTGCCTTCCCGAAGCCGCGGGCTCACCCACGCGGCGGCCGCGCGGCTCGGGCGCGCGGCATCACATTGTCTGTCACCAGGGCCCCGCGCACCATCTCAGCGCCGCATCGCGGGCGTTCGCCGGCGGCGACAAAGCCCGTCCCCCCGGGCGCGCAGGTATCGAAGAAGCGAGTCAATGCCCGCGGGTCGGGCGATGACCCGACCCGCGAGCACGACCACGTCCGCCCGGGCGAGATAAACGCCCAGGCCGACATCCACCACGTCTTGTTCAGCCGAGTCTCCGACCGGCATGGCATTCTCCTGTGTTGGCCGCCCGCTCCGCGGGAGGCGTCACGCCGCTCACAACTGCAGCGTGAACTGGGCTCGAAGGATGAACTGCGCGTCTTCGCCCGCGACATACCCCATGCCGGTCAGGTTGCCCGGGGCCGCGGTCGTGCCCGGCGCGCCGTCGGGCAGGTAGACCGCATCGACGGTCAGCTTGGCGCGATTGCCCCAGGCCCCGTCTTTGCCGAGGTAGTAGTTCACGCCGACGGTGATCTCGTTGTAGGTGTCGTCGCCGGCGCCGTCGGTGTCTTCGAACCGCAGGATCGAATACCGCGCGAACGGCTCGAGGTTCTTCCGCACGAGGTAGCTGGCCTGCGCCAGCGCGCCCCAGTCGGTGGTCACGCCCTGATCGCCGGTGTCGCGGGCGTCGAGCGAGCGACCGTGCACCGCGGTCATCAGGCCAAACCCGCCGGCCGTTTCATAATGCAGGTCGGCGGTATAGAGAATCTGCTCGCCCGAATCGAAGTCGGTGTAATCGACCCCCGCGCCCACGACCGCGAGGCGGTCCTTGGTGCCCTTGGCGGTGAAGTCGTTGTAGTTCGACCAGTCGCCCATCAGCTTGTATTCGACGCGCACCGCCGAGCCGAAGCCCGCGGCCCCGTCACGGAAATCGGTGTTGGCGATGCCGGCGCCGTCAGTCAGCGTGCCCTCGACGCGCCAGTTGTTTTCCTTGGTGCCGCCATACACCAGCGCCACGCCCTGCACGCGGTTGGTCAGACCGCCGCCGATGAGCGCGTCGAGGAACGACCGGTCAACCGCGAGCTGATTGCCCGGGCCCACGTCGCGCTCGCGGGCGAACCGCTGCTTCCACTGCCCGAACTTGAACTGCCACTCGGGCGCGAAGCGATAGCCGATCGTGCCGTCGAGCAGCGTGATGTTGCCGCCGTTGCGCGCGTAATCGAGCTGGAAGTCGTAAGTCAGGTCCTTCGAAAACGCGTTGCCGGTGAATCGCGTTCTGAACCGGCGGATCTCGAAGCCGCTCTCGATGTTGTCGCCGCCGTCGAGCTGACCGTCTTCTTCCCAGTTGGCGATGCCGCGGAACTGGAAGAGGAACGACGTCTTGAGCAGGAAGTTTTCATCGGCCGACTTGATGAAAAACCCCTTGTCATAGCCCGCGGCCAGCGAGAGATCGCCGTCGATGAGGCGGCTCCGCTTCTCGGCGTCGGCGACGACCTGCGCCACCACACGATACGACATCGACCGACGAGACCTTGCTCGCCTCGAGCTCCTCGACGCGGCGTTGCAGCGTCTGGATCTGAGCCCGCAGCGCCGCCATCTCGTCGGTCTGCTCTGCCCCCGCGACTTGCGCCGCCGCGAGCTGCTCCGCGGATTGCGCCACCGCCACCGACGGCACTGCCGCCACCGACGCCAGCGTCACCGCCGCCGCCAATGCCCAGCCGGCCGGCCCGGAGCGCGTGTCCACGGACGCCCTGTTCCCGTGCTTCACCATCACAACCTCCCGAACCAAAGCGTCGGCGTGTTGCCGACTAAACCTGTCGGAGAAATAGATAACCCGGCCCTTACCGGGTGTCAATAGACTAACCCTATAGGATTGGTAGATGAACCGTGGCCGCCGGGTCGCCTTGTGTTAAGCATCAATAGGTGCTCGACTTGGTTTTACCGGTGCGGTTCATCATCCAATACCTCAACGCATCGATCAGATGGTCGTGGGTGCCGTCCTTCAGGGGCACTTCACTTCCGCCGCCGTCGTATCGGTAGGCCTCCATAGCCAAAATCAACTTTGTGCAGCGGGGGTGGATGAACAGCGTTACCGGACCTTCGGCCGGGCACAGGGCCGCCCGCAGCGCCTCGATGCCGTCGACGATCCGGGTCTGCCGCTGGCGAACCAGATAACCCGCCGATTGCAGGACCTGCACGTTCGACCGGGCCGTCTGCTGATCGCGCGCCGCCCCCGCGGGATCGCAGCCGATCCACCGGGCGCGCGGGTGTCCGCGGTGTTCGATTTCGACAAGGTGACGGTCGACGGTCTGTTCCGCCTGCACGTATTCGTCGACCACGAAGGCCGCGGCGCAGGGCCTGCCGGTGTCGCCGTCGAGGGCCCCGACCTCCGCGACCCACAGGCACACGAACGGGTTGGCAAACCCGAAGTCGATCCCCAGCGACCACGACGCCCTGGCCAGATCGCGCGGCGTCACACCGCGGGGCAGGTCGGTCACGTGGCGCTCCCGCGCGAACCGCGGGAAGACACTGCCCCGCGTGCGCGGCCTGCGGCAGAGCATCTCGGCGTCCCACGTCTCGACGCTCACGCGGCGCTTCATGTTGACCGCGTCGTCGATCGTCACGAAGCCCTGGCAGTCGGTCTTCGCCCGCCCGCGGCAGTCAGACCAGAGCGGGCAGGTTTTGCAGTCGCGCTCGGGCGGGCACCGCTCGAGCACGTCGAGAATGCACCACCGCAGCACGGGCCGGTCCGTCGCGACGGCCGACTCGACCACCTTGCCCATGAGCCCGCCGGCACGGTGGTGGGTGGAGACCGCCTCGACCGTGCCGGCCGCGAGCGGGGCGCCGGTCGGGGAGCGCAGCGTGCGGGTGATGAGCTGCGCCGCCTCCCAGACGGGCTCGTTGAACATGTCGACCTCGTCGCACCGGAGCTTCTGCACCCGCTGCCCGCGGACCGCGCGCTGCGACTGCGGGAGGATCGACGCCGACGAGCCGTTATCCAGCGCGATGCGCTTCCGCGTGGCCTTGCCGACGACGCAGTCGGGCACGAGCCGTTCGATGTCGGCGATGAGGTGATCCCACATGCACATCGACTGATCGAGCGAGCCGCCGAGGATGCGCACCGACACGCCCGGCTTGTGGAGCAGATCGAGCAACGTCGCGACGGCGCCGAGCCGGGTCTTTCCCCCGCCGCGCGGCGCGACGACCACGACGTCGGCCGCCGGCTCGAAGTAAGTGCGGCAGAGGTAGTCGAACGGCGCCTGATGCTGCCGGCACACCGGCCGCCTCGGGACCGTCAAACCAAGGTGCTCATGCAGAAAATCCCAGAGCGCATCGGGTGTCGAAACAGGCGTAAACAAATCGGACATGGTTCCCCCTGGTTGGAAGTGAAACGTTGGAAGAGAAAGGTCGGTAGCGGGCGGAAGAGCGGGCAGTCGTCGATCGGCAGGATGAGCGGGCATCGGGCAGAGGAGGGTGGGCATTGGGCGGAGGAGTGGGCAGTCGGCGGTCGGCAGCGGGCAGCTGGTCGGCCGCGGGATGTCGCTCGTCCATGATCATCCGCGCCCCCCGCGACCGGCCGGCAGGCATCCGGTCACCGGCCTACAACCGCTCTGCCCACTGCTCGCTCTTCTCTGCCGACTGTCGACCGCCCACTGCCCACTCTTCCCGCCCACCCAGAAAATACCCCGCGCCCGACTTCGGCACGGTGCCGAGGCGGGTCATGCCGGCGCGGGTGAACAGCGGGTGGAGGTCGCCCATGACGGCCATCGCTTCGACGACATGGCGCGGGTGGTCGGCGATGACGTGGCGGACCAGCGCCGCCGCGAGCCCGAGCGAACGGAACTGGGGGTGGACGATCACGCGGCTGATCGTGCGGACGTGCGCGTTGACCCATCGGATGCGCTGCGCCCGCGGCAGGTGCGCGATGCCCAGCGCCCGCTCTCGCGGGGTGCAGGCGAGCGTGGGATACGACACCACCGCGACGGCCGCCAGCGCCATCCCCGCACGGGCGACGCGGCCGACATC
>CAZBOE010000190.1:8423-8763 GCA_964493365.1 uncultured Tepidisphaeraceae bacterium | reverse complement strand
ATGCCCTGGTCGGCCAGATGGGGCGCGAAGTTGGATCGGATGGCAAGCTCGAGCATCTCGATCCGCGGGATCAGGTCAGAGTCGGCCAGCACGCGCGGACCCCGATCCGGCGAACGGTCCTGCCGCACGATGTCCTTCTCGGCCAGCAGCGCCGCGACGGCAGCGCCGTGTTCGACATCCCCCGCATCGACCGCCGCCAGCATCAACCGCGCGAGCCGTGGATGAAGTGGAAGGTCTGCCATGCGTTTCCCCTGGGCGGTGAGTGCTCCGCCGTCGGTCGCGCCCAGCAGGGCCAGCAGTGACTCGGCCGACGCGAGCGCCCGCTCATCGGGCGGCTCAT
>CAZBOE010000190.1:0-8399 GCA_964493365.1 uncultured Tepidisphaeraceae bacterium | reverse complement strand
GTCGGGCTTGCCCCAGGCGTGAAGGGTCAGCAGCGTCGGGGTCAGATCCACCCTTCGGATCTCCGGCAATTCGAAGTCGTCGAGCGCCTCGTGCTGCTTGGCCGACCAGAGGCGGATCGCGACGCCCGGGGCGGTTCGCCCGGCCCGACCGGACCGCTGCTTTGCCGAGGCCTTGCTGATCCGCTCGAGCAGCAGCGCGTCGATGCCGCGCGACGCGTCATACCGCGGCACGCGCGCATAGCCGCTGTCGATCACCACCGTCACGCCGTCGATCGTCAGCGATGTCTCGGCGATGTTGGTCGCGAGAATGATCTTCCGCTGGCGCGACGGGCGCAGCGCCGCCTGCTGCTGGTCCCACGGCATCGAACCGTGGAGCGGATAGACCCCCAGCCCCTGTCGCTCGGCCGCGGGGGCGATGAGCATGCCGACCCGGCGGATTTCGTCAGCACCGGGCAGAAAGACCAGTACATCACCGCTGGTCGCGCCGGCGGCTGCCCGGCTGGCGGCGTCAGAGGCCGCCGCACCAACATCGATCCGCCCGGCCAGTAGGTCGTGGATCGCGTCGGCCGTCTGCTCCGCCAGCCATCCTTCGCCCGGCATGCGGTGGATGATCTCGACCGGAAACGTCCTGCCCGGCACCGACACCACCGGGCACCCGCCAAGAAACCGGCTGACCGGCTGGGCGTCGAGCGTGGCCGACATCACGACGATGCGCAGGTCGGGCCTGACGGTCTGCTGAATCTCGCGCAGCAGGGCGATGGTCAGGTCGGTGTGGATCGATCGCTCGTGAAACTCATCGAGGATGACCATCCCGACGCCGTCGAGGAATGGGTCGGATTGAATCTGCCGCGTGAGGATGCCCTCGGTCAGCACACGGATGCGCGTGCTGTCGGTCAGGCGTCTGTCGAAGCGGATGTGATAGCCGACCTCGCGGCCGAGCGTCGTGCCGGTCTCCTCGGCGATGCGTGCCGCGGCCGCCCGCGCCGCCACCCGGCGCGGCTGAAGCATCACCAGCGCCGGATGCTCCGCGGGCAGCATCCCTGAGCGAATGACCGCCGGCGCGACCCGCGTCGTCTTGCCCGCGCCCGGCTCGGCCACCAGCACCAACGACGGCTCCGCGCGCAGCGCCTCGATCACCCGCGGCAGCAGCGGGTCGATCGGCAGCGGAACGACGGCAGGGGAGTCGGTCGACACGGGGGAGCAAGTCAGTCGTCCTGGGCCGCAAGTTGCTCGATGCGCTTCCACATCGCCTCGGGCACCGGCACGACGCTCAGCCGCGAGATGCGCAGCAGATCCCACCCGGCAAAGGCGGGATCGGCCTTGAACTCATCGAGCGTCACCGGCCGCTTGAGCGGCTTTTTGTGCCGAATGTCGACCACCACCATTTTGGCATCGTCGGCGCCGGGATCGGGATAGGCTTCTTTCACCACCTCGGCCACACCGACCGCCTGCCGCTCGTCGCCGGTGTGATAGAAGAGGCACAGGTCGCCCTTCTTCATCGAGCGGAGGTGTTTGAGCGCCAGCGCGTTGGAGACGCCATCCCAGGCGGTCTTCTTGTCTCGGGTGAACTGGTCCCACGCGTAGCAGTCGGGTTCAGTTTTGAGCAGCCAATATGCCATGTGCCCGATCATATCGGCAAACAGGCCAGATGACCGGTGGCGCCGCAGAGGCTAGCATCCCCTCGTGAACAAGGCCTTCCCTCACCGCGTCGTCATCACCGGAATCGGCGTGGTCTCCCCCAACGGCGTCGGACGCGAGGCGTATACAACCGCCCTGCGCGAGGGCCGGACCGGCATCTCGGCGCTGACCGGCATCGACACCGCCGGGCTGCGCTCCCGGGCGGCGGGGCAATGCATCGGCTTTGACCCGACGGCCTACATGGAGCCGGCCGAGACCCGGAGAGTTCCGCGGATGGTGCCGATGGCGATCGCCGCCTCACGCGAGGCCCTCGCCCAGGCCGACTGGCACATTCACCCCCAGGACATCGACACCCAGCGCAAGATCGGCATCGCCCTGGGCACCGGCGGCGGGGGGCTGGCGTTTGTCGAAGAGCAATACCGAAACCTCTTCACCGACGGCAAGCCGTCGCTCTATTCGATCACCGCCGGCACACACGGCAACCTTTCGAGCGAGGTGTCGATCGCGCTGGGGCTGCGTGGGCCTTCGCACGTGCTCTCCACCGGCTGCACCAGCAGCACCGACGCGATCGGCTACGCCATGATGCTGATCCGCACCGGGACGATCCCGGCGATGCTCGTCGGCGGGGCCGACGCGCCGATCGCGCCGGGAATCCTCAACGCCTTTGAGAGGATGAAGGTCGTCTCGACCGGCGTCTGGGAACCGGTGTCGGCGGCGTCGCGACCCTTCAACATCGATCGCGACGGCTTCGTGCTGGGCGAGGGGGCGTGGATGATGGTCGTCGAATCGCTCGACCACGCGGCCGCACGCGGGGCGACGATGCTGGCGGAGCTGTGCGGCTATGCCTCGACCTGCGACGCTTACCACCGCGTGCAGATCAAGCCCGATGTCGTCGAGCCGGCGCGGGCGATCGAGCTTGCCCTGGCCGACGCGGGCGCGACGCCCGGGCAGGTTGATTACGTAAATCTCCACGGCACGAGCACGCTGCTCAACGACCGCATGGAGACCCTGGCGGTCAAGCGGGCGCTGGGCGACCACGCCGGGCGAATCCCGATGAGCTCAACCAAATCGATGATCGGTCACCCGCAGGGCGCCTGCGGGGCGGCGGGTGTCGTCGCGACGGCGCTGGGCATGCGGCACGGCTTCGTCCACCCCACAATCAACCTCACCCGCCCCGACCCCGACTGCGACCTTGACTACGTCGCGACCGCCTCCCGCCCGCACGAGGTCGATCTGGCTTTGTGCAACTGCATCGCGTTTGGCTCGAAGAACAGCGCGCTGGTGATCCGGCGAATGCGGTGACGATTCGCCCACGCTCGCCACAGACTCGCGCGCGCCGGGCGGGACGCCGCCGTTTGCGGGATCAGCAGAGTCGCCAGACAGCGGAGCCGAAAGAGACTGCGCCGGCCGCATCAGACCGTCATGATGTCTTTTTGCTTGGCCGCAATCATCTCGTCGATCTTGGTCTCATAGCTCTTGGTCAGCTCCTGGACCTGCTCTTTGGCGCCCTCGGCGTCGTCTTCGGTGAGGTCGCCGCCTTTTTGCTCGCCGTCGATCGCCTTGTTGGCGTCGCGACGCGCATTGCGAATCTGGATCTTGGCGGTCTCGCCGAACTCCTTGCACTGCCCGGCCAGCTTCTGGCGTCGGTCCTGGCTCATCGGCGGCAGTTGGATGCGCAGCGTCTTGCCGTCGCTGTGAGGGGTCAGGCCAAGCTTGCTGTCGTTGATCGCCTTTTCGATCGACTTGAGATCGCCGGGCGAGAACGGCTTGATCAGCAGTTGTGTCGCCTCGGGAACGCTGATGGCCGCGATCGACTTGAGGTCGGTCGGCGAGCCGTAGTAATCGACCTTGATGTGCTCGACCAGCGCGGGCGAAGCGCGGCCTGTCCTGACCGACCGCAGCTCATGCTGCAGGTGGTTGGTGGCCTTTTCCATGTGCTCTTCGCACTCCAGCAGAATATCGTCGACTGCCATTGTTGCTCCTGGCTGCATCCCCGCCGCTTTATCGTAACAAAACAAGACCACGCGCCTCGACCGTCCACGCAGGCGGCGCGTGTGTACTCACGTCTAGGCCGGTCGCGGCGTGATCCGCGTGCCGACCTTCTCGCCCCTGAGCACCCGGCGGATCACGTCTTCGGTGCGGAAGTTGAACACCACCAGCGGAATCCGGTTCTCACGGCACAACGCAAAGGCCGCGGTATCCATCACCTTGAGATCCCGGCGGATGACCTCGTCATAGCTCACGTCATGGAACAGCTCGGCCGTCGGGTCTTTCTTCGGGTCGGCCGAGTAGATGCCGTCGACCTTGGTCGCCTTCATCAGCAGGTCTGCGCCGATCTCGGTGGCTCGCAGGGCGGCGCAGGTGTCGGTGGTGAAAAACGGGTTGCCCGTGCCGGCCGCGAGGATGATCGTGCGGCCCTTCTCCAGGTGGCGGATCGCGCGGCGACGGATAAACGGCTCACACACGCTGTGCACGCTCACCGCCGACAGCACCCGCACCGACTGGCCCATCGCCTCCATGGTCTCCTGCAGTGCCAGGGCGTTGATGACCGTCGCCAGCATGCCCATGTAATCGGCCGTGGCGCGGGCGATGTGACCGTCTTCGGCAAAGGTCTTTCCGCGGATGAAGTTGCCCCCGCCCACGACGATCGCCAGCTCGACGCCCATCCGCGCCACCTCGACACACTGCCTGGCGATCAGTTCAAGCTCATCGGCCTCAATGCCATGTCCGCCTTCCTTGCAGAATCCCTCACCGCTGATTTTCAGAAGCACACGCTTATAGAGCGACGTCGGTTGGTCGGGCATGGGGGCGAGTATACATGGATGTCCGCCCGAGGGCACGGTCGATGCCGGGCGGGGCGTCGTGTACGGTCGTGCACGGATCAACCAGTGACAATTCGACGTCCTGACCCGACAATCACGCCGTGAGCATCATCCTTCTGGGCTATCGCGGGAGCGGCAAAACGTCGATCGGCAAACGGCTGGCCGACCGCCTCTGGCAGACGTTCGTCGATACCGATGAGCTGATCGTCAAGTCGGCCGGGCGGTCGATCGCTGAGATCTTTGCGGCAGAGGGCGAGGCGGGCTTTCGCGATCGCGAATCGGCGATCGTCCGCACGACGATGCAGCTCGACGATCATGTCATCGCCCTGGGCGGCGGAGCCGTCCTTCGCCCCGAAAACCGCGCCGCCATGTCGGCGACGACCCACAAGCGGATCTACCTGCGATGCGAGCCGTCGGTGCTCGCGGCGCGGATCGCGGGAGACCCGAATTCGAGCGTCAACCGTCCGGCGCTCACGCAGCTTCCGCCGGCGGACGAAGTCGCCACGCTCGTGGCGCAGCGCGAGCCGCTGTATCGCGAGGTGATGACCGCCGAGCTCGATGTGACCAACCTGTCGATCGACGACGCGGTGGTCTACATCGTCCGCCTGATGTAGGCGGCCGCTCCGATCACGGCGCCTGCCGTCGCCAAGATCATTCGCATGATCGGCCACCGCAGGCGCAACCGCGAGGCAGGGCGGCCATCGACCTCCAACCACCCGCACCCGCCCGGCCGGCTCAGGCAATGCCGTGAGTCGCCTTGTAGCAGTTCCACGTGAGGTGAATCTGTCCCTGGTGGTGGGCTTCGTGCCAGATGAGCAGGATCACCACCTCGCGCAGCGACCGCGGCTTGCCGCCCGGCCCCGCGACCTCGGCGGCCAGCTCGGCATCGGTCATCCCGCCGACCCAATTGCGGAAGACGGCAAAATGCTTTTCCAGCGCCGAGCGAATGCCGGCGAAGGTCACACCGTCGCCGTCGCGCACGACCGAACCGCCGCCGTAGTGACTGACCAGCGCCTCTTCGGTCACCGGCTCCTTGAGCACATTGAGCTTGAGATACTTGTGGTGGGTGGCCGCACAATGCATGAACTGCCATCCCAGGTGCGCCCGCCCCGGCCCCGGCCGCCACGAAAGCACCTGCGCTTCCGGCTGACCCGACTTCTCGATGACGTCGAGCGTGCCGAGCAGCCGCGCCCGTGTAAAATCCGCCATCGCCAGCAACGTTTCCACCGCAGCATGGGTCGCCATCAGTCAGTCCTCCGCAAATTGCCTTGTTCAGTCAAGCCGCTCACCGCTTCGCGCTCACTCTGTCGGCGGCGTCTCGCCGCTTCCGCCGCCACCGCCCGGCGCGCCGGGTCGGCGACGCTGCTGGTGTTGCTGGAGCGAGGTCGTCAGGGTGTTCAAAAACCGCGGCGCCTGGGGCGCCGGCAGGAACACCCGGGCGCTCACCGCCGGGTTGGGATAAAACCCGGCGATAAAGTCGAAGAAAAACTCCGCCGGCGAGTGCCCGATCATCACGCTGTTGGCATAGCTGCCGGCGAGCATGTCGTCGCTGATCCGGTATCGCTCGTAGATCTCCGCCAGCGTCGGCCGGGGCTGCTGGGGCGGCATCGGCAGCGTGGGCGGCGGCCCGAAACTGCCGGTGTATTTGTCGATGTTCTGACGCAGCGCCCCGATAAACTCCGCCATCGTCTGCGGCGTCATCACCACCCGCGCCACCACCTGGTATGGCCGGGTGATCCCCTGGAAAAAGTCGATGATGAAGTCCTTGGGCGTGTCGAGCACGAGCTGCCCCGTCGCATACACCCCGCGCGCCACGCGCTCGGGCACCCGCGCCGCCACCGGCTGATGAACATACCGCTGCACCGACGGATGGTCGTCGCCCGGATCATGCGGAACTGGAGCGTCATTCGATGACATGGGGAGGATGGTAGCGGCGCGGCGAGAAGGGATAAAGCGGGAGTGATGGGGGGAGAGTGGTAAGTGAGGAGTGATGAGCAGACAGTGCTGCGTGACGTCGTGAAATCCGTTTCACCGGCGGCAATAGATCTCGCTGGCCCGCCCTCCGACTACCTCTCCTCCTCTTCTTCCTCTTCATCTTCCACCGGCGTCTTCACGCCGATCAACTCGTTGTCGTATTGCTCTTCGAGCTTGCGCACGGTGGCGGCCAGGTCTTCATCCTTCTCCACCGCCTCGCTCACCTGCACTTCCCACTCGTTGCTCGCGGACCGCAGCTTGTCGAGGTCGACGGGCAGGTTGAGCAGCCTCGCCAGCCGGCGCGACACCGCCTCGATGCTCAGCGGGTTGAGCCCCTGCAGATAGCCGGGAATCTCGGCCGCGATCGACAGCATGTCGATCCCCTCGCGCGGCGCGCGATGGAGCAGATACGTGGCGAAGCTGGCCGGGCCTTCGTATTCGCTGGGGCGCAGCGCGTGGTCGCGCAGCACGCTCAGCAGGCTCTTGCGCGAGACCGAGCCGAACAGCCTCGGCTCGCGCGTGTGGGGCACGGTGCCGCCGAAGCTGCCCATGAAGATCACCCGCACCACCCCCAGCATCCGCGCCACCTCAAAGATGCAGTCGGCAAACCCCGGCCAATCGAGATTCGGCTCCTTGCCGATGAAAAACGCCATCCGGTTTGACGGGTCGGCGTGGAACTCGTTCTCCGCCATTTCAAAGTCGGTGATCAGCCCGCCGGCGTAGCGCACGGTCGGGCGGAACAGCGCAGCGACTTCCATCGACCCGGGGAAGTTGTCGATGTAAAACCCGCCCGGCGCGATCGAGCCGACCTCGACCGTCTCGCGCCCGCTCATGAAGTGTTTGACGGTGCCGGTCGAGACCATGCCCCCGTCCATCCAGCCCGAGAGGGCCAGCAGCATGGTCGACCGGGGCATCATCGGGGCGTTTTCGATTCGCAGCGAAGGGTGAGGCATCAGGCTCGATTATAGGGACGACGCGGGCAGAGCAACCGTCGGCGGCCGAATCGTTTCCTTCGCCGGCAACACCTCGAACCCGGCAGTCCCATTCGGCACACGCGGGCGGCGCCAGGCAAACGAGCCGAGCAAAATCAGCAGCGCCGGCGGCACCGTCAGCAACGCGATCAGGTCCTGATGAAGGTATAGCGACCGGACGACGGGTGTCGGGCTGCCCCATATCGCCAGCACACCGACCGGCAGCAACCCCACGACAAACACGCTCACCACGTTGGCCAGCAAGACCCGCGCGGGGTTGAGTCGCTGAATTCCAATACCCGATCGGTATCCAACCCACAGCCACTCGACGGCCGTCGCGAGCACAACCGGCATGACCAGCAGCGAGATCCCGATCGCGGCTGAAGACGTCGTCGACACCATGGAATGGGATAAGCCGGTGTAGAAAAAGCCGATGACGGCCGACAGAAAGTTGGCCTGCAGGCTGTAAGCCAGCGCGTTCAGCTTCACACCTGCCGCTGAATAAATTGGACGTTCGATGAATCCGCAAAGGATCACGATCGCCAGCCCCGCGTAGCCGCCGATGAGGCTCATCCCCGGCAGGCAGGCGGTGACAGAGTCGGGCCGACTACCAGGATACGCCCACGTTGGTGAAGCCAGCCCCAGAAGCACAACGACGCCCGCCCACATCGTCGATCCGATTCGCATATACCGAGGTTACCCATCGCCGCCGATTTGTAGCAACACGATTTGCACTGGTAACCCGAGCGAAAGCGGGCTGACAGCCAAAGCCGTCAGCCCGCGTGAGTTTATCGCGCCGAGTGCTGCTCTTTACCGCATCCCGCCGGGCAGAAAGCCTTCGAGCTTTCGCGCCCGCACCGGGTGCTGGAGCTTGCGGATTGCCTTGGCTTCGACCTGACGCACGCGCTCGCGGGTGACCTTGAAGATCCGCCCGACCTCTTCGAGCGTGTAGGTGTAGCCGTCGCCGATGCCGTACCGCAGCTTGATGATCTCG
>CAZBOE010000189.1:8556-8844 GCA_964493365.1 uncultured Tepidisphaeraceae bacterium | reverse complement strand
CAGGCCCTGCTCAAGATGCTTGAAGGCACGGTGAGCAACATCCCGCCGCAGGGCGGCCGCAAGCACCCCGAGCAGCAGTACATCCAGATGGACACGTCGCAGATCCTCTTCATCTGCGGCGGCGCGTTCGTGGGGCTCGAAGACATCATCCGCAAGCGCCTGGGCAAGCGCATGATCGGCTTCGGCACCGAGAGCAGCGGCGCGGTCGACAGCGCCCGCGAGAAGGCCGAGATCCTGGCGCAGACGCAGCCCGAAGACCTGATCGAGTTCGGCATGATCCCCGAGTTC
>CAZBOE010000189.1:0-8515 GCA_964493365.1 uncultured Tepidisphaeraceae bacterium | reverse complement strand
TCGAAACGCTCATGTCGATCCTCACCGAGCCGAAGAACGCGATCACCAAGCAGTATCAGAAGTTCTTCCGCATGGAGAGCAGCGAGCTGGAATTCACCCCCGGCGCGCTGCGCATGATCGCCGAGAAGGCGCTCCGCCGGGATACCGGCGCCCGCGCCCTCCGCGCGGTCTGCGAAGAGATCATGCTCGACCTGATGTACATGCTGCCCGACCAGAAAGAGGGCGGGAAGTATGTCATCGACGAGTCGATCGTCGAAGGCCGCCGCAGCCTCTTCGAACTCAAACGCAAGTCGGCCTGATCACGCGAATCGGCCGGATCAGCGCCTCGCCGCCGGCGATCGGCCGGCATGGTCTGCGTCGCCTGCGCATGCGCTGGGGCTTCTCGCCCGATCCGCGCTACAATGGCGCTGATGGCGAAAAAGACACAGACACCCCCCAAGTCGTTCGAGGAAGGCCTCAGCGAGCTCGAAACCCTTGTCGAGCAGATGGAGTCGGGCGAAGTCTCGCTCGAGGAGGCGCTCGCCAAGCACGAGCGGGGCATGTTCCTCTCGCAGTGGTGCCGCGGCGTGCTCGATTCGGCGGAGAAGCAGATCGAGGTGCTCGCCAAGGGCGGCGACGGCAGCGTCGAAGTGGTCGGCGAGATGCCCCCCGAATCGCGCAAGCAGGACGAATGACCCGTGCGCCCAGCAGGCGGCCCGCTGTCCCAATGCAGACCCCGTGCACGCCCCCGACGCAGCCCCCGCCCGCCCCACGGCCAGCGCGCAGCCAGGGTCGCCGGCCCTCCGCCCCGCGGCAAGTCTGACCGCCGACGCAGGACGCCTCAGGCGAGGAGTTCGACCAGTCGGGCGGCGCGGTCGGACCAGAGCTGCGGGGCCGGCGTCTGGGGCGAAGCGACCAGCCCGGCGCGAATGTGCGACTCGATCTGATCGAGGCCGGCGCCGATGGCGATTCGCGGCCCGTGTGCGGCGGCTTCACGAACGGCCGTGCTCACGATCGGGCGGACGCCGGCGGCATAGTCGTAGAGCCGCAGCGGGCTGCGGCGGTCGTTCTGGTGGGTGACCGCGAGCGGCGAAAAACACACATCGAAATGGCGGATGTACGCCGGCAGGGCCTCGTGCGCCTTGGCGCCCAGGCAACGCACATTGGGCAGCGTCGTGCAGATGCGGTCGATCTCACGCGCCCACAACGGGTCTGACTCGTTTGCACGCCCGACAAACACGATCTGCGCGCGGGTGTCACGCAGGCGAGCCGCGAGCTGTTCGATCATCGGCCAGTCATAGGTCTTGTTGGTGTTGCCGGTCACCCCGATCACCGGCGCATCGGGCAGGTCGGCCGGCCTCGGCGGAGCGGGACGCGAGGGGTCGAGCGTCAGCGCAAAGGCGCGGCTCGTGGCGTTGGGCAGGTAATGCACCGGCCCGCGGCGCGGCATCGCCATGAAATCCTCGCACAGCGCCCGCGACACCGCGATGGTCATGTCGACCTCTTCGAGCATCATCCGCTCGTGGCGCTCGATCAGCGCCCGATCCCATGACCAGTAAGCAAAGGGATCAAAGCAGTAATAAACCACCCTCACGCCCCGCCGCCGCAGCAGCCGGGCGAGCGGGGCATATAGCGGGAGGGTGAGCACGACCACATCGACGTCGCACCGGTTGATCTGGTTGAGCAGCATGCGGTTGCTCAACCGCGGCGCCCTTGCCAGCGCCGCGACCGCAAAATGACGCGATCGCACGCCTGCGCCGCGGGCGTGGCCGACGGTCGTCTTCCTTGTTCGGTCCGGACTTTCGGAGGGGTCGACGTCGACTGCACGCCACGACCGCAAGAGGCTCGCGGGCAGCCCTCCGCGGACGTAGCGCCAGAGCGGGTTGACGAATGCCAGATCGGATCGTGCCGCCGATGGGGGAACCGCCGAAAACAGCGCCCTCACCCACGCCTCGTTGGCATCAACGATCAGCATCCTCAACCTGCGCGAGGCATGTCGGAAGCCTGCCTTGGCCGCGGGGGGCCTGTCGGGGTCTGCCGTCAGGCCGACCGGCGCGGGGGTGGAACTGTCGGGCAGTCGGATCGACACCCCCAGACGCTAACCTCTGCCGCAGCAAGCGCGAGCGGGCGAAATGCCGCCGATCGGCGATTCGTGCAAGGCGCCGGCGGCAGGATTGGACAAAATTGCCCAGACTTTCTGCGGTTGAGGCCGGCGGGCCGTGTGGTAGTATATTCACTCACTAGGAAGCACCGTGCCCGAGGGGCGGCGCTGGCACGCATGTGTTTTCACCGAGGTGGGGGATGCCACAGTCCAAACGACACGATCTTGAGCGAGCGCAGGCAGCGCCGGTTCCATCCCGCTTTCGGGGGGCGACGCCGAGGCAGCGCTCGTTGGCCCGCGCAGATGTTCGCATGGAACCGCTCGACCGTCGGGTCATGATGGCGGCCAGCGGGTATGACGTCCGCCTGGGGGCGGCCAACATCCGCTTTTCCTATGGCGTCAATGAGGCGATGCCCATCTACGCCGAAGTGCCGCTCGGCATCGCCCGCCCGGCCGACGACAACGGCGCCGACATCGCCCCCGGCACAGTCAAAGTGTTCTTCTCCAAGGACCGGAAACTTGATGAAGCCGACGTGTTGCTCGGCACCGCCGACGCCCCGGCCGGCCAGTATCCGCACGCCTCGCTGCCGATTGATCCTTATCGCGACGAAGCACGATTCGATTATCCGGTGACCGGGCACGGCACGACGGTCGAGCTGGGCTCAGTTCATTCGTATACCAGAATCGACGGTGGCGTTGTCCAACCCGGCTATGGGGCGGTGCTGCCGCTCGAAGGGTTCGACGTCAACCTGAGCGTCTACCAGCAGGCTTTGCTGCAGTATCAGTATGTGCGCTTGCCGCTGACCACGCCCGACGCCGTGAGCGGGTCGGGATACTTTCTCGCCATCATCGAACCCGCCGGCTTCGCCGATTCCGACACCGCAAACAACGTGAGTCGCAGCCGGCACGCAACCGTGGTCAACCCCGGCAGGCCCGCCAACCTCGCCGTCACCGACGTCACGATCACCCGTCAGCCGCACCAACTCGATTACCTCGCCGTCCGGTTAGACGTCCGCAACTCCGGCGAAACCACATCGCTCTCACTCTATCAGACCCGCGGGTGGATTCTCGATTCCGGCGGATCGCGTATCGCACAACTCACGGCCAAGCCACCCTCCGACTCGATTCTCGATGCCAACGGGTCGGCTTTCCTCGATTACACCGCGCGCGTTCCCTGGTGGGTCGGTCCGGGCACTTATTCGCTGGAGCTTGAGGTCGTCCCCAAGCAGACACCGGCCGACACCACCGACTATGAGCCGCCCACACTGTTCGACGACCCGACCGCCAATGTCAATTTCAACTCCCCCGCATCGATCGGGGGCTCTAATTCGCACAGCGGCTCGCAGGGCTCGGGTAGCGGCTCATACAGCATCCACGACACCTCCCCCAGTCAACTCTGGGGGCCCCCGGTCATCGATCTGCCGAAGTTGACCTTTGCCGCCAATGAAGCCGACCTGACTGACAACACCTTGATCTCTGCGCCGGGTGCTCTTGTCGTGTCTGAGCCGACATCGCCGATCACCAAGGGCGGGCTGAGTCTCCAGCCCGCGACCGTCATCCGCGGCGTCGTGGGACCGGGACAGACGATCGATGTGGGCGTCCGCTATACATCCAGCTACGGCGAAGTCGGCTTTGTCGAACTCGGCTTCTACCTCTCGACGGATCTCAGGCTCGATAACGCCGACACCGTCTTGTCGGTCATCCAGGTGCCCGTCTCGGCGCTGCAGGACGTCTCAGGCTATGCCCAGGCGACACTGACATTGCCGGCCACGAGAGGAACGCTGGCGGCGCTGAACGTCTATAACCTGATGGCGTTCATCGATCCGATGGCGCGCACTTCCGACACCTTGCGAGGCGACAACGGCCGCGTGCTGGCGTCGGGTCTCAACCTGCAGCCGCCGACTCCGACGCCTGATCCGGATCCCACGCCTGATCCTTGGACACCGTGGACACCGTCGCCGTCGGCCGATCCGGCGGTGACGGCGGTTGAGGTGATCGCGTCGTCGAGCGTCTACCCGCTAAGCCCGGTCACCGCCAAAGTCAAAGTAACCAACTCGGGCGAGGCGGCGCTCGAGAGAGGCGTCGTCACCGCCTACCTGATCGATCAGGACGGGAACCCGCTGGTGCGGCTCGGAAAAATCCGCGTCGATGATCTGGCCGTGGGCGAAGTGCGGGTGGTGGAGATCACTGGAACGCTGCCGACCGCGATGCCCGTGGGGGTTTATGGCGTTACGGCGCGGATCGCGGGCGAGAATCAGCCCGCGGGTTCGGTGCCGACGTCGGTGGAGCTCGATCCGTCGTTGATCAGCCCTGAGACCGTGCAATACCGGTTCTTCGAGCGGCACTTGTCGATATTGGAGAACTGGACCACCTTTTTTTATCCGATGGGGCCGTTCAATCAATTCACGCCGGTGATTCTGGACGACGTGATTTTCTATTCTGAGTGGACCAACACCCGGGCCGACAACGACCAGCAGCGTATCGATGGGGCGATCACCGTCGCCGACCCCGCGACCGCCCCCGCCGCCTCGGGCGAGGGCATCGTTTATGTCAGCGACATTGGCTATTCCGGCACGCTCGGCCGCGGCGAGAGCATCGTCGCCTCGGCGCTGGTGCATTCGGTGGATGAGATCTCGACCGGCCTGGTGAGCGTGCGGTGGTATCTCAACCGCGTGGGTGAATCGCTGCTGCGGCTGGCGGTGGGCGACAATGGCGATGTCGTGCTGGGCGAGACTTCTGTCCTGATCGGCCCGGCCAGCAAGAACGTTTCGACGATGTCGCTGACGATCCCGGCTGACCTTCCCGCCGGCACATGGGAACTGGTCGGCGTCGTCGATGCCGGTCGGGCTGTGGCTGACTCGTCCGGGCAACACGATGGTGCCTCCGCGGTTGCGGCGACATTTGCTGTCGAGCCGCTGCCGACATCGGAACCGACGCCCGAGCCGCTGCCCACGCCGACGCCTGACCCCACGCCGGCGCCGGCCGATCCGGTGTTGCCGGACGTCGACGCGGCGGGGATCGAGTTTGACGTGTCGATGCCGACGGCGACGGTGCTGGCGGGAACGCGGACGCGGCTGAGCTTCAGCTTCCTCAACACAGGCGAGACAACCTGGCGCAACCGATACGCGATCGAGCTGACGCTGTCGCGCGATCTGACGCCGTCTGAGGATGACGCGGCGCTGGGGATGTATCGGCCGACGCTTCGCCTGGCGGCGGGCGACGACCGGGCGGGGCGGTATGCGGTCTCCATTCCGCGCGACGCCGACGGCGCATACCACGTCATCGCCAAGCTCACCGCGCCGGACGGCTCGGTCGAGTATGCGTCGGCGCAGATCGACGTCGAAGGCCTCTTCGTCGAGCTGCGCACGCAGATCGTTTCCACCCGAACCGACTCGAAGGGCCGGGCGAAGGTGCGGATCTTTAACGACGGCAACACGATCGCCGACGGCGTTGTGACCGCGGGGCTCTCGCGGGATGTCGATTCCGACGGCGTTTTTGACGGTGACGAGGGTGCGGCGTTGAGCCGGCGGGTCCGCATTAGGCCCGGCCGGTCGGTGACGTTGTCGCTGACGGCGCAGAACGCCCGGGTCCGTCAGGAATCGGTTTACCTCGCCCGGGCCACGTTCGCCCCTCGGGATGCGTCGGTCACCGTGACCAGCCCGGTCTCGTCGGCCACCGCGAGCATCTTCCGGGCCCAGCGGCGCGGAGAGGTGGCTTCCGGGTTTTCGGATGGCGTGTTCAGCATCGACGTGTCGAACCCGGTGTCTGAGGCGCTTTTTTCCCGGGGTTAAGCCTCGGCGTGGGCTGACCGATTAACCGGGCGATGTCGTCACATTCGCCCACGCCCGCCCAGTTGATCTGCCGCAACCCGCGCCGGGTGACGCCGCGGAGCATGTCCCGGCGGACCAGTGAGCTTTCGCGCTTGAGCGTGATGTGCGGCGTCGCCTGCTGGGGTTTGACGGTTGTAACGGTTCTGGCGCGCCTGACGGGTGGGAGCAAGGTGCTCGACGGCGCCGTCCTCAAGGCCGCTCTGCTCATGCTCGGGGGGCTGGCGGCCGCGGCGCTGGTGTCGGGCCTGCTGAGCATTGTCGAGATCAAGCTCTATGACGGGCGTCGCACCGGCGGCCGACGGGCCTGGGCAGGCGTGGTCGCCGGCGCAGCCTGGCTGGCGCTGGCGACGATCTATCCTCTCTAACCCGCGCCAAGCCCGCGGCCGCATGGCTGGTTTTCGGCCGGCGCCGACCGGGCGGTTCACCCGCGCCACAAGCGCAAAATCACCCTACCGCTGCATCCTCCTCGCACGACTGCGCCGATAGACACCACCGTACGAAAGCCTCGTCGCGCGAGTGCCCTTGCGCGCAGTCGCCTTGTCGCGCAATTGCATGGCGTGCAACCGCCTTGGCGCGGGATCACGTGGGCCTTGGACTGCCGCGTGCGGCGATCAGCTCACCGCAGCGCCGGTCATCTCACGGCAGCTCTGTGCACACGCGCGGCACGCGTCGATGCAGCGCTGCATCTCGGCCGAGTCGTTGACCTTTTCGCAGCTCTCGGCGCACCGCTGACAGACATGGGCGCACACGCCGCACACGTCGATGTGCGTGTCGGAGCCGCGTGACATAAAGTCGGCCGACACGGCGCAGATCTGGGCGCAGTCGAGCATCTCACGTACATGAGCGGGCTCGACATGGTGGCCGCCCTGTTCGAGGCAGTGCTGAAGGGTTTCAACACACACGCGATGGCACTCTGTGCACTGTTGGATGCAATGTTCGATGTTCATTGAAGGCTCCTTTGGCCAGGGTGCGAACAACACCCGTGCCTTGCGGGGTCAACTCCGGAGTTTGCGTGTTGAAGTGGTCTGGCGTCTGCCGCTGGCTTTACGGGCGTCGGCGGGCTGAGGTGTGCCGCGCGTGGATGTCGGCATCGGATGGGTGAGCTGGCGATCGGCTTTTGCTCAAGGCGAGTGCCGCGCCGCGCGTGTCGCAGTGGCGAGTCCGCCGACGCTGCTCCACAGTGGTCTCCACCGTGATTCTCAACGGTGATTCTCCGATGTCGCTCGGCGGCGTCGCTGAACGGGGCGGGCGGGGCTTTGATCTGCAGCGCTTTGATCTACACTGGGAGATGTCATGTCTGGAAAAGCACAGCGCCATCATGTGAGGCATCGCGACAAGCACACCCCCGCGCCCCGGCATACACCCCCCGCCGACCGCGACGCCCCCGAGCGGCGGTCGCAGAACATCCGCTGGACGTTTGCCGTCGGGCTGGCGGTGGGCGGCGTGCTGGCCCTGGCAACCGCCTTCCTCGGAAGCGGCGAGGCCGACTCGTTTCCCTCGGCGCTGCTGTTCGGGCCGATCGCGCTGATGCTCGTGTTGACCTCGGCCACGCAGCTTGCGGTCACAGTGACGATCCTGGTGGGCGGACCCCTGCTTTACGGGGTGTATGCGGTGTTGCCGCGGCTGGCGCGGTCGTCGAACTGGCTGTGGTATGTGATCGGGCTTCACGTGATGGCGACGGCCGCCGTGTTGGCGCTTGCCGGCGGCGGGCCGCCTTCGCCTGTGGTGGGATGAGCGAGGACGGGGTGGGCGGGATGAGGATGAGCGGGGGCGTTGCGAGCGAGAGCCGGGCGGGCGGGCCGGTGGATAGTCGCCCGCATCGTGGCCTATCTTTCACCGCGGCGGATGGGTCCGCTGATTAACCATGGAGGCTGGTTTGAAAAGGTCAGTCAAGACGGCTGCAATGTTGATCGGTCTGTCGGCGGTATGGGCGGGCAGCGCCCGCGCGGCGCAGGCGCCCGGCGAGGAGCGTGCGCAGCCCTCAGCGCCGATTCCGCAGCAGCGCGATATGACGCCCGTGCCCGATCGCCCGCAGGGCACCGGCACGACGCTGACGCTCACGCCCTATGCCTCGCACGCGTTCGACGCCGACCTCGACAACGACGCCGACGTGTCGGTCAGCCGCGGCGGAGCCGACCTGACAATCGCCCACCCGCTGACCGAGCGGCTGATTACCACTGTCGGTCTGCGGGGCGAGTATTCGCGTTACGAGTTCGACAACCTGCTCGACCTCGTCTCAGACGAACTGGGCGACGCGGCCGACAACCTGGGCTTCGACGATGACCGGGGCCTGGACATGATCCTGGTCAGCATCTCGCCCGGCGTGATCTACCGTTTGAACGACCGCTGGTCGGCCATCGGGGGCATTTCGGTCGCGGCGTCAGGCGAGAGCGACGCGGATTTTGGCGACTCGCTCACCTTCGGCGGCTATGTCGGAGCGCGTTACAAGGTTAACGACCGGCTGGCCGTCGCGCTGGGCGTGGCCGCCCGATCGCGGCTCGAAGACGATGCGCTGGTCGTGCCGCTGATCCCGGAGTGCATCGAGGGGCAGAGCGAGGAGCAGTGGAAGCGCGCGGGGCGCGAGTACCCGCACCGTCCCTGATCC
>CAZBOE010000188.1:8730-8967 GCA_964493365.1 uncultured Tepidisphaeraceae bacterium | reverse complement strand
ATCCACCTACACACGCTTTAAGCCCAGTGATTCCGCCTAACGCTTGGCACCTCTGTCTTACCGCGGCTGCTGGCACAGAGTTAGCCGTGCCTTCCTCTGGGGCTCCTCAGAACTTGGTAACCCCTGACAGTGGTTTACACCCCGAAGGGCTTCGTCCCACACGCGGCGTCGCTCCGTCACACTTTCGTGCATTGCGGAAGATTCGTTACTGCAGCCCCCCGTAGGAGTCCGGGCAGT
>CAZBOE010000188.1:261-8695 GCA_964493365.1 uncultured Tepidisphaeraceae bacterium | reverse complement strand
AGACCAGCTACGCGTCGTCGCCTTGGTAGGCCGTTACCCTACCAACAAGCTGATACGATATCGCCTGCTCCCAGACCGGTTGCCCTTTGAGAACCCTGCCATGCGACAAGGTTATATCATCTGGTATTACCCGGCCTTTCGGCCGGCTATCCCAGTGTCCGGGGTACATTAGCGATACATTACTCACCCGTCCGCCACTGTGTATTGCTACACCGTACGACTTGCATGTCTTAGCCACGCCGCCAGCGTTCAGGCTGAGCCAGGATCAAACTCTTCAATTAATTTTCGTGATGCCTTCGGATCCTCATGCCCGGCGTGACGCCGAGTCTGACAGTTTCACCGAAGGTTGTATCTCGAAATGAGTTTGTCCAAACCTCATCCGTCAAGACGAACGGATGAAGCTGTTACTGCCCACCGGCCGGCTAGGGTCCGGCGGGTCAGTCGCCGCCTCTACCCTCATCAACCGGAAACCGGTCGACTCGGTAAGAGACAACGAAATTTGCAAGGCTCAAACACTCTTCGTTGGCTATGCTAAAAAAATTGATCAAGGAAGATCACTTTCTTGCGTGCACCACGAGAGTGAGTGAGGCCAAAGTTGCGCCTGACGAAGCGAACGACAGCAAGCTGCCGAACACCCAATCAGACGACTTGGATCTCGCCACAACAACCTTGTACACCAAGGCTCTGTGACTCACACCCTCGCGGCTTCCTACTCTTCACTTGTCAAAGATCTAACTTCAAGCTCCACAGCGGCTTACCACCGGCTGTCTCGCGTTTTTCCCTTTGCGTTCCCGCATTGGGGAGGCCGATCATACTACCAATCAGGCCCCTGTCAACTGCACGCGTCGAAGATTTTTTCGTTCTTCGCGGCCGTCGACTTGTCATCACCTGCACACCACGAAGGCGGCTAGACAAGACATACGTCACGCCGCACCACGTTGTTCACCGCACGCGCCGGTCATCGATTCGACAGGGCATGGAAGCCGGTCGACCGACTGACAAGCACGCGACCGCGTCACGATCCGGCAGGAAAAATCCCGCGGGGCCGATCAGCAGTGGCCGGTGGTCTGGGAAGAACCGCTGCCGCGAGGGCAACGGCGACGACTGTTTACGTCACAGACGCCGCTACGGTTCGTGCCGTAGCGAACAGTCGCGAGGCAGGTGAACCAGACAGGGGGAAGTATTGCGAGGTCGAGGCGTTTGGTCAAGTGGTCTGACCGATCAACCCGCTGATCGGCAGTAAATTGTGAAAGCAGCAGGGGTTGCGGCCGGCGATTGGCCGGGCTGGGCTGTGGAGTCGTGGGTGACCGACGCGTTGCCGTCGCGCCCTTGAGCCGCCGGGACTGCTCGCCGTGCGCATCATGAGGGCCTTGGCAGGCAGGCGGCGTAGTCGGTCAACTACCAGGGCCCGCTTTCAAGCAACGGTCGGCGTCGCTGTCTCAGCGCGACGCTGGATATGCCGAATTCAGCATTGGCCGGGTGCTGATGGATCGACGCCAGAACCGCTGCTCGGCCAGTTGGCCCGGTTACGCCCACGCGAAACGCCACGCGCGGCAGGCGAGTGAGGGTCGGCCGAGCCTTGGCGCGGCCCGTTCATGCGTCTGGCGTCGCAGCCCGGCCGAGCCATTTCGGTGCGTGCGCGTCGGATCACTCCACCGCGTCATAGACCTGAACTCGAGCCCAATGGGCCTTGTTCCGTGACACGAACTGATCATGCAACGGGTGAGGCTGATAGGTGTCATGCCCGGCCTTGTCGTCGAAGACGACGGTCAGCCCGACGCCATAGGTGTTGTCGACGACTTCGCGCGGGGTGCCGGCCGGCTTGCCGGCGTAGAGCTTCCGCACCGTCGGTATGGCGCCAAGCAACTCACGGCAATCGGTCAGCAACTGCTCCACCGCGCCGGCCGGCGCGTCGGGCTTCATGTAGAAGAAGACGGTGTGGATGAACATGCGCGGGTTATACCGCGCACGCCGCGATCATCACACGGGCGAGCTCCGCCGACGATCCGCTCGCCCGGGGCTGTCGGCCGCGCGTCTTCGGCGCACCGACCAAGCCGATCGAGCGGCCGCTAGCTGCGACGCGGCTTGCCCTTTCCACCGCGGGCGCCGCGCGATTGGCCGCTGCGGGGTTGCCCCGCGCCCGCCCTGGTGCGGCGTCGTGTGGGCTTGGCGCCGTGATCGATGTCTTTGTCCCGGGTCTGCTCGCCCTTCCCGCGGACAACCAGCTTGATCGGCACTTCGGGATAAGGCAGCAGATCTCGCAGGCGGTTGATCATGAATCGCCGATACACGGTGTCGAGAAAATCGGGGTTGTTGACGAACAGCACGATCTCCGGCGGGTTGATGCCCGTCTGGGTGGCGTAGTAGATCCGCGCCCGCCGACCCAGCGGGGTCGAGGGATGTTTCTCGGCCAGGATCTGCTTGATGGCCGCGTTGAGCCGGCCTGTGGTCAGGCGCTGTGATGCCTGCTTGAAAAGATGCTGGCAGAGGTCGACAAGCGCCTGGATGTTTTTGCCGTCGCGGGCGGTGACAAAGGCGATGGGGGCATAGTCGATCGCGCGCAGTTCCTGGTCGAGATACTCGCGATACTTCTCCATGAAATCGCCATCGTCGATGCGCTGCCCCGGGTCGGCCTGGGCGCGGAACCGTTCACGGGCGAGGTCCCACTTGTTGACGACGATGATCACCGGCTTGAGCTGCTCGACGATGTACTGCATCAGTTTCTTGTCGGGCTCCGACACCGGCTCGGCCGCGTCGATCAGCAGCAGCGTGACGTCGGCCCGGCGGATCGACCGCTGGGCGCGGTGAAAGCTGTAGAACTCGATGTCGTCGGTCACCATGTGGCGCTTCTTGCGCACGCCGGCGGTGTCGATCACGACCAGCGC
Organism: uncultured Tepidisphaeraceae bacterium; assembly: GCA_964493365.1. Lineage (GTDB taxonomy): Bacteria > Planctomycetota > Phycisphaerae > Tepidisphaerales > Tepidisphaeraceae > CAZBOE01. Next base: position 5,810 of record CAZBOE010000188.1, on the reverse strand, counting down.
CTTGCCGTCTTTCTCAAAGCGAACGTCGACGCTGTCACGCGTCGTGCCCGGCACCTCGGAGACGATCACCCGGTCTGCGTCGCCTTCGAACAGCTTGGCGATCGCGTTGACCAGCGTGCTCTTGCCCGCGTTTCGCTTGCCGACGATCGCCACATGCATCTTCGGCGCGGGAAGCTCGGTGGGCGCTTCGCTGAGATCGAGATTGGCGGTGATGGTCTCGATGAGGGTGTCGAGGTTGCGGTCCTGCAGGGCGGAGATGCCGATGGGCGTGCCGAGCCCCATGCGGGCGAAGTCGCCCAGCGCCACCTCGGCGGCGGCGTTGTCGCACTTGTTGGCCGCGATCAGCGTCTTGAGCCCCCGCTCGCGGAGCAGCCTGGCGATTTCCTGATCGCCGGCGGTCATGCCGGCCTGGCAGTCGACCACAAACACCACGAGGTTGGCCCGCGTCATGGCGAGCTCGATCTGGTGGCGGATGTGTTCGGTCAGGCCCTGGTCGTCTTCGAAGCCGTATCCGCCGGTGTCGACGAGTTCGACAAAGCGGTCTCCGAGCTTGGGTGTGCCGAGCTTGAGATGGGTGGAGATGCGGTCGCGGGTGACGCCCGGCATGTCCTGAACAATGGAAATGCGCTTGCCCACTAAAGCATTGAGCAGCGAGGATTTGCCGACGTTAGGCCGGCCGACGATGGCGACAACGGGGAGCATAGGGGGAGCAGTTGATCGAGCAGAAACGATGGACCGGGCGACAGCAGCGACCGAGGCGGCGCCAAGCCAGACGATAGCGTGGCCCGGCCCGCGAAGCGAACCGTAGGCCGCTCGATTGTCGCCCCGGGGGCTGGCCGGGCGGTCGCGCCTGGCGGGCTGTCGACAGTGCGACCGGACCACAAACACCGCGGTGCAGAGCGACGCCCCTTTTGGACGAGCATGTGGACAAGCCGTGGCCGGGGTGTCAGGGGGGCAAAATTGTGTTGCCAAATCGAGGGCGTCAGCGGCATGCTGGGCGTTGACAAATCTTGTGGCTCGGCGCCTTCGAGCCCCGTCAGGCGGGCGAACCAGCGCGAGCAGACAACCCGGCCGGTCCGGCTGTTTGAGCGGTCATCAGTTCGAGCGCCGGCAGTTAGGGCAACCAGGCGAAGCGATCGACCAAAACCAGGCGAAGCGATCGGTTAATCCAGCGGAGCGGGAGCAGGAACGTCGGCGGCAGACGGATTCACATCCGACGCGGGCCGGCGGCGAGTCATGTCGCCATGGAAGACTCTAGGGAAGACTCTTCCGTGCGGCAGACACGCGGTTGAGATTCATGTCGGTGAAACATCAGGGCCGGTGATGTCGACGTCGGGCGCTGGGCCGGCGGATCGGCTTCATCGGCGAAGGGAGAGCTCCCATGGCTTACGTTCGCGACATTCTTGCCGGGAAGGATCAGGTCATTCATATCGCGCCGCCGCATACGAGCGTGCTCGATGCGGTGCGGAAGATGAACCGCCACCGTATCGGGGCGCTGGTGGTCGTCGAGCGCGGCGCGGTGATCGGCATGTTCACCGAGCGCGACGTGCTGCGGCTCGTCGGCTCTCAGCGTGACCCGGCCACCGTGCGGCTGTTTGACGTGATGACCCATGACGTGGTGGTGGGTTCGCCCTCGTTGAGCCTCGACGAGGTCGGCACGCTCATGACGCGCAGACGCATCCGCCACCTGCCGATCTGCGACGCGACCGGCCGGCTCATCGGGCTGGTCTCCATCGGCGACCTCAACGCCTATCACGCGGTCGAGCAGGAGCAGACAATCGCGGGGCTGAGCGAATACATCCTCGGCCGGGCTTGAGCGCGGGGCATGGGCGCTCAAGCCGGGTGGTGGGTCGCCCGTCGGCCGGTTGGCTTTCGGTGGGCGAGTCTGCCGGCGCGGGTGGCCGCCGATCGGTCTGCCCGGCCGCTGTGATCGGCGCCGGGTCTGACCGCTGGGCGGTTGTGCCGCTCGTCGGTGGGGCCGCTTATCGGTATGGCCGCTGGTGAGTGTGGTGGCTACTCCGTGATGCCGCTTCTTGGTGATGCGGCTACTCGGTGTGGCCGTTGGTCATGGTTCCGGCTGGTTCCGGCTTACGCTCGGCGGCAGCGCCGCTCTTTGGCGGAGGCGGGCTGCCTTGCGGCGGCTGATTCCCTGTTGATTCGGTTGGCGTTGCCGCGGCTGGCATTGCCGGGGCCGCTGCGGCGGGACCGTCGGCGACGATACCGTCTTCTCGACCGGCAGCATCACCCGCCGGGGCCGCCACGGGCGCGACTTTGCGCCCGATGAGCCACATCACGCCGCCTTGGATGTCGATCATGAGGCTCATGAGCGTGGGCGTCAGGAACAGCGTGAAGACGGTCGAGACCAGCAGGCCGCCGATGACGACGGCGCCCAGCCCGCGGTAGAGCTCGGATCCGGCCTCTGTCCCCAGCACCAGCGGCGTCATGCCCGCGACCGACACCACCACCGACATGAAGATCGGCCGAACACGGGTCTGCGTCGACTTGGCGATCGCCTCGCGGGACGACATGCCCATCTCGCGCATGTAGTTGAGCGCCTGGTGGACGATCAGGATCGGGTTGTTGACGATCGTGCCGATCAGGATGACAAAGCCGAGCATGGTCAGCACATCGAGCGAAGCGCCGACGGTGAACATCGCGATCAGCAGCGCCGCCAATCCGCCGACCATTGCAAATGGCACCGACATGATGATCACCAGCGGATGGATGAAGCTCTCGAACAGCGCCGCCAGCAGCAAATAGGTGATGACCGCCGCCAGAATGAAGCCCGGTCTAAATGCGGCCTGGAAATCGCGCAGCTTGTCGGCGGCGCCGGTGGTGCGCACCGACACGGTCGGATACTGAGCCCGCACCGCGGGCAGAATGGTCTCCTCGATGATCCGGGTCGATGACTCGACCGTCTCGCCCTGCGGCAGGGCCTGCACGGTCAGGGTCACCGACGGCTGCTCTTCGACGCGGTTGATGGTCGTGGGCGCGCTGGTGCGGATGAAATCGGCAACCGCTTCGAGCGGAACGATCGTGCCGTTGCGGGTCGCCAGCGGAAGGTCGGCCAGCGCCGAGACCGTATCACTGCCCGTCTGGCTCTTGATCGCCAGATCGACGGCGCGGCCGCTGAAGCGATAGTCGCCGATGACGGCGCCATCGACGCCGATCTCGGTCGCAAGCCGGACCGCCGCGGGGCTGACGTCGGCCGCCGCCGCGCGCACGCGGTCGGGCGAGACACGCACTTCGGGCCTGCCGAGGTTGAAGTTGATCGGGTTGGGGAAGGCATACCCGAACTTGGGAATCATCATGCCCTGGACCATCTCCGCGGCATCGCGAACCTGGGCGTAGTCGCTGCCGGTCACCTCGACGTCGAACGCGCCGGCGCCGAAGTCGCCGAGCTGGAAGATGGGGATCTGTATCGCGAAGCCCATCGTGCCCGGGATGCCCTGCAGGGCGTCATCGAAGAGCATCGCAAGCGGCGCGACGTTTTGCGGGTCGGCGCTGGTGGCGCCCATGAAGACCTGGCCGTTGAAGGCGACGAAGAAGAAATCCTCAATGGCCGGCGGGGCCTTGATGCCCGAGAGCCGCCACTGCTGATAGAGCAACTGCCCGGCCGCCGCCTCGAACTGCCCGGGCTCGACCGTCTTGCGGATCTCCTCGATCTGGGCCTCGAGCTGGGGCAGCACGACCTCATCGACATTCTTCTTCCAGGCCGCCTGCATCTCCCTCAGCTCGGGCGAACCCGGCTCGGCTTCCCACCACGGCGCCAGCACCGACTCGACGCGCTGGCCCATCGAGCGGTATTCGTCGAGGCTGTAGCCGGGCGGCGTCATCAGCGTGGCGAAGATGAGATTCTGGTTGCCGGTCGGCAGGTAGTTGGCCGGCGGCGTCAGGAAGACGGCCGCGGCAAGTGAGAAGCCGACCATCACCACCACCAGCACCACCCGACGGATGATGCCTCCGGTGAGCCAGAAGATCAGCCGGTAGAACCGGTCTGAGATGGCCGCCCCCGCGCGGGCGAGCGGGCGCGTCACGGCGCCGAGCCGCGTCTCCGATTCTGTATTGTTCTCGCGCAGCCCGGCCGGCATTTTGCGAAGGAACAGCGTCGCCAGCATGGGGATGACGGTCGGGCTGACGAACATGTAGAAAAACAGCGCGATGGTGATGGCGACCGAGATATCCTGGAAGAGCTGGCCGGCCTCTTCCTCGATGAAGATCACCGGGAGGAACACCGCCACGTTGGCCAGGGTGGCCGCGACAATAGCGCCCCAGACCTCCTGCGTGCCGTCGATCGCGGCGCGGATGCGGTCTTTGCCCATCTCGCGGTGTCGGAAGATGTTCTCGAGCACCACGATGGTGTTGTCTACGCCCATGCCGATGGCGAAGCTCATGCCCGCCAGCGAGATCACGTTGATGTTGCGCCCGGTCAGCGCCAGCCCGAGAAACGTGCCGACGATGCTGACGGGGATCGACACCGCCACCACCAGCGTCGCGCCGACCGACCGCAGCGTGATGAACAGCACGCCCGCCGCCAGCACACCGCCCAGCAGCAGGTCCCACGTCACACCCTTGACCGACTGCTCGACATAGATGGTCTGGTCATAAACCTGCTTGAGCCGGAGGTTCCAGTTGAGCGGCGCCAGCACCTGCTCGTTGACCCGTTCGATGTTGCCGCGCAGCGCTTCCATCGCCTGCAGCACGTTGGCGCCGGTCTCGCGCTTGGCGTTCATCGCGATCACGTCGCGGCCGCCCGAGCGGACGAACGCGACCTGCCGCTTGAAGCTCATCTCCACGTCGGCCACATCGCTCACATAGACCGGCGACCCCGTCTGGCTGTAAGCCACGACGGTGTTGCGGATTTCCTGCGGGTCTTCGTATTGCCCGACCGCGCGGATCGACGTTTCACGCTTGCCTTCGTTGATGACGCCTGCGGTGATGTCCTGGTTCTCGCGCTGGATGGCGGCGACGAAATCGTCGATCGCGATGCCCCGCGATGCCAGCCGCGCCATGTCGACGCGGATCTGCATCTCCCGCTCGCGCCCGCCGAAGACGTTGATCTCGGCCACGCCCTCCGACCGCTCGAGCACAGGCTTGATGAAGTCGTCGACGAAGTCCTGGAGCTCGGTGATTTCGCCGCGGTAGAGATTGCCGCCCGGGCCGACCTGGTATCCGCCCTGTGGCTCCTGCGTCGGATCGACGCCCGCGGGCGGGGTCAGCACCATCCACGCCATGAAGTCTGTCGCGTTGGAATCGACCGCCTCGGTGACCGGCTCATCGACCTCCAGCGGATAATCGGGCACCTGCCGCAGCTTGTCGCGCACCTCGTTGAGCGCCGCCTCTTTCTCGACCCCGACAAAAAACTCCAGATCCACCACCGCTTCACCCTCGGTGGCGGTGGCACGCATCTGCCTCAGGCCCTGAACGTTCTTGAGCACCTCTTCCTGCTCTTCGATCACCTCGCGGCTGATCTCCTCGGGGCTGGCGCCGAACCACCGAGTGGTGATCTTGACCTTGGGCTGGTCGACATTGGGCGTGAGCTGCACAGG
>CAZBOE010000188.1:0-228 GCA_964493365.1 uncultured Tepidisphaeraceae bacterium | reverse complement strand
CGAATATCGTCAGGAGTATCACCGCGACGGTCACGGTCACGGGCGATTTGATGCTCCGCTCAATGATGGACATATCGATCTCGATGTCGTGCTCGCCGCCACAGATGAGCGGGAAGCGGTCACTGCGAATTCAACTACTGCTGATCAGGGGAACAGCCGCCCCGCTCACATCCCCGCGGCCGGCGCGGTCGTCGGCGCACCGTTCGGAGCAACCGGCTGTGCCGAATC
>CAZBOE010000187.1:3776-9031 GCA_964493365.1 uncultured Tepidisphaeraceae bacterium | reverse complement strand
CGTCCGCCCGGCGCGCGGCGCCACCAGCCGCCCCGCGGCGGATGAAGCCGACGCCGCTGACACCCGCCCGTCTGGCGACGCCGCCCACCACGACGCGGCCGATCCCACCCCGCCCGACACGATATCGCCGCGCGAGCCGGTGATCTGCTCCTATCACAAGCTGCGTCACCGCCATGTCGGGCGGTTTCACTGGATCGACTTCCATGTGGCGGTGCCGGCAACGCTCGATGTGGCGGCGGGGCATGAGATCGCCAGCAGGCTCGAAACCGAACTCGAAGCCCTGCTGGGTGACGCCGACGCGACGGCGCACATCGAACCGTGCCACGGATGCGCGCGGTGCGAGGTCGGCAGGCGCTGAGCGCCGGCGTGGCGCGGCGGTATCGCGAGGGCTGCAACAGACCTGCCCGCGCGCCTGCGACGGCACGACCTCTCGGGCTCGTGTCCCCTGACGTCGGCCCACCGGCGGCAAGCCGCGACAGGGTAACTTTGCGTCAGGCGGCAGCGCCTCGGATGGACCGGGACACGGCAAAACCAAGCGGCTTGTCCCGTGGGGTCGGGATGGTGCCGGAGCGAGGCGGAGCGGGGTGTGGCGTTTCAGCCCGGAAAAACAGGGGTTTTCTCAACTCTGCAGTTGAATTTGCCCGAAAAAGGTGTAGTTTCGTCAACACAACGGGCACGGACGCCCCGGCTCCAGTCTAAGTGGGTGTCCGCATTTCTTCGTCAGCACGGAGAAGCCCCAGTACGCCGACGCCGATCCAGAGGCCTCCGCCGAGGGGCACGGGGCGGTGTTCGAGCCGTGCGGCCGGTCGGGCGGGTGTAGCCGCCTCCGGTCGGATCGGCGGCATGAGGCCGACCGATTCAGTCCACCGACGGGGACATCTCCGGGGGCGTTGTTCCCCCACACGTGGGTGTCCTCGACAGCGCCGGGCCGCGTGTCCGGCAGGAGAATCCCGCCATGGCAAAAGCCGCCACCGCGAACAAGCCGATGACCAAGTCGGAAGTCGCCGCCACCTTGGCCGAGAAGGCCGGCATCAGCAAGAAGCAGGCTTCGATGTTCCTCGCCGCTCAGGCCGAACTCGCCTACAAGCAGGCCAAGAACCAGTTCGTCATCCCGGGCATCGGCAAGCTCGTCCTCAGCGAGCGCGCCCCCCGCGAGATGGTGATGCGGTTCGGCCCCAAGGCCGGTCAGACCGTCAAGGTGCCCAAGAAGAAGGTCCTCAAGTTCCGCGTCGCCAAGGCCGCGAAAGACGCGATCCTGGGCTCCAAGAAGTAAATCCGCCCGCGGTCACCACGACCGCAGGTGTGACCCCAGCCCGAGCGCGACCGTCTGATCGACCGGCGACCCCGGTCTGCCGCAGTCAACCTCGGGCAGACACACCAAGGCCAAACACGAAACCGCGCGCCGATCATCGGCGCGCGGTTTTCTCTTGCGCCCTGACCCGCCGCCGCGGAATCGCTGACGCCAACCACCGTTTCATGGGCACGCCATCGCGGGGCCGCCAACACGGGTAGTCACTTCGGCAGCCATCGCCGATCAGCGAACAGTCGGTGCAATGTGATGGTGGAGGGGCAGCCGTGATGCGGCGAGTCGCGGGCGCAGCGCCGGGTGGTGCGCCTGGCAGGCAGCCGGGTCAGCCGACAATCTCGACCGCGGAATAGTCGTCGAGGTTGAGGGTGGTCAGTTCGCCGTCTTCTTTGCGGAGGGTGAGCCGGTCGAGCCAGAGCTTGTCGTTCTTCGAATGGGCATACCACGACCCCGTCGCCCGCTGGTCATAGCGGACCACCGTGCCCGTGGTCTCGTTGGTCAGCGCATAGTGACGGGCGGCGATCTGCTGCGTGACACGCACTTTCACGCCCGGCTTGAGGCTGGCTCGCAAGGTTTCGTTCATGCCCATACCAGAATAGCGATGCGCCCGCGTCACTCAAAGCCGACGAGACACTTGCCGGCGGATTGCCCGCGGTCGGCCGCGGGCGCAGCCCGGGCGGGCTGGGTTCGCCAACCCACCGACCTTGACCGATCCGAGCCGCACGATAAGCCGGCGTCGAGCCCGATCCGACCCGCTCACGCCCCTGCCCGGCCGCCATCCGGCGTTGGCTGCCCTGCGGCATGAGCCGCCGCACGGCACGGATCATCGCATGACCGGGCCTACCGCACGGCATAGGCCCATTACACGACCGGGCTACCCCACCACACGGCATGGCCCACCGCACGGAACAGGTCACCGCGCGGGTTGAGCCACCCTGCAACGTTCATCGGTTACATTGCCTGTCATGCGAAATGACGTGCTCTACGCGCCCTGGCGGATGGACTACATCCGCAACGTGTCCGGCCGCGGCGACGAAGACCGCGGCAAGTGCTTCCTCTGCGAGGCCTCGGCCGGCGCGGGCGATGACCACGACAGAGCCCGGCTCATCCTCTGGCGCACTGATCACACCATTGTCATGATCAACCGCTTCCCCTACGCCAACGGCCACCTCCTGGTCAGCCCGCGGGCGCACAAGGCCGAGCTCGACGACCTCTCGGCCGACGAACTGGCCGACCTGGGCGCTCAGACCGCCCGCGCCATTCGTGTGCTGCGGCGAGGGGTATCGGCACAGGGCTTCAATGTGGGTATCAACCTCGGTCGCTGCGCCGGCGCCGGCGTGCCCGGTCACCTCCACCAGCACGTCGTCCCCCGCTGGGCGGGCGACATCAACTTCATCAGCGTGGTGGGCGAAGTGCGCATCGTGCCCCAGGCGATGTCACAGCTTTGGGAAGAGCTGCGCAAGACGGCCGGCGAAGTGCCGTAGGCACCGGGCAGCGCCGCCAAACCGCACACCCGCGCCGCAGCGCCCGCCCGGCGAGCGTGATTCTCGTCAGTGCGGCGCAAGCGCGGACGGCCTCAACGGGCCTCAATGGTCTGTCTCGACGGTCTATCTGGTATAGAGTCGGTGGCTCGCCCCTGACGGCTCTGGCGACGCCCCGGCATCGCACGGCATGGCTTTATCGCGCGGCACGTCCTATGGGATTGCACGCCCTGTCGCACGGCACGCCCTATCCCACGGCACGCCTTATCCCCGGATGCGTCCTCTCGCGCTGCCCGCCCTATCGCCGAGGACATGCTACCGCCGCAGGTCATCGCTCTGGTCGTCGGGGTCGATCTCGACGGGGATCTGATACACGCCGTCAAGCCACCGGCCCAGGTCGATCAGCTTGCACCGTTCTGAGCAGAAGGGGAAGACCGACTTCTGCCCCTCGACCATCGGGGCCGACGGTTTCTTGCAGATCGGGCAGCGCATTGGCAGGGACGACTCGCTCACGACGCCTTCTTTTTCCCACCCTTGCCCTTGCCGGCCGATCCGCCGGAAGCCGACGCACCCGAAGACCCGCCCACCGACCCGCCCGCCGACCCGCCCGCGGGAGCTGTGGCCGGTGTGGACGATGTCGATCCACCGCCCGCGGCGGGTTTGGTCTCGCCGCCTTTGCCCTCGCCTGACGAGGTCGAGCCGCTCTCGCCGCCGCCCGACGATCCTTCGCCCGAGTCTTTCTTGGCCGCTTCCTTGAAGCCCTCTGAGCGATAGTCGGTGATGTAGAACCCCGACCCCTTGAAGATCAGCCCCGCACCGGCGGAGATCAGCCGCTTGACCTTGTTCTTGCCGCACTTCGGGCACTTCTTGATCGGGGCCGCCGTGATCGACTGAAACTGCTCAAACGCATGTTCGCACGCGTCGCACTTGTATTCGTAGGTGGGCATGGGGTGTGGGAGTTGCCAGTGGTTGGTTGACAGTCGCCAGTGACCGGTCTCAATCGAGCGGTGTTTGCCGGGATGGCCCGGCCGGTTACTCCGTGGCGCTCTTGCTCACCGCGACCTGCGCCGGCCGCAGCACCCGCTCACGCAGGGTGTAACCCTTCTGCAGCAGCATCGTCACCGTCGGCGAAGCGTATTCGTCGCTGGGTTGCTGCATCAGCGCCTCGTGGCGGGTCGGGTCAAACGGCTCGCCCTTCTGCGGGGAGATGATGTCGATCTGCTGGCTCTTGAGCACCGCCATGAGCTGATCGCTCACCACCGAAAGGCCCTTGAGCAGTGTCGCCGAATCGACCTTCGACGGGTCTTGCGCCAGCGCCCGCTCGAAGTTGTCGATCACCGGGAGCAGCGCCTTGATCAGCGACTGGTTGGCATACAGCAGCCGCTGCTCGGCGTCGTTTTCGAGGCGCTTGCGCGTGTTCTGGAAGTCGGCCGCGGCGCGGACGTATTTCTCCCGCCACTCGTCGGTTTCGCGCCGCGCGGCATCGAGCTGGGCTTCCAGTTGGGCTGTGTCGACCGAGCCGGGATTGGCTTCCGCCGCACCGGGCGTGTCGGCCGTGTCGTTCGACTGTGCTTCAGGGGCGTTCATCTCTGATTGCTCCGATCGTCGTTTCCACCAGTTCATTGTTGCCTCATGGCACCCGTCTGCCTGACGACTGTCACACCGGCCCAGACAGCACGCGGCGTGCCCGAAGCGTGCTCAGGAGCGGTCAGGTTTCACCCGTGATGACGCTCTTGAGCTTGTCGAGGAAGCTCTTGCGCTGCGGCATGGCCGCGTGGTCTTCCGTCGCCGAAAACTCACGCAGAAGCTGCTTCTGTCTCTCGGTGAGCTTGCGCGGCACCTCGACCAGGATCTGCACGAGCTGATCGCCCGGGCGGGCCGACCTCAGATCGGGCAGGCCCTTGCCCTTGAGCTTGAAGACCTCGCCGTGCTGGCTGCCCGCGGGCACTTCGAGCTCGGTCGAGCCCTTGAGCGTGGGCACCTCGATGGTGCTGCCCAGCGCCGCCTGCGGAAAGCCGATGGGCACCTGGCAGACCAGGTCGTTGTTGTGCCGCGTGAAGATCGGGTGGGGCTGGACCTTGATGTAGCAGTGGAGGTCGCCGTGCGGCGCGCCGGGCTCGCCCGCCTCGCCTTCGCCCGCGATTCGCACCGCCTGGCCTTCGTGCACGCCTGCGGGAATCTTGACCGTGACCGTTCGCTTGCGGGTCTGCCGGCCCGACCCGCGGCACGAGCCGCAATGATCGCGGATGACCGTGCCCTGTCCGCGGCAGTTGGGGCAGGCGGTGACCATGCGGAACATGCCGCCGAAGCCCTGCTGCGCCACGCGACCCTGCCCGCCGCACTGCACGCAGGTGACCGGCTTGCTGCCCGGCTTGGCGCCGCTGCCGCCGCAGGTGTCGCACAAATCCTGCCGTTCGTATTCGATCGTCTTCTCGGCGCCCGATGCGATATCGCTCAGCGTCAGTTCG
>CAZBOE010000187.1:2465-3766 GCA_964493365.1 uncultured Tepidisphaeraceae bacterium | reverse complement strand
TGGGTCTCCAGGTCATACCCGCGCGTGGGTCCGCGGCGTCCGCCCCGGCCGCCGACCCCGCCGAAACCGCCCATCCCGCCGAAAATCTCGTCGAACATCGAGAAGATGTCCGACGGATCCATGTGGGCATAGTCGCGGGCCTGCCCCGAGACGCCCTGGTGGCCGAACTGGTCGTAGCGCTGCCGCTTCTGCGGGTCTGACAGCACCTCGTAGGCCTCGGCACACTCCTTGAACTTGACCTCGGCGTCTTTTTTCTGCTCGTCCGACTCGTTGTTGCGGTCGGGGTGATACTTCATCGCCAGCTTGCGATAGGCGCGTTTGATCTCGTCGTCGTCCGCTGTCTTGGCGACGCCGAGCACCTCGTAGTAGTCACGCTTGGTTGCTGGCACAGAGGAATCCTTTTGCCGTGGTCGTCCTACAACAACTCGCGGAACTCGTCGACGGTGGGGCCGGCCAGTCGCGTCGGCCGGCCGAGGGCGCCGCGCGTCACCTCCCTATGATCGGGCACCGACACGGTCATATGTGAACCATCTTGGGTCAGCTTCCACATCCCGGGTCAGTTTTTGTCGGCCGGGCTCGCCCCCCGGCCCGCGGGGCGCTGTCAACGCCTTGCTGGTCACTCACTACGCTCCCGCGCGGCCGACGGATCGGATCATGCCGCCAGGCCGCCACAGAGGAGCCGCCACCGAGCGGCCACCACTGAGGGGCCGCCGCCGCGATGCCGGGTGAGCCGACCGGGTGTTGACGCTTCGACAATGCATCAACTCGACATCGGCATCAAGTCGACAGGGCATCAAGCTGGCATCGGCATCAAACAGCACGGAGACACGGCCGCCCGTCTCGCGATCAGGCCCTCCGTGTCTCCGTGCCTCCGTGGTCGGGTTAGTCGATCAAACGCCCGCGCCTGTTTACGCGGCCTTACGATACCGCGCCGGTCACCGCGGCCACCGGCTCGCCCTTCTTTTCCTTGAGCTCGGTGATCAGCACATCGGTGGTCAGCGCCAGGCCCGCGACCGACGCCGCGTTCTGCAGGGCGGTCTTGGCGACCTTGGCCGGGTCGATGATGCCGAACTTGAACATATCGCCATACTCGCCGGTCGCGGCGTTGTAGCCATAGGCGCCGGTCTTTTCGAGGATCTGCGCCACGACCACTTCGCCGTCTTCGCCGGCATTGTCGGCGATCTGTCGTGCCGGGGCACGCAGCGCCTCGGCGACGATGTCAAAGCCGATCTGCTCGTCGCCCTTGACCTTCTTCTTGGCCGCCAGCACGCCGTCAATGGCACGCAGCAGGGCCACGCCGC
>CAZBOE010000187.1:2170-2409 GCA_964493365.1 uncultured Tepidisphaeraceae bacterium | reverse complement strand
TCGTCGATGAGGTCCTTGCGTTCCTTCATCTCGACTTCGGTCGCCGCGCCGGCCTTGATCACCGCGACGCCGCCCGTCAGCTTGGCGAGGCGCTCCTGAAGCTTCTCGCGGTCGTAGTCGCTGGTCGTGCGTTCGATCTGCGTGCGGATCTGCTCGGCCCGGGCTTCGATCTCCTTCTTCTTGCCGGCGCCTTCGACCACCAGCGTGTTGTCCTTGTCGACCACCACGCGCTTGGCCTG
>CAZBOE010000187.1:0-2023 GCA_964493365.1 uncultured Tepidisphaeraceae bacterium | reverse complement strand
GGAGCTTGTTGACCACTAGCGCCGCCAGCGCCTCGCTCTCGACGTCTTCCGCGATGATCAGCAGCGGCCGGCTCGAGCCGACGATCTTGTTCAGCAGGGGCAGCAGGTCGGCGAGGTTGGAGATCTTCTTCTCGTGCAGCAGGATGTAGGCGTTTTCGAGCACCGCCTCGAGCGTGGTCGGGTTGGTCAGGAAGTAGGGGCTGAGGTAGCCCTTGTCGAACGCCATGCCCTCGGTGTACTCCAGCTCAGAGCTCATGCCCTTGCCTTCGTCGACCGTGATCACGCCTTCCTTGCCATCGCGTCGGCCATGAGCTGACCGATGTGCTCGTCGCCGTTGGCGCTGATGGTGGCGACGCGCTTGTAATCTTCGTGGCCCTTGACCTTCTTCGACTGGGCGGTGATCGCCTCGGCCGCCGCCTCCGACGCCTTGAGGATGCCCCGCTGAATCAGCACCGGGTTGACGCCCGCGGTGACATACTTCAGGCCCTCGGTGTAGATCGCCTCGGCCAGCACGGTGGCGGTCGTCGTGCCGTCGCCGGCGACGTCGCCCGTCTTGCTCGCCACGGTGTTGATCAGCTTGGCGCCCATGTTCTCGAAGGGCTGGGGCAGCTCGATCTCCTTCGAGACCGTCACGCCGTCCTTCGTGATCCGCGGCGAGCCGTAGCTCTTCTGCAGCACCACGTTGCGCCCGCGGGGGCCCAGGGTCGCCTTGACCGCCCGGGCGAGCTGGGTCAGCCCCGACGCGATCTCGCTCCGCGCGTCGGTCTCAAATTTCATCTGCTTGCTTGCCATGACGATCTCCAAAATTGTTCACCACGGAGACACGGAGGCACAGAGGCCGCCACGACTCCGAAAATCGGCTCTGCTGCTGTTGCCTTCAGAACCGCTTCACTCCGACAGCTTCAATTGTTTCTCAGTGCACACGATGAGCGTCCGTTCACCCGATCAGACAGCAGCGGCAGACAATTTTCTTCCGTGTCTCCGTGCCTCCGTGGTGAACAAACCGAACTCAATCCAGCACGCCCAGAATGTCGCTCTCGCGAAGGATGACGAACTTCTCGCCATCGACTTCCACGTCGGTGCCGCTGTACTTGCCGTAGTAGACCGTGTCGCCCACGCGCAGCGCGATCTCCATGCGCTTGCCGTGGTCGTCGAGCTTGCCCGGCCCGACCGACACGACCTTGCCCTTGGTCGGCTTCTCCTTGGCCGAATCGGGCAGGAGAATCCCGGTCTTGGTCTTCTCCTCGGCTTCGGACTGCTTCACGATCACACGGTCATTCAGGGGCTTGAGTTTGACTGCCATGGTGTTTGTTCCTCGTATCCGCAGCGCGGATGGTCTGTGTTGTTTGTTCAGGCTTCGCTCGCCGCATCGATGACGGGGTCAGGGCCCGGTGCGGGTGGATTAGAAGTCCATCCCGCCCATGCCGCCCATTCCGCCGCCCATGCCTCCCATACCACCCATGCCGCCGCCATGGTCATGACCGTGGCCGGCGTCGTCGCCCTTGGCCTTGGGCTTCTCGACGATGATGCAGTCGGTGGTGAGCAGGAGGATCGCCACTTCGGCGGCGTTCTGCAGGGCAGTGCGCTCGACCTTGGTGGGCGTGAGGATGCCGGACTTGAACATGTCGACATACTCGCCGGTCAGGGCGTTGTAGCCTTCGTTGTCCTTCGACTCCATGACCGTGCGGACGACCACGCTGCCGCTGGTGCCCGCGTTTTCGGCGATCTGCCGCAGCGGAGCGGTCAGCGCCGAGCGGACGATCTTGACGCCGATGGCCTCGTCGCCTTCGAGCTGGAGGCTGCTCAGCGCCTTCATCGCGCGGATCATGGCGGTGCCGCCGCCGGCGACAACACCCTCTTCGACCGCCGCGCGGGTGGCGTGCAGCGCGTCTTCGACGCGGGCCTTCTTCTCCTTCATCTCGGCCTCGGTCGCGGCGCCGACGTTCACCTGGGCAACGCCGCCGGCGAGCTTGGCAAGACGCTCCTGAAGCTTCTCGCGGTCGTAATCGCTCGTGGTCGTCTC
>CAZBOE010000186.1:7746-9065 GCA_964493365.1 uncultured Tepidisphaeraceae bacterium | reverse complement strand
ACCAGGTCATCGTCGTCGCCTCGACCAACCGCGTGGATGTGCTCGACCCGGCCCTCATCCGCCCCGGCCGCTTCGACCGCCAGGTGTATGTCCCTCTGCCCGACGTGAAGGGCCGACTCGAAATCCTCAAGGTCCACGCGCGCAAGGTGAAGCTCGGACCCAACGCCGACCTGCTCAAGCTCGCCAAGGCCACCCCCGGATTCAGCGGCGCCGACCTCGCGGCCATCATCAACGAGGCGGCGCTGGCCGCGACCCTGGCCAACAAGGAGTACATCGAACAGGACGACCTCGAAGAATCGCGCGACAAAGTCCGCTGGGGCCGCGCCAAAAAGAGCCGCGTGATCGACGAGAAAGAAAAAGTCGCGACGGCGTATCACGAAGCCGGCCACGCCGTCGTGCAGTGGCTGACCAAGGACGCCGATCCGATCCACAAGGTGACGATCATCCCCCGCGGCAACTACGGCGGCGCGACCATGTCGCTGCCCGAGAAAGACCGCAGCAACTACTCAAAGCGGTGGTGCGAGGCGTTCATGAAGGTCTGCTTCGGCGGGCGCATCGCCGAAGAGATGTTCTGCGGCGACGTCAACACCGGCGCGCTGGGCGATATCCGCCAGGCGTCGGGCATCGCACGGCGCATGGTCCGCGACTGGGGCTTTAACGACCGGCTCGGCTTCGTCTTCTACGGCGACGACGACCGCAGGCCCCAGTTCATGGATTTCGGCGGCGGCGTTCGCGAGTATTCCGAAGAGACCGCCAAGGTGATCGATGAAGAGGTCAAGAAGCTGATCGACCGCCTTTACGACGAGACCCGCCAGCTCCTCGAAGCCAACCGCGACAAGGTCGACGCGCTGGCCAAGGCGCTGACCAAGTATGAGACGCTCGACTCGAGCGACGTCGATCGGATCATGCGAGGCGATAACCTCACGCGCCCGACGGTCAGCGACCTGCTCGAGAAGGAAAGCCGCCGCGGCTCGACGACGATCCAGCCCGGCCCGACCAACGCCGACCCCGACGTCAACCCTGGCGCCGGCGGCGCGTTCGGCGGCCCCATGCCGACGCCGGCTTGACCCGACGCCGGCTCAACCGTGCCAAGCACCGCCTCAGACCAAAGAAGGCATGACCGAAAGCGTTTATTCGCCGGTCATGCCTTCTTCTTTGGTTGCGATGGTGTGCGGCCGACGGGGCGAGGTCACAAAGGGGGCGTCGGGTGGATCCACAGCGGGCAGCCAGCCGGGCATCCAGCAAAGACCTGCCGCGGGGGAATCGACTCGGGCATCGACGCTGCGATCAGGCGGGAACGAGTGTAGGGAAAGAGTGTA
>CAZBOE010000186.1:0-7736 GCA_964493365.1 uncultured Tepidisphaeraceae bacterium | reverse complement strand
GGGCGGCGTGGAGCCGTCGGCGCCGTCGGCAGGCTTGAGCGGGAACTGCAACTCGACCACCGTGAGCATCAGTGGGAACGGCACCCGCAGGCGATAGCCTTCGAAGCAGGTGGGGTCCCAGCCGGTCTGACGGCACAGGCGGCTCAGCATGTCGACGTATCGGGGAACGTCCGGCGTGCGAACCGACTCGATCCCCCGGCCCAGATGCACCGGATCGACACGCATCGGCAGCCTCGGCGCCTCGTCGCGGGCCGCGCTGGAAAACGCGGCCAGCGGGTCGCCATAGAAGACCGCGGTCGGCTCGCGCTGCCCGAGCATCTGGCGGTCGACCAGGATGTCGGCGATGAGCAACTCAGACGGAACGCGCACCACAACGCGGCTGATGACGCCCGGCCCGCCCTCGATGCCGTCGGCGTCGGGGGGCATGTCGCGTGCCACATCACCCAGGACGACATCGACCGCGCTGCGGCGACCTACGGCGCGGTCGGCCAGCCGGGTGTAGCTGCGCCCGTCGCGGTCGGATGTGCCCACCAGCGCGGGCAAGGGGCTGGTCGAAAATTCGGGGATGATCGGGCAGCCGAATCGCGCCGCGGCTTCGTGGTCGAGCGGCTCCCGGCGGAGCGCCTCGGCGGCATTGGCTTCGGGCACGAACTGGTGTCTCTCGACCAGCACCGACGCGTCGGGGCGCAGCCGCAGCAGGCCCAGGCGCCCGCGGAGCGCCGCGAGGTGGTGAGTTCCCGCGCGCGAGCCGGGGGTGACGACGAGGCACACGAAGCTCGTCTGCACTCGCACGCCCCAGTAGTGTGCCGCGGCCCGGAATGCCGAGCGGCGGTGGCCGACCTCGGTGCCGTCATCGACCCGCGCGCCCGCGGCGCCGCGCACCATCGAGGCGAAGCTGGTCCGGTCTCCCGCGGGGGGGCGGGCGAGCGCTTCAAACGCATCGAACGCCTGCACGAGCTCATCCGTCACGCTCGCGGGGACATCATGGCTGCGGGCCGCCTCAATGAGCTGTCGCACCGACGCCGCCGCGGGCATGTAGGTGACCGCGGCGGTCACGTCCGGGCCTTCGGTGATCTTGAAGACCTGCCAGGCGAGTTTCTTGTTGATCAGGATGGCGCGCTCGAGGTCGGCCGCCGTGCGTACGGGAACGGGCGAGGCATTGACCAGTGCCGAAAAGGCCCGCCTGACCCGCGTGAGCACGGGCTGGGCCGCGCGTTCGAAGTCGCACGCCCGATCCTGGCCGCCCGAGTCGTCGCCCGAGGCGGAATCGCTGGAGAGGTCGAGAGATTGAGGGTCTTCGCCGCCGGACCGCTGCCGCAGCGTAAGGTTCTGCCGCACCATGGCGGGAGTATAACAACCAGAGTCACCGCGGCGACACCCCTTCCACAGAAATAGTTCGACGAACTATTTCAGGATTGTTCTTGACCGGGTTTTGGCACCCCCTTAGCATCGCCCGACCAACAGCGCAGATGCGCCCGAAAGGCACAGCACCTAAAAACCACCCAAGTCTTCCCGAGCGTCTCAGTGTCCACCGGCGAGCATGGGCCGCCCGGCGGTTGCTGCCGATCGACGCCGCCACATCAGGTCGAGCGTCACAGTCTGGAGCTTTGGCCGAGACGCGGCCGGTCAGACCGCGGCGAGTCAGGTCGCAGCCTGTCCGATCGCGGCTGGTCGAGCATCGGCGAGCCAACCCGCAGACGGCAGGAACTCAGCCCGCTAGAGCGTACCACTCGGTACTTGCCGGTCGGGCTTGGCCTGTCGGAGCCAGGCGGGACCCGAAGCGTCGGAAAGCGGCGGCGCGGAGTTTGGCTCGTCGAAGGCTGGATCGATCCGGGTTGGTGCGCTTCGGGATGCGGGTCGGGTGTAGGTCACTCCATTTTTGGAGCAGGCATGCGGCTTGGCTTTGCCATATCGACGCTCGTGATCTCTGGCGGCATGTCGGCCGGGCTGGTGCATGGCCAATCGGCCAGTGGGCCGTCGGCTGAGGCCCCGTTGGAGGCCGGGCAGTTGGCCGGGTCGGGGCTGGCCGTGGGGGAGTCGGAAGCGATCGAGGCGCTGATCGCGCAGCTCTCTGCCGACGACTGGGTGGCTCGAAACCGGGCGGTGGGCGAGCTGGTTCGCCATGGCACCGAGGCGGCCGTCAGGCTCGAAGCGCTCGTCGCGTCCGACGCGACACCGCTCGAAGCCCGCTCCGCGGCCCGGGCTGCGCTCGCGGGAATCGAGGCAGAGCGGGCGACGGGCCCCACGCGGGTGAGCATCGATGTTAAGGACGCCCCGCTGAGCGAGGTGATTGCCGAGCTGTCGCGCCAGGCGAACGCCGCGTTGCCCGGCTCGGCCGGCGGATCGAGAACGGGGGAGGTGGCATCACCTGACGGCAAGCGGCCTGACGGCGCGGCCGTCGCGCCGACCCTCGACGTGCTGAAGCTCGTCGATTTCACCGGCCGACTGGCCGACGCTCCGGTGACGCTCCGGATACAGCGTGAGCCGCTGTGGGAGGCGGTCGTCAAGTTGTGCCAGCAGGTGGACGTCCGGCCGGTGGTGTCGCCCACACAGAGCGCTTCGGCGGCCGGGCTGTCCGCAAACGCTTCCGGGCAGATTGAGCCGGGGGCGATCGTCCTGGGCCCGGACCGACCGGGCGGCTGGGAGACGCTGCCGATATCCCACCAGGGGCGGTTCCTCGTGGTCGCGGAGGAGGCGCGGTGGGTTGAGCAGTCGAGCCTCGTGCGCGGGCGCACCACCTGGCGGACGCTCACGGTGCAGCTGGCGGTGCTCGCCGAGCCGAAGGTGAGGATCGCGCCGGGCGTTCACACCACCACGCGCGTGACCGCCGCGCTCCCCGACGGACAGATCATGAACGGGGCGCCGGTCCACCCGACCCCGCGCGTGCGAGACCACTATTACATGCAGGGGATTCCGGTGGTGATGAGCCTCGACGTACCGGCCGGGGCACAAAGGCCGACCGAGCTTGCCACGCTCTCGGGCGAGGTGTCGCTGTGGCAGGTGACGGAGACCGAGCCGCTGGTCATCGACAACCTCGGCGACATGGTCGGCTCGGCGGAGGGGTCGCTTCGGCGGATCAGCCTTGAGGGGTTGGATGTGGTGGTCGACGCAGTGGATGAAATCTCGGGGGGGTATGAGGTGCGGCTCCGGTTGCTGCGGACATCGATGCCGGTCGAGCACTGGCACCGGCTGACGAGGCATCCCACGGCGCTGGCGCAACTGGTCGATGCGGACGGCCGGCTGTTTCGCACAATTTACGACCCGCACGACCCTGACGCGATGTACGCGGTGGGCGATGCGGCCCTGGTGAAGCTGACCTTCTACCAGCCGCTGAACGCCGCCGACGCGAAGGCCAAGCCTGCGCGGCTGCGGTGGGATGTGCCGGTCCGGTTTGAGGAGCAGGTCGTGCCGTTTCACTTCGAGCGGCTGCCGATGCCGTGACGGCGTCGGGGGCAGGTGCGCGTGTCGGCTTGCGGTTGCTGAGCCGCGACAAGGTTGAATGAGCTGGAGTGGCCCATGATGAAGCGATGTGTTTGCGGTGATCGGTCGGGCGGCGTCGCGAGGCGGCGCGACGGGCATGGTTTCACGCTGGTGGAACTGCTGGTGGTGATCGGCATCATCGCGGTGCTGATCGGCATCCTGCTGCCGGCGCTGAACAAGGCGCGTGAGGCCGCGTCGGCGACCAAGTGCCAGTCCAACCTGAGGCAGGTCGGCGCGGGCATGGCGATTTCGATCAGCGAGAACGACGGGCGCATCACCCTGGGGTCCGCGACCGACGGCACCTATGGCGAAGTGTCGCCGTTTTACGGGCTCACGCCGGACGGAATCTACGACTACTCGCAGGGGCGATTCACGCGGTATGCCAAAGGCCCGAAGGACGGGGTGAACAGCATCGCCGAGTGTCCGTCGTTTCTGCTCGAGGATTTCCATGTGGTGGTCGAGGGGTGGAAGAACTCGCCCCAGCGGTTTCGTGCCGGCTTCGGCTCGGCGCGAAACCTCGAGGCGACGGGGTCGGGCGGAGCGGCGTCACAGGGCTGGTCGGCGTCGCGCGTGCGCACGCCGGCCGAGACCGTCGCGTTTGCCGACGCGGCCTACTTCGAGCCGTCGGTCAGAGGGTTTGTTCGGACACAGAGCGTCCACATGCCCCACGTGGCGACCGGCACGGTCTTTCCGCTGTTTCATGCCCGGCACAATGGCCGGGCGAACGTGCTTTGGTTTGACGGGCACGTGACCGCCGAAGAGCTCAACTACACCTGGCAACCGACGCCTCCCCAGACGCAGGCGATGTACCGCCAGGCGAAGGTCGGCTACCTGACGCCGCCGCGGTTCAGCTTCGGCGACAAGGCGGCGGTGATCCGGCAGGTCGGCAACTACTACTTCTGGGTCGATAAGCCGCGCCGGAAGCTGGACCCGACCAGCTAAGGGGCCGCTTGGGGCCCGCATCGCCCGTGATACGACCGACTTATTTGTGTGGCGCAGCGCCAGGCCGAGGCCGGCGCTGCGTTTTTTTACCCCTGAGAATTGGCGGAGCCGCCCCGCCGCTTCGGCGGTGAGCGTTGGCCGGGAGCGGCGCGCGCCGCGTGACTTGCGCCGGGTGACTCGTGCCGGGCGACTCGGTTGGGCGACAGAAGCGGCTGACGCGGGCTAAGAGCGAGTTGCGGCGGGCGGCCTGGGCAGGCGACGCGGGCGGGCGGCAGGCTGTGGATTTGGGGCGGGATTGTGTGGTGGTTGGGGGTCGATACAATCGCCGGCTATCCGTCCGGATGCCGCGCGTTTATTGGGAGAGCAACAGGTCCGTGGCTCAAGCCGACATCATCATCGCAGACGACAAGCTGCTCTATCAGGCCGTCGAACTCCACAACGCGATCTTTCGCCCCAAGCGGGAGCAGGACTTTTTCAAGCGCCGCTTCATGGGCCGCTACAACGCCCTGACGCTGATCGCACGGGTGCAGGACAGGCCTGTCGGGTTCTGGATCGGCTTTGAGCTCAAGCCGGGGATGTTTTATCACTGGCTCGGCGCGGTGTTGCATGACTTCCGCCGACAGGGGGTCGGGCGGCAGCTTCACGAGGCGCAGCAGGCGTGGGCACGGGATCACGGCTATGAATACACGCGTTGCGAGGCGATGAACCACCAGCGCGAGTTCATCCACTTCGGGCTGGCGATGGGCTTCGACATCGTCGGCGTGCGCTGGGATTCGACCCACGCAGACAACCTCGTGGTCTTCGAGAAGAACCTGGTCGACTGATCCGCGCTGTTGATTTGCACCCGGTTGATTTGCACCCGTGCGATTTCCAGCCGCGTGATCTCTACCCGTGACCCGCACGGGCGATCAGCACCGGCGATCTGCGTTAGTGATCCGTGCCCGGTCGCGGATCGGGTGGCGTGGGAATAAGGGCGTCGCGCGGCGCGGATGTCGTCGTGCGGCGCGGATGTCGTCGCGGTGCAGTCAGCGCCACGGGCGGTCATCGCCGCGAGGCGGACGATCCGCGACAAGAATGCCGATCTCGCCCGGGTTACTCGGCCAGCACGGCAAGAACATCGTCACTGCTGGCAGCGGCCTCATAACCGGCATCGTCGATCAGGTCGATCATGGCCCCGACCTGCGGGACCGGCGAAGACACGTCGACGGGTTTTTCGGCCACCATCCAGGCCAGGGCATAGATGCTCGTACCCATGATGGCGATGGCGACGGGATAGAACACTTCCCGGAGCATGTCGGGAGTAGAAATGAGACGTTCGGCAGCCATGATGTGACAAACCTCCGCGAGCGCAGGCGTCGCGCTACCGACTAGATCGGCCGGTTTCGCGGTCACTTGCGTCGCTGCGACGGATTTAACATCAGGCAGATGCAAACGCCGTGCGAGCAGCCCATGAATCCCGGTGACTTCAGACATTGGCTATCGGACCCTGACCGCAAGACGCTGGTCATGGGGGTGATCAACGTCACGCCCGACAGTTTCTCCGATGGCGGGCGTTATCTGGATGTGGAATCGGCGCTGGCCGCCGCCGGGCGGATGATCGAACAGGGCGCCGCCATTCTCGATCTGGGCGCCGAATCGACGCGCCCCGGCGCGTTGCCGGTCGAGGCGGACCTGCAGCTTGCCCGGCTCGAACCGGTGCTGGCCGCGATGAAGTCGCGGGGCATGATCGGGCGGGTGACGCTCTCCATCGACACCACGCGAAGCGCCGTCGCGCGACGGTGCATCGAGCTCGGCGCGACGATGATCAACGACGTGTCGGCCGGCCGGGATGACCCGGAGATGTTCCCACTCGCCGCCGACACCGGGGCGGCCATCGCGCTGATGCACATGCGGGGCACGCCGCTGACGATGAACGACTTGGCGGTCTATGGCGATGTCGTCGCCGAGGTCGAGTCGAGCCTGCTCGAGCGGGCATCGGTTGCTCAGGCGGCGGGAATCGAGCGTGGCCGCATCGTGATCGACCCGGGAATCGGCTTTGCCAAAACGGCGGATCACAACCTCGCGCTGCTTCGCGCCCTGCCGCGGCTGGCGGGGCATGGCTACCCCGTCCTGCTGGGGACCAGCCGCAAGCGTTTTCTGGGCACACTGACCGGCAAGACCGATCCGGCGGCCCGGGTGGCCGCGACGATGGCGAGCGTGGCGTGGGGCGTGATCCACGGGGCACGGATCGTCCGCGTGCATGACGTTGATGAGGCGGCCGACACGGTGAAGGTCATCGAGGCGCTGCTGGCGGGTCGATAGGCCCCGCGGGTGAGCAGGCTGCGAGGCAGGCCGGTGAGCGGACGGGTATGCCGCACCGAAGCACGGGAGACGGTGCTCTACGGTCGCACGGGTGGTCACCATGACCGCAGGGGTGGTCACCATGGCCGCACGGTTTTTCGATGGGCGCGAGGTGTTTTCGATGGGCGCAGGGGTGGATTCACCGGTCGCACGAACCGGTCACGCACATGGGGGAAGTGGGCCGTGGTTGGCGGCCCGTGCGCGGTTGCACAAAAAACCGCTGTATCGTGGCCCGGGCATCGGGCAGTCTGTATAGTCAGTCAGGGATGTGTGCGGGTTCGGCGGCGACTCACGATATGCGTCGGCGCATGTCTGTCACTGTCGGGCCGTCCGTGAAACGTGTACGAGGCCGTTCCGACATCTGTGCCATTCGACCTGTCCAACTTCATCACTGCGATACGCAGCTACAGCCTGCTGACTGTGCTGGTCGAGCTCCTGCTCATCGGCACAGTGATCTATCTCATGCTGCGCTACCTCCAGGGCACGCGCGGCGCGCGCATGCTCAAGGGCATCGCGTTCATGCTGATCACGCTCTACCTGATCGTCAGGCTGATCGGGCAGCGGTTCGGCCTCGACCGCATCGAGTTTCTCTACGGCCGGTTTCTGCTCTTTGCGTCGTTTGCCATCGTCGTGGTGTTTCAGCCTGAGCTGCGCCGCCTGCTGATGCGGATCGGCGAGACGCGGCTGTTCCGCACGCTCAACTCGCAGGTCAACCAGCAGATCGAGGCGCTGGTCGAGTCGGCACAGTATCTGTCGAAGCGGAAGATCGGGGCGCTGATCGCCATAGAACGCGATGTGGGCCTGGGCGGCATCACCGACTCGGCCACCCGCATCAATGCCGACCTGTCGGCGCCGCTGATCAACACGATGTTCTGGCCCAATTCGCCGCTGCATGACCTGGGCGTGATCGTCTCGCAGGGACGAATCGCGTATGCGGGTGTGCAGTTCCCGCTCGCCGAATCGGGCGACCTCGA
>CAZBOE010000185.1:5498-9142 GCA_964493365.1 uncultured Tepidisphaeraceae bacterium | reverse complement strand
GGGCGCGTCGTCCGGCGCTTTGCCCGGCGCTTCGGCCGCCGCGGCGGGGCGGGCGTCGAAGCCCGAGCGGTTTTACTTCGAGCCCTATGCGCTGCTGTTCAACCAGCGAGCCTGGTATGCCGTCGGCCATCACAGCGGGCGCGGCGAAGTGCGCTGCCTGCGTCTGAGCCGCTTTATCCGCGCCAATCCGACGGATCGGGCATACGAGTTGCCTCGCGGCTTCACATTGGACAAACACCTTGGCTATGCCTGGCGGATGATCCGCGGCAAGCCGACGCATGAGGTCGAGCTGGTGTTCGACGCCGAGTTTGCCGACACGGTGGCCGACACGCACTGGCACCGCACGCAGGAGATCGAATGGCAGCCCGACGACAGCATCGTCTTTCGCTGCCGCGTCGATGGGCTGGACGAGATTGTCTGGTGGGTGTTGTCGATGGGGCCGCACTGCCGGGTGGTCAAGCCGGCGGCGCTCGCGCAGCGCGTGCGTGAACTGGCGTCGGCGGTGGTCCGCCAGTACGACGCGACTCCAGGGTCGCCGCGGACATAACGGATCCCCCGCGACCGCGGGAGCAAAAGTGTGGAAGCATGTGCGAGCGGACTGACACATCGCCGACAGTGGCGGATGGCACAGTGATGGGGTGGATCCGCGCCGCTCACAGCCCGATCAGCCCACGTCGGCCGACAACCGCCAGAGCGGCCGAGTCACAGGCGACGCCCCCGGCATCGCAGGCATGGCCGCCGGCGCTTCGGGCAGGGATGCCGGCGCCGCAGGCGGCGGCGCTGGTGTCACGGGAAAGGGCGCTGGTATCGCGGGCAAGGGCGCTGGTGCCACAGGCAGGTTCGCCGGTGTCGCAGGCAAGCAGGCTGGCGCCACAGGCAAGGACGCGAGCGCGGTGACTCCGGGTCAGCCGACCAACCTCGGTGAGGCGGAGGTCATGGAGATGACGTGGGCCGCGATGTCGCGTTCGGTGGCCAAGGGTCGGGCGATGACGTTGCCCAATGTCGAGCGACACTTCCGCCGCCACTGCGCCGCGCTGCCGGTCGCTCTGACAGACGAGGCGGTGCTCCGCGGGCTCGAGGCGCTGCGGGCCCGGTATTTCCGATGGCAGCGCGAGCGGTGGTCGCTGTTTCGATAGAAGGGGCCGTGTGCCCTGTTTCGATGCCGGCCGTCGCCCCATCCGATCAGCGCCTGCCGGGCCTTCGTGCGGCGCTTCTGCCGCGGCGACCGAGCCGGGGAGTCGACGCGGGCGCGATTCACCGCTCGAGGAAGCGGACCAGGGCCGCGAGGAAGATCGCGGCGGCGGACATGCCCAGGAAGAACCAGAGGAACAGCACACCCGCCTCGCGCGGGAGCCGCGAAAGATCGGGCACGCGGATGGCCTTGTAGACGATCGCGACCGCCAGAAGGAGGGGGATCAGCAAGACCCACCAGATGTCCCAGACCGGCAGCGGCTGAATGAACGGTTTGGTGTAAGCGTAGGGCGTCGCGGCGAGCAAGACCGAGGCGAAGATGGTCGGGGCGAAGGCCATGGGCGGTGAGGGTATTCAGGCGGCGGCCGGGGCGCTGTCGTCGTCGCTGCGTCTGGCGGCGCGGGAGGCGGAGTCGATGATCACCAGCAGGTTGAGCAGGCCGGCGACGGCGGTGTAGAGGCGGGGGATTTCGTCCATCCGGGCATGGGGACGCAGGGTGCGCAACTGCGGATCCGCGCTGACGGCGTCGGCCGCCCATGCGGTGGCGATGGTGATGGGGCCCACGCCAATCTGGCCGAAAAACCAGGGTCTGACGAGGCTCTTTTGCAGGAGGGTGCCGCGGCCGGAGAGGTCGGGTTTTTCGACCACCCGGACGCTGCCCACCAGGGTGCCCAGGGCGAACAGCGCGACGATGGTGACTCCGCAGATCAGCCCGCGAAGTCTGTGGCCGATCAGGGCATAGCCCAGTCCGGGCAGCACCCACCCCGCGATGGCGACGACGAATGCGGGAACGGTGGGGCGATCTGACATCGTGGGGCTGTCTGACATCGTGTGGCGGAAGTGTAGCCGAAGGCCAACGGGGTGGAAGCGCGGCGCGGCCGACCGGGATGTCGATCGCCGGCGGCTGCCCCGGCGGCGCGGCACCCGCGCGACGCGGTCGAGGTCGTAAATCCCCCGACGCGGTGATCCCACAACGCGGTGATCCCAAGATGCGGTGATCCCCCGACGCGGTGATCCCACGATGCCGCGATCCCATACCCGTGGGCGAATTGGCTCCTGCGCGGGCAACCCCCGTCAGGCTCAAGCCGTCGGCGCGGCGGGCACTGTCGGACGGCCGCTTGCGGGGTCCCCGCACCGTCATCGCAGAGTCCACGCACCGTCGTTGCAGGGCTCCCGCCGATCTTCTGGCGGCGGATGCTTTCGGACGGGGTGGGTCAGTCCTGGGCGTACATGAACTCTTCGCGGACGATCTTGCCGTTTTTGACGGTGTAGACCGCCACTTCGCGCATGGTCATGCGCTGGCCGGTGGCTTTGTTGGTGACGTCGGCCTCCATGACGGCGGCGAACTTGTCATCGAAGACGAAGGGTCCGTCGGTCTTGCCGCCGTGGAAGATCATGTTGGCAAACCACCACTCGTTCTTGGCGCGGCACCCGGCCTTGCCGTGGGTCTCGCGCGGCTCGCCCTGCATGCTCATCGCCTCGACCGAGACAATGTCGTCGGCGTAAAGGGTCTCGACGGCGGTGAGATTCTCACCCCGCTGGCAGAGTTCGACGAGTTTCTTTCCGACTTCGGCGGTGGACATCGACATGGCGGGCTCCTCGGGATCGGTTCGGTTTGTATGGGTCGGCCGGGCGCGCCTGACAAAGCCGAGCCCGGCGCGGGGGAGTGTGACTTCGCGCCAGGGCGAGGTCAAAAGAAAACCGGGTTCACCGATGGTTAACGTTTGGCGTCCATTAAACGCCCGTCGGCATCGGTGTGTGGGCTTGGTGGGTCGAGGCGGACGATCATGATGTCGTCCTGGCGGAAGACGATGCGCTCGATCGGCGGGTCAAGCAGGGCGAAGCGGTCAGGCTTCCCGGCGTCGAAGGCGGTGTGAAGGGCCTGCTGATAGGGCGGGTAATACTTCGCGGCATCGAGGCTGCGGTAACGGCCGAGGTTGACCAGGATGTAATCGACTCCGTACTCACGGGCCAGGCGGTCGGCGTCGGCGAGGTCGCGCGAATAGAGCGCGGCCAGGGCGGCGGTAATTCGTTCCGACGACAGGCGGTAGTAGCCCACATGCCAGGGGATCGACGTCTCGGCCGCCGTCAGCACCGATCGGCGCGTGCGCAGTGGAATGGCGCTGGCGTCGAACGGGTGGGCGGCGATCAGTGCGTCCTTGGGCAGCGTGGCGATGAAGCGGTAAGCCGCTTCGATGCCCTGGGGGTGATTGAGCCTGACAAGGGCCGGGGCGTCGCTCGCGGCCGACAGGGCGCGTACCCCGATCAGAATGAGGCCGCCCGCGATGATCAGCGGCACCGCCCCGCGTGAACCGACGAGGCGGGTGAAGATCGATCGCAGGTCCTGGCGGTTCCCGTCGCGGCGGCCCGGGTCGCGGCGGCCCGGCTCACGGTGACCTCGCTCGTTGCCGGGTCGGTCGTCGCGGCGCAGGTTGTGGATGCGTTGGTCTTGG
>CAZBOE010000185.1:5221-5479 GCA_964493365.1 uncultured Tepidisphaeraceae bacterium | reverse complement strand
CGTCCACGCGGCGCAGGGCGATGTCGGCCAGCGCGCAGGCGTAAGCTGCGAGCAGGACAATGCCGAACATCGGCACGGTGTACATGACATAGCGGCTGGGCAGATAGAGCTTGAAGAGCGTGGCGTGGGCGGCGACCCACAGCGCGAGCGAAACCAGCAGCATGTTCCACGCGGCCCACGGCACGCGCCGGCGCACGTCGGGCCATGCCAGCGCGGCCACGGCGGCCAGGGCGATGATCGCGAGCGATCGCTCTCCCA
>CAZBOE010000185.1:562-5211 GCA_964493365.1 uncultured Tepidisphaeraceae bacterium | reverse complement strand
CGCGCCGGCGCGCGAGCCGCGGACATACATGCGGATGACGTCGGGGTGGAAGAACTCGCTGCGGCCGCCGACGTTGAGCTCGGGCATCGTCCGGCCTTGTGCGTAATCGAGCGGCGGCCCCATGCCGCCCGGCAGGTCGCTCATGCGCAAGGCAGCGAGAATGCCGATCGCGATCAGCCCGCCGGCGGCGAAGGGGATCCACCCGCGCACGAGCCGGCGGTGGCGCATGAGGGGGTAGACCGCCCACGTGAGCGACATGATGCCCAGCAGAAACGTCAGCGGCGGATAGGTCAGTGCCGACCCGACCAGCGCGACACCCAGCCACCCCGCGCGGCGGGCGACCATCGCCCACAGGCCCAGCGCCAGCATCGGCACGGCGAACGACCGCGCGACGCCGCCGGCGATCTCGAAGCCGACCGACGAAATCACCAGGCCTGCCATCGCGGCGATGCCGCCGATCAGGGGCACGGACAGGTCGGGCGCGGGCATCGTGGACACGGGCGGAGCGGACGGGCCTGACTGGATCGAGCCCCATTCGGTTGAGCTGGATTTGGTGGTGCTCAGGTCAGCGGGGCCCACGTCGGCAGGACCCGGCTCGGTGGGGCCCGCGGAAGCGGCCGGCGCGAGGGCGTCGGGTCGGGGTGTGCCCACGGAGCGGCCGAGCTTCCAGATGAGGATCGCGGTCAGCAGCATCAGCGGGAAGCCGATGAGCTCGGAAAGGGTCTGGGGATCGATCAGGGGCACGAGCGCGCGATAGATCAGCCAATAGCCCCAGGGCACGTGCGTTGGGGCGGCGAAGTAATCGACCTTGTAGTCGCCCGGGAATAGGTCGGGGTCGGCGAAGCGCCATGTCCACCAGACATGCTGGGCGGCGTCGCCTTCGAAAACATCGGGACGAAGCAGCGGGATAACCAGCCAGCGGGCCGACTCGGCGAGCACCACCATCGCGATCAGCAGGGGCACGATCATGCGGCCGTGTAGCGCCGGAGTGGGTTGCGCCGGAGCCTGTCGCGCCGCGGGGGGCTGTCGCGGGGCGGTCGGATGTCGCGACGGATTGTCGGGGCTGAGCGGGCTGAGGGTCATGCTGGTGGTGCGAGTGTAATGAATGAAGACCGGATTGCCCGTGTCGTCGGGGCTGGTGAAGCGGGCTCTGAGGCGCGGCGCGGCGTTTGCCATGGGAGGGGTGGTTGTTCGACCCGCCTGCCGGGCGAGGAGCCGCGACGCACGCGCTCGATGCGAGGCACGCCGCGGCCGACGTCTGGCGGCTCAAGTTTCAAGGAGAATCGTCATGCGTAAGGTCATCGTCATGCTCGGGCTCGTCTGCTACACGCTGGTCATGACCCTGTCGGTCAGCGGCTGCAACACCACCGAAGGTGCCGGAGAGGACATCCAGGATGCCGGCCGGGCGATCGAAGACGCGGCCGACTAGGCTTTGTCAGACAACACGACGGGTCGCCCTCGCTATTCGGGGGTGACCCGTCTGGTGTTCTGAGCCGGTGCGACGTCGACCTTCGTCGCCGGCAGCGGCCGACGTCCCGCTCGCTTCGCACATCCCGCGACCACACCCCTTTCGGGAGAGCGTCATGGCGCAACGACAAGAGCAATCCGATCCGTCACAGGCAAAACAGCCGCAGCGGCTGGAGGAGGGCGTCGGTGCGTCCGACGGCTACTCGGGCGCCGCGCCGGGCAGCGACGCGCAGGGCAACGCGAGCGGATCGCCCGATGCCGAGCAGGCGATGCGGCCGGGCGGGTTGCCCCCGGAGGGGGATGTGAAGGCCGACCGGGCGCGGCTGTTTCCCGAGGAGCAGCAGGCGGATCGGCAACAGGGCGATCCGCAGCCGGGCGCGGGCGAGCCATCGCCTCACGCGCAGGCGCAGCGTGCGCCGCTCAAGCGTCACGGCGACAAGGATGCCGAGATACTCCAGGAAGACACCACGCGCACGGATGACGCCCGCTGACTGGGGCGCTACACGCCCCCCGGGCGGTGGCGATGCGTCAACAGGCGCGAGATCGGCGGGGTCTGTCCGCTGCGGATTCTGCGCCGGACTTCTCTGGGCGAAAGCTTGAACGCTTCTCGAAACACGCGGGAAAAGTGGTAGGGGCTGGCAAAGCCGCAGAGCTCGGCGATCTCGCCGATGGCGAAGTTCGACCGCGCGAGCAGCGTTGCCGCGTGGTCGAGGCGGGCGAGCCGGACGGTCGCCAGCGGCGAGCGGCCCGTCGATGTCATGAAGAGCCGGCAGAGGTGTTCGGGCGTGACGCGGGCCCTGCGGCTCAGTTCGCCCAGCGTCAGCGGCACCGACGGGTCATCGGCGAGGCTGGCCTGGATGTAGCGCAGCGCGCGGTCGACCGCGGCGGGCAGCGCCGGGTCGGGCAGGTCGGCGGCCGACGTCTGACCGAGCACGAATGCCCGGAGCAGGTGGAGCATCGAAAGCTCGCTGAGCGCCGGATCGCCCCGCCCGGCCCACGTGAGCAGGTGGAGGAACATCGGCTTGACGATGTCGTCGGCGCTCGAGGGGCGCACGACCGGCCAGCCCGCGGGATCGCCCAGCGACGCATCGGGCTGGCCGGAGAGGTGGAAGTGGAAGAACGCGTGGCGGGTGGCGTGATCCGGATCCCAGCGGAAGAAGTCGGTGGTTTGCGGCTGACAGAGCACCAGCGCGCCCTCGGGGGCGGGGTGATCCACGCCGTCGCGGGTGTAGACGGCATCGCCCTGCAGGAGCAGGACAAACTCCCAGTCCTCGAGCCGGCGCGGCCCGAACGTTGCCCCGGGGGGATACGTGGCGATGCCATAGCTGGAGGCGGACGAAAGACGGATCGACAGCGGTGACATCGATAACTCGCCCAGCACCGACAAACGATAACCGACAGCCCGGCGGGCCTGTGCAGGCTCGGCGGGTCGCCAGGGCTGTTGAGTGTATCGCGGAGTTTACCCGTTCATCGCACGCGGACGGGCAGGCTATGTTGCCCCGCACGCCCGATCGCGCCGCTCGCCGCGCGGGGGCGTCGAGCACCGACGAGGTTATTTCATGCCCAATCCCGTGACCCCCGCAGACAATGTCGCACTGGCCGCCGGGCATTCCCGGCGCAGGAAGGTGCTGGTGACCGGCGCCGCCGGCAACATCGGCTCTTACTTCGCACGACAGTCGTGCGAGAAATACAGCCTGAGGCTGATGGTTCACACCGAGGCGTCGAAGCGCGAGCTGACCGCGGCGGCGAAATGCGGGCAGGTCGTGCAGGGGAATGTGACCGACCTCGAATCGATGAAAGAGGCCTGTCGCGGGGTCGATACGGTGCTGCATCTGGCGGCCGACCCGAGCCCGTCGGCGACGTGGGATTCGCTGCTGCCGTCGAACATCGTCGGCGCCTACAACACGATGGTGGCGGCCAAGGCGGCCGGATGTCGGCGGGTCATCTATGCCTCGAGCATTCATGCCGTCAGCGGCTATGCGCCCGATGTGCAGGTCAAGGAAAGCGACCCGGTCAACCCGGGCGACCTGTATGGCGTGACGAAGTGTTTCGGCGAGGCGCTGGGACGCTACATGGCTGAGAAGGAGGGGCTGAGCGTGATCTGCCTGCGCATCGGCGCGTTTCAGCCCGATGAGTCGGCCAAGGGCGCGGGCGGCGTACATCTGCTCGACGCGTTCGTGTCGCAGCGCGACCTGCAACAGCTCATCGAGCGATGCATCGACGTCGATGAGATCAAGTTCGGGATTTTCGCCGCGCTGTCAGACAACCGCTTCAAGCGGATGGACATCAGCGCGGCGCGTGATCTGCTGGGCTATCGCCCCCGGGATGATGCGGCGCGGATCAACGAGAAGCTGTCTCGCATCGGGCTGGCGGAGATCCGCCGGGCACACAGCAAGGCCGACCCGGATCAGAAATCGGGCATCCGCCATGACGTGCGCCCGGCGCGCTCGAAGTGAGCCGATCGCGCGGCGTCGGACGATGGTCGGATGACGCCCGGGTTGCGGGCGGTGCTGTTTAGGGGGGCGACGGGCTGTTACAGTCTGGCCCGTTTCATGGGAAAAGGGATCGCGATCGACAATCCGGCGTTTGAGGGTGTCGCGCGTCCGGCGTGGCATGGGCGGCGTCGCGTCGTCTGGCTGATGATCGTGCTGGTTTATTGCCTGGCCATGACGCCGACGCTGGGGTGGCCGGGCTTTTACTACGGCTCGGAATCGGTCAACGTCGCGACGGCGATGGAGATGCGCCGGACGGGTGAGCGGCTGATTCCCACGCTGCAGGGGGACCCCCGGATCAACAAGCCGCCGCTGACGGGGTGGATTACTGCCGCGGCGCTGCGCAAGTCGACGATGTTTGAAATGACCAGCATGAACCCGCTGCGCCGTGAGGCGGCGCGGTGGTGGCTCGCGGTGCAGGCGCGGTGGCCGACGATGGTGTGCGCGGCGCTGATGCTGGTGGGGGTGTATGAGCTGGGCCGGGCGGTCGGCGGCGCGGGGGTGGGGCTGTGGAGCGCGGTGATCGCGGGTTCGAGCGTGATGCTGCTGCGGCACGGGCGGATCGCGCAGACCGACCTTCAGCTTGCGGTGTGGGTGGCGCTGGCCAACGCGGCGCTGGCGCATGCGATGCTGCGCGACCGCCCGCGTCGCGGCGCCGTGGCGGCGGGGCTGTTCCTGGGCATGGCGCTG